>JAKQLF010000402.1 GCA_029567325.1 Bacteroidota bacterium | reverse complement strand
AACCCCCAGACAGGCACCCTCCTCCAGGGAACAGGCTCACCAGCCATGCCCAACCCCACCTCCATCTCCACCATCAACTCCATGTCCACCTCCTCCCTTCCTGAGCAACAGCTACTCTCTGATATTGCCGCAACAAGCTCCTTCTCACCCCCTCCAGGATCAGCAGATGGGATAGCGAATGCTGGCAAGCAGTCTGACCCACCAAGCCTGGACTACTCCAACCCAGATGCAAGGCTTATTGGTGCCAAGGATGTTGGAGAAAAAAACATCAACGGTATTATTTGTACCAATGGTGATACTGAAGATGGTGGTGACATCCTCGAACGTAACAGCGAAAACCTAGGATTTATGTTTGATCCACCACCTGTCAAGAAAAATGAGCCTGTTGATGATATGTCGGATCATATGAAATGGTTGGATGAGCTTGTAAAACAAAGAAACAACTATTCAGATTTTTGGGTGAGAGAAGCAGCAAAACCACAAATGGCTGGTTCAGACGTTGATTTAGTAAGGAGAGGTTTATACTCCTCATCATCATTTGATCCCAGCATGTTGAATGCAGATCAAATTAAAGCATTGAAAGATAAAGGTTTAACAGATGAAGATATTGCAAATTTGATGTGGGCTGCTTTTGGCTTAAAATTTGACGAAAGCACAGGTTTTTATTTAGTTTCTGTCCTTGGCTATCAATTATCGGGTTCAACGCCAAAATTCTTTTTCCCACCAGGTTGCGGAGCTTTTTCAAATACAGAATATGATCCAGCTAAAACTTATAATGAATGGAATTTATCGCCAGATGAATTTTATGGTATGTGGGACAGTTACGCGGATGGTTACTCATCCGTTAATTTCACTGGTGAAAGACTTATTGTTTATGCATGTATAACTGGAATATATGATAAAGAAAGAGAAGGTAATATTTCAAATTGTCATGGCATAAAATTACAAATTCCTGTTGGGAGTGTATCAACTTTTGATGGGAAAACTGGGAGAGATGCTTTTAATTTCAGACATACAGATATACAATTTTCTGATGGTCTTGCTCCTGATGGTTATAAAGGACGAGGAGGTAGCATCTTCTATAATGGGAATTATATTGTTCTAAGGGAAAGTGGACAATACGAAGTGTATCAAGATAGTGGTATATGGGCCAGAGGAACTATAGATAAAAGTAGTTGGTGGTACAGTTTTTTTATGCGAGATTGGAACCATGTTGAAAATCTCAAATAAAATAGTGGAGCTTATAAAAAAGAGGTGATCTCTTATGAAGAACTTTGCAATTGTTATATTTTGTATATTTATGATGACCTTGTGTTCTTCATATGGAAAAGAACATGAGGGTTGGACATCATATGGTGGTAATCCACAAAATCTTAGATCCATTACTACAAATGGAGAAGAAAAGAACTCGTTAGCACTAAGATGGAAGGCTTTGCCAAAGTACCAATTTGATAATGAAGTACTGATAAGTGATGATAAAATCATCATTGCTGATCAAAGTGCTATTAAAAATAAATATTCCATACTATGTATCAAATCTGATAATGGTAATATCCTGTGGAGAATTGAAACAACAAAGTCAATTATAAGAGTTTCAATATTTAAAAATTATGTATATGCAAATACTGAGGATATTTTCTATTGCATTGATTTTGTGAGCGGCAAAATTGTATGGGAAACTTCTCTTGGAATAGAGTATTTTAATATCACAAATAATTCTATATATGGAATTGACTTGAAACGTCGTATAATCAGTTTATCGCCATCAAATGGTGAAATTGTTTGGCAAACAAACATACCCCTTGGAAAAATAAATCGCCAAACGGAATATCATCCAGATAGCATGATATTATCCGATGATTTGATTGCAATTAGCTCTTTTGATGACGATTCTACACATTGTTTTGATGCGATAACAGGTAAGTTAAAATGGTCGTTTAAAAGGTATTTACCACTATCAATGGCTTGTTCTAATAAATTGATAGCCTCCAATAAAGATAATACGATTCTCTGCTTAAATTTAAACACATCTGAAGTGATTTGGCAATCTCAAGATAAATACTGGGATATAGTTTCGGATGGGATATATTTATATTGTGAATCGAAAATGGGTATTAAAAAATTAGATATAAGAAATGGCAAATCGCTCTGGGTTTTTAATGATGTAAAATTAAACTCCTTGGGATTGAATTTATTAGCTGGGGGAACATTGTTAATCCAAAGTGGGGATTGTGTTATTAAAATTGATTCAAAAACAGGAAAAATGTTTAATGAAACATGTTTTGGTTCTGACATTGTTTCTAATTTAAGCTATTCCAATGGTTTATTGTTCTTAGTAACAAGAAACGGTTACATTAATTGTATAAGTAAATCAACGAGCAATATCAATTTTAAAATAAACTCAAATGAGTATGAAACTGATTTTGGAAAATGGATTATGGATACTCAAGTAATTGCACTAAACAATATTTCTTATATTCCGGCAAGATTTGTTTGCGAACCATTTGGAGGAAATATTGTTTTTGATAAGGAGGAATCAAGTACTCATATAAAACTTGGTAAAAAATCGATTATTTTTTGGAAGAATAACCCAAAAGCTTTCGCAAATGGTGATTTTGTAATGATCGACCCCAAAAACCCCAAAATAACCCCAATCATCAAAGATGGCAGAACAATGGTCCCCCTCCGTTTCCTCGCCGAGAACCTTGGCTGTACCGTCAAATGGGTTGCAGAGACCAAAACAATCATAGTCACATACCAACCATGAATATAAATGCTACATAATCCCTATTCCACCCTCCCCACAGGTGGTGATTACCATTACAAAAATGGACAGCAACTGTAGATGTGCGTAAAATGTGTTTATCGAGAATTGAGGAGGTAAGAGCAGTGAGGGCAAAAACACAAATTAGAAAGATACTTGTTGTGGTTCTGGTCATTTTAGCCAACATCTTTCCATATACACTTGTTAAAACCGAAGCAAAAATGCCAGGCATTGTAAAGCTCTGGGAGAGAAATATGGACCTTGATGCTACCTATATCAGGCCAATCATCATGGATTCGAGCATACTGTTGTACAGAGACCTTGGACCATATTGTTGTCCGTACCTACATCTTTTTTACTCTCTCAATGTCGATAATGGAAATGAGAACTGGCGGTACCCAACAAACTTGAATGATACCATTTATGATATTGCCACCTTTGAAAATGATGTTTACATACAAAAAGGTGACGAAATTTACTACACGGATGTATCAGAATACATGGGATACGAATATCCCTATGCCAACCTGAAACAATACAAAGAAAGCCCAGATGACCAATATAACGGTATCGAGATAAGCTACAACAAGTTGTGGGTAGGCATTGGCAAGAACATCTTCACATTTGACGTCACGGCAGCAACACAAACCCTTATCCAAAAGTACAGTGTTGATGGCTTACACTCACTAAGGTTCTCTGACGAAAATGACAAGTATGCCTTGTGCCTTGGAGAGAAAGACAAAAGGAATGATTCTGTATTCATGATCGACAAAATAACTGGAAAAACAATGTGGGAGTTCGCACTTTCTTGGGACGTAAACAATTCAATTAACAATGCATTTTTTATGGAAGACAACATCGTCTTGAGTTATCGAAACAGCGAGGGTAGTGGTATTGTCTTTGCTGGTCTTCAAAATGGCGAGTATAAGGTGATATGGGAGAAGAAACTTGCTTTGGCCTGGGCTAAAATGGAAAACAAAGAACAAATCAAGGAAGGAAAGATATTCATACCATACATACAGAGAGATTCGGAGGAGGATGACAAAAGTTATCATGCAAAATTGATGTGCCTCAAAGCAAGCAATGGTGAAGTCTTGCAAGACATAGATGTAAAAGAATCACAAGATATGGATTTCATCGCTTTCGAAAAGAACCCTGTTGTCTATGAGGCCTACAAGGATGCCTCATACATTACCGCCTATGACATTAAAGATGGAAGTAAGGTTTGGAGCTATCAGGTACCTAACCAGATTGGCGGCGTATCCTACAGAAATGGTGTGATATGTTTCCAGAACAATGACACTGTTTCTTGCTACTATCTGATGGAATATGGCCAAAAATGATATGATATTAAACTAGGTTTACAAATAGAAAGGTAGTTTCTATTTCCAATTTGAGGTATAAAAAGTTCTTCTCGTGGCATCATGCAATTGATTTGAATTCGTCAAATCCTTATGATTGGTATTAATTAAAATCTGCAGGAGGAGATATGTTTGGGAGAAAAATCATATGGAAACTGTCTGCAATCATTTTGTTATTTATTTTCTTTGCAGGCTGTTCGCCGTCCAGAGAAGAAGTCTACAAAAACCATCCAAAATATGAGATAAAAACTGCTACAAACCTTCCAGAAGGCTCCCTTCTTGTGCCAACCAATAACATTAGGCTTGTCCCACTGGAGGAGATGCCAGTCCCAACAAAAATTGGCGAGCCAAGAAACGCACCGCTTGAACCCTATGAGCCAAAACCCCTTCTTTATAAAGGCCAGCTGAAGAAGATATGGAGCAAGAACAATAACCTCAAGAAAGAACATGCTTCTGGCTATGGAGTCACTTCAGACAACTTTGAGGATGGATGGCAGATACAAAATGGCTCTGATTCTGGTCTTTATGATCCTGCAACTGGCAAGAAGATTGGAGCCAGGTTCAGATATGACATATTAGATGAAAAAAACAAAATTGCATTTGTTGAGAACCGTGGCTTATTGACACCTAAAGAGCATAAAATGTTTGTAAATGTTGATTCTGGTGAAGAAATCTGGAGCTTGTCCTTAAACGAGAAGGACAACTGGATTTTTTCAAAGAATGAATCAGTGTATTATATGGGTACTTTGGATATTGTTTTAACGAAAGTTAATGCCTGGACTGGGATTCCGGGCTGGGAGCTTAAAAGGGACAGAACTGGCCTATTTTTTGGCCGTTATGCTTGCATAAGTAGATATGTTTTTATCGAGGGGGACGAGTGGCTTGATCCAAGACAGGACTATCTTTATAGAATCAATCCTGAAACGCTTGAAATAATGAGAGTTGATGTCAAAAATTATTGCACCTTTTTTATTGATAATGGCAAGCTATATGCAATATCGGAGGAAGGCAAAGTTTTGACAGAGATGGACCTTGAAACTTGTGTGCCATCCAAAACTTTCAAAATTGATGAATACATAAAAGGTGGCGTTCTGGAATTGGTAGAAGATCCAAATGTGGCCTTTCTTAGCGTAAAATCAAAAAATGGCAATTTTATTTTCAACCTCAAGGAGCCCAAAAACCCAATTCCAATCCAGGGGTCAACAAACAACTATCTATACACAAGAACGGGCAATAAAGTGATGAATCATTATGGTCTTCTCGTTACAAAAGAAAAAATATATGGTATTAATTTTGAAACCGGCGAACAATACTGGTGGATTGACAAAGCCGATCTTGGGCTGGAAAAAGGCGAATCATACGATGTTCTGGAGTGCGACTGGCGAGGTGTTCTTGTTGCGACACGGGATGAAGTAATCGCTTTTGGGCCACCTTGAGTGGCAGATTTTAGGGAGGCAGTGACATGAAAAAGTTGAGTTGTTTATTGATAATTTTATTGATGATATTTTCCCCTGGCTGTTATTCCGGCATCGACCTTACAAGAAAAGATGTTGTAGATGTCAAATCGTATGCGATAACCCCCAATGGTCTGGCGGAAGCAGACCTTCAATTTAAGAAAATTATCTATACAAATGCGGACAAAAAGAACTCCCAGTACAATTTTTGGGAAAGCTCATACATAGAATCAAGCGTTGAACTAAAAGAATTCTGGAGGGACGACATTCAGAAATACCTGCACAAATCTAGTGGCGATTTTCGGGGGTATGTCAAATCAGTACCTCAAGGCTGGGCAGTTTATTCAAGAGGTTCTGCCGAATATCTTTTGTCACCCAAAGATGGCAGAACTGGTTCGATAAGAGAAATGGGGTTTTATTTTGATGTAGGCAGAGAAATTGCCGTTGGGAGGGTTGATGGGGAAAACTATCTTGGGATGTGGGAAAACAAGGAAAATGGAAAAGTGTTGTGGAAATTCGGACTGGACAAACAACACACTTTCATCTGGAACAACCAGCTTTTTGTCCAGGAGGAGTTTGGAAATGACATCACGAAAATCAACCTTGACGATGGCACTCCAGCCTGGGGGATAGTATGCGAGCAGGACTACAGAGGAATATTGTCAGGTTTGGGTGGTAACAGCAAGTGTCTGTGGATGCGGTATTTTGATTTTAGTAATGGAGAATATGCTGCCTATACGCATGTTTACGCATATGATCCAGACAAGAATATCGTTGTGGAAGTATGTGCATCCAAGGATATATTTCTCCTTGGCTTCATAAATGGTTCTTTTTGTTATATTGACAATGATTTGAAGATCTACGCTGTCAATGAGGAAACATTCGAAAAAAAGATGGTTTCTGATTTGTCAGGAATCATCTCCAGCACTGATGATATTACTGGAAGTGGTCCAGATGATATTCTAATCATTGAAACAAAAGACAGGCAAGAAGTCTTCCATTTTTTATCTCGGAAGGTGACCAGTATCAATGATCCAATAATCGCACTTGAAAATGACCATTATTTTGATGATGGGAAAAAGATCATTGGAGTCGATCCATACACCTTCAAGCATACATGGTCAATCGACAAAAAAGGAATCGGGGAAGATTACACAATCATGTTGTCTGACGAGTATGGCGTTGTCCTTCGGGATGACAAGTTTGTCTACGGTTTCAGGCCGTAAGGCGCTCTTGTTTATGTTACCATGTACAGACAATTTGTAATGTGGCATAATAGTGTTGCCAAAACCCCAGCAGGGTAGTTGGAAAAAACTTTGAATTGATTTTGAGCAGTATTCGATTTGCTTTGTGATATCATTTTTTATTAGGGGAATTAGGAGGGCTGACATGATGAAGGACAATATGAAAAAATATTCATGCATTTTATTGCTGGTTTTTCTGGCCATTGCAGTCTTGGGGTGCTCTGGAAACGGTCCTCTTGGGATAATGAATAAAATGAAAGAAAACATTGAAAAGCACATAATTACCCCTGATGCCAACTTTGAGGACAAATCACTGCTTATACCGGCAAAAGATTTCAAAATGGCGCCCATTAAAGATTTCCCAGTCCCATTGTCAGTTTCTGACAACAAGGAGTACGACCTCTTTCTCTGGAGAGAATTACCATACAGGAGAATGACATCAGACCTAAAAAACACATCTAAAAGGGATATGTTTTCCCCAGAAAACAAATTGTTAAGCATAAAATATTTGCCAATGACATTTGTGGTTGAAACAGAACAGGGAGAAACGATGCTTCTTCCTAAATCCGAAAAACCAAATACGCTTGGGGGAATCATTTTTGATACGCGTGAAAATGTTTTTGGGTTCAGAGAAAACGGAAATCTTGCCTATTGGGACTTGTATAGCAATGAAATTTTTTGGGAGTACAAAATAAAAGAAGCCCATCTGTACAATGTTGGATACAAAAACAACATCTTTGTCAGTATCAATTCCAGATCACTTTTGTGCCTCAATTGCTGGTCTGGCCTTCCAAAGTGGATGTTATCATTTGACGGGCAGGTGATAAGCGGCGTTATTAATACGGATAGATATTTGTGGGTGTTGACTTCTCCTTTCAATAACGAAGGCCACAAGCTATTCAGGATTAATCTCGACACCCTCAAAATATCAGAATTGGCTTTCAAGAATATAGAGGATTATTTTTCATTTGAAGTCGACCAGGAGAGATTGTATGTGGTTACTGAAAATAGCACAAAAATAATAAGGATTAATCAAGTAAGCGGGCTGGTCGAAAAAGAATATCAAGCAAAAATTGAAAATACTACCGGATCGTTCCTTGACAGGAAAACCGATTTTCCATTCGAATTCAAAGCAGGTGGATTGTACTATTTGCTTTGCCTTTACAAGAATGACTCGGTTGTCAAGCTGGAAAACAAATTGAATGTTGTTGATGAGGCCCTTCCGTTAAACCAGAGAGAATACTGGCAGGAAGACAAGGACAACATTTTTGCCATTTCCCCAATCACCGGAGACGAAAAATGGCAGATCAGCAAAAAGGAAAATAATCTTGGCGAGGGCGCTAAGGTTGTATTGTCCACAAGAGACCTGGTGCTTGTTGCCGATGACAAATACCTTTATGGTTTTGAGTGACGAATAAGCATTTATTAATTGTTCCCAATTATGAAAATAATCTGATTTTTTAATGTCCAATTAAATAAATACATCCTAAAAGATCGAAAGTGAAGTGGCAATAACGTTTATAAATGAATCAAGGAGTTTTGACTGTTCTGGCGTCAATTTCTGATTGAACTTGAATCCTGCAACATACTTTGTTTTTGATCCAATGTTGATTGGGACAAATGTAAGTTCGGCATGGGGGAGAGTGTCAGTGTATTTGCCGGTTTTTTCACCATGTGTAAGCGACCATGTGGCAATGACCCTGTCTTTATCATGGATTTCCAGCTCGTCTGATTTTGAAAGAACGGTCAGATCATCACCAATGCCTTCAAAGAAAGCTGTTTTGCACTCAAAAACTCTGTCCATTTCAGACACTGCTTTTTTCGTTATGTCTTTTGGGTTTGTAAATACAAGCAGTTCCCGGCTTAAATTGTATAGAGATTCAATGAAAATCTCGCGTTGCCTAGCTATCTTGCCTTGCCATCTGATCATCTCGGCCAGGAATGATGTTGTCAATCCAACCACAAGGTATACCAGCAATGATGGGAGAAGGTTAATGTCTTCAATGGTAAATTGAAATAGCGGTGGTATAAAAAACAGATCAATCAATACCATTCCTACGATGGAATTGATGATCCCTGCAACACGCCCCCAGACAATGGCCGAGAAAATGACTGGCAAAGTCATGAGCATTACTATATTGGCATAGTTTAACCACTTGTTTAGGAAGAAACAAATGGTTGCATACATAAATAGTGTTAACAATGAATAAAAGG
>JAKQLF010000311.1 GCA_029567325.1 Bacteroidota bacterium | reverse complement strand
TTTTGATGATGCAGCATTTACTTCATTGAAGTGGTCATATTTCCCTAGTGATAATTCTGGTGGATTTGAACTGGTGGATAATCCATTGAAAGAAGGCATCAATACATCTGCAAAGGTAGGTAAGGCTATAGAGAAAGCGAGTGGTGAGCAACCTTGGCAAGGGATGTTTGCGGATCTTGAATCTCACATAGACTTTGGAAAAAATACCGTTTTGAAAATGAAGGTATTGTCTCCAAAAGTAGGTGGCATTACTATGAAAGTAGAAAATGCATCTGTTCCAGGTTTTGATGGATCAGGAGATAATACTATTACTAACACTAAAGCCAATGAATGGGAAGAAGTTTCATTTGATTTTGCAAATGCGCCCAATCCAATTGACGAGGCAGGGTTATATAGAAGAATCACATTGATTTGGGACATTACTGTATTACCAGCGACAGATGTAGTTTACTATTTTGATGATATCGTTGTTGACGGTGGAAGCTGTGGCCAAACGGTAGGATTTAACAATGTAAAACTAGAGCAGCTTGAAGTTATGCCAAATCCAGTGAGTGAACTATTGACCATTCAAAATGCTGCGGCAATTTCTAGGGTTGATATTTACAACATGTTTGGACAAAAATTGGGAGCATCATGGAATACAGGAGAAGGAAATATTTATTTGAATGTTTCTAACTTGGTAAACGGTTCTTATTTCATCATGGGATATGATTTGAAAGGACAAGTGACAGCTCAATCAAGATTTATAAAAATGTAAATGATTTTAACATAGGGTAAGGTCGGACAATGGAAACTCAAATTTTCGGAGTCCGACCTATTTTTAAAATATTTTTTTCGAATATTGATCTAATATTCAAGATCCAAAATTGCCTTAAACCGACCAAATAAAACTTAGAGCAGAAGAGATTCTGTTCAATTATACAAAATGGAAATTGGATCTTTTTGGAATTGTTGTTTTGTACAACAAGTACTGAATTATTCAACATCTTATTAGTATACCTTACAACAAAATACATGGATAAGAAAAAATACTACTTCATTGCATTACTCATTGTCTTGGTAATTTTGAAAATGAATGCTCAATTTTCAGTAACTGGGACAGTAATCAGTGAAAGCGGAGCAGAACCTCTGATAGGTGCAACCATTTTAGAGCAAGGGACTGCCAATGGCACTACCACAGATCTAGATGGTAAATTTGTTTTGGACGTTAGTGGGCCAACAGCTACGATTTCAATCAGTTATGTTGGTTTTAGTGAAATGATCATTCCTATTGATTCCCGACCAATAATCGATATTGTACTCAAAGAGAGTGGCGTTTTGATTGACCAAGTGGTTGTGGTAGGTTATGGTGTCCAAAAGAAAAGTGACCTCACAGGTGCAGTCTCCACACTCAAAGGAGAAGAAATACAAAGGATACCTACGCCCAATTTCGCCCAAGCATTACAAGGTAAAATTGCAGGAGTTTATGCATCTCCACCGTCAGGAAAACCTGGAGAAAGTGCAGTAATCAGAATCCGGGGTACTGGCACACTCAACAATTCCAATCCATTGTATGTCATCGATGGCATGATAGCCTACGATGCAGACTTCCTCAACCCACAAGATATAGAAAGTATTGAAGTCCTTAAAGATGCTTCTTCAGCAGCAATTTATGGAAGTAGAGGCGCCAACGGTGTCATCATCATCACCACAAAATCTGGTAAGAAAAATAAAAATGGAGAAATAACTTTTTCTGCATTTACAGGGCAACAACAAGCCTCGAGATATATTTCACTACTAGATGGATCTCAATTTGCAAGGGCCTACAATCAATTGAGGGGTCAGAATTACTTTACCAATCCAGATTCACTTGGTGTTGGCACTGATTGGCAAAGGGAAGTCCTACAAACGGCTCCTATATACAATGCTCAATTGGGTATGAGTGGTGGAAATGAAACCATGTCTTATGCCATCAGCGGCAACTTTTTCAGCCAGGATGGAATTATGAAAAATACTTCCTATGAACGTACAACCGTAAGGTTAAATACGCAATTTCAGGTAAATCCTTGGATGACCGTGGGCAGCAATGCAGCTTACGCAAGCTCCAATAGTCAGAATGGACCCAATGTGATCAGTTCTGCATACAGAATGCCACCAGTTTTAGGTGCACAAGATGCCGACGGAAATTTTACAGATCCGACTTTTTATGGTCTGGCTTTAGGTAATCCTGCTGCTGATCAGTTTTATAAAAGTAATAATTACGGTAAAGGAACCTCACTATTAGGTAACCTTTTTGCAGAGATCAAATTCCTGAAACACTTCAGATTCAGAAGTAATTATGGCTATGATTTCAATAAATCAGAAAGTAAATACTTCGAACCAAAATTTGAAGTAAGTGCTTCACAACTCAATAATAATGAGCGACTCAGTGTAAGAGAAGGCGGAAATAATAACTGGATATGGGAACAGACGTTGAGTTATCTCAATGAATGGGATAAACATAGCATCAATGTACTGGCTGGTTATACAGCAGAAGAACGCACCAGTCAAGAAATTGGCGCCAGTAGAGAAAACTTTCCAGGTACAACAGATGAATTATTATTTCTTTCAGCAGGAAATGATACTACACAAATGAATTTTGGAGGAGCATCTGAGGAAGCACTTAATTCATTGTTATTCAGAACGAACTATACCTACAATGATCGGTATTTATTGACAGCGTCTATGAGGGTAGACAAGTCGAGTAGATTTAAGCCAGATAACAGAACAGGATATTTCCCTTCAATCGGTTTGGGATGGAATGCCAGCCGAGAAGCATTTGTCCAGAAACTCAATATCTTTGAAAGATTGAAGTTTAAAGCCAGCTACGGTATATTGGGTAACCAAGCGGTTAGCAATAGATATCCTACATCTGCTGTGGTTACCAGCGCATTGTATGCAGTATTTGGTGGGGGCGAAAGCATCAATACGGGCGCTACTATTTTATCAGCTTCCAATCCAAACCTCAAATGGGAATCATCCAAACAATCAGACATAGGGGTAGAGGCAGGTTTTCTCAATGGAAGATTGTCGTTTGAAGCGGACTGGTATGTTAGGAATACTTTTGACATCATAGCCGATGTTCCAATTCCTGATTATGTAGGTTCTCAGAACAATCCATTTGTAAATACTGCACAAGTTATCAACAAAGGCTGGGACCTTACTTTTAATTGGAGAGAAGCAAGAACCGTTACTTATTCATTCAGTGCCAACATTTCTCCTGTCTCCAATGAGGTAAGAAAATTGGCTCAAGGAAAAACGGAAATCTTTTCTACTTTCATCAATGGAGAGCCTGCGACAAAGACCGAAGTTGGCTTACCAATAGGTTCTTTTTATGGATTCAGAACGAATGGTATATTTCAGTCTGTGGAGGAAATTGCTAATTCTCCAAAATTGGGTAGTGAAAAACCTGGTGATATCAAATATGTAGACACCAATGGAGATGGAATATTAAATGGTGATGACAGAGTGAATTTGGGAAGTCCGATACCTACTTTGACTTATGGCTTTAATGCTTCCGTTGACTGGAAAGGCCTCGACTTAAACATCGACTTTTTCGGTGTGAGCGGCAATAAAGTATTCAACGAAAAAGAAACTTCGCGTTTTGGCGTGTATAACTGGGAGCAAAGAGTTGCCAATGCATGGACTCCAGAGGAACCAAGTGACAATGAACCTAGAGTTACAAATGGTGGCCACAATTATCGAGTCAGTGACCGATTTATTGAAGATGGCTCGTTTATCAGGTTGAGAAATTTGAGTTTAGGATACACCATTCCAAGTTCATATACGCAAAAAATTAAAATCACTAATTTGAGATTTTATATATCTGGCACCAACCTTTGGACAAACCAGAAGTTTAGTGGTTATACTCCAGAATTTCCAAATGGATCCAATAGTTTTAATGTAGGCTTTGATGGAGGTACATATCCTTTGGCCAAGTCTATACAATTTGGTGTAAATGCTAAAATTTAAAAAATGATGAGAATAATAAATAATATAGGCTTGGTATTTATGATCTTCATTATGAGTGCTTGTGGAGATGAATTTCTGGACAGAAAGCCTTTGGGGCAATTGACTTCAGAATCTTTTTTCAAAACAGAAACACACGCCATTCAGGCAGTCAATGCAGTTTATGCGAATTTTAGATCGTGGGAATTTTGTGGATTGCCATACATAGGAGCAACCGACGTGATCAGTGATGATTCTGATAAGGGTAGTTCAGAAAATGACGGTTTGTTTTTGAAAGAAATAGACGATTTTCTTTTTGACGCCACCAATCAAACCTTTTCTACCATTTGGTTGGGACATTACAACAGCATCAGTAGAGCAAATCAAGCCATTATTAATATCCCAGTCATTGATATGAATGAAGGGCTCAAGAATCGATTGGTTGGAGAGGCCAAATTCATCAGAGCTTTCTGTTACTTTAGGTTGGTACAATGGTTTGGCGAAGTTCCATTAGTCGATAAACAATTGGCTGATAACGAATATTTTACACAAACTCAAAGCAGTGTTCAAGAGATATATGATTTTGTTGAAAAGGATTTGAAAGATGCTATTGCAAGTTTGCCTGAAAAGTCAGAGTATGCATCTGCTGACTTAGGGAGAGCAACCAAAGGTGCTGCCAAAGGAATTCTTGCCAAGTTATACTTATTGGAAAAGAAGAATGCTGAGGCCTTGGCGCTGTGTGAAGAAATCATCAATAGCAATCAATATCAGTTGATACCCCAGTATAATCTGATTTTCACTGAAGCCAATGAAAATGGTACAGAAAGCGTATTTGAAATTGGAGCTGTAGCCCTACAAGCTGCGGTTGCTGGCCCTGGTGCAACGCCATTTAATATGGTTCAAGGTGTGAGAGGTATTCCCAATTTGGGTTGGGGATTCAATCGGCCAAGCGATAATCTTGTTGCAGCTTATGAACCTGGTGATCCTAGAAGACAAGCCACCGTCATTTACGTGGGTGAAATTTTACCTGACGGAGTTACACAAGTCCAAGATAATCCAGACATTTTCAATGAAAGATTCAATCAAAAAGCTTGGGTGCCAGCGCATGCGGGACTTCAAGATAATGGACCAGGAAACATCAGAATTTTAAGATATGCAGACGTACTCTTGCTTGCTGCCGAAGCTGCTAATGAAGTAGGAAATAGCGCAAAAGCTTTGGAATACGTCAATCAAGTAAGAAAAAGAGCTAGAGGATCCAATAATTTCATTTTAAAAGACCTTACAATTACCAATCAGTCTGACCTGAGAACGGCCATCAGGAAAGAAAGAAGGGTAGAATTAGCTTTGGAGCAACACAGATGGTTTGACCTCAAAAGATGGGGTATTCAGTCAGAAGTATTTACAAAACTTGGTAAAAATTTCATTACAGGAAAACATGAATTATTTCCGTTACCTCAAACAGAAATTGACTTGACTACGGGCAACTTGAAACAAAATCCAGGATATTGATAAGTCAAGTTATGGTTAGAGATTTATGGAAATCATACTTGATTGGCTTGCTGGCTATATTTACAATGTTGTCTTGTGGGAAAGATAAACCAGAAGACATTGACAAAGGTAAGATTCAATTACTAGAGGCAAAAGTTGGTACTATTTCTATTCTTTCAGAAGTGATCATACCTTCTGATCAAGTAGCGATTAATTTGGTCTTTGATAAAATGATTGCTCCTCCAACTATGGCAGGGATTAAGCTCGAAGGAAATCCCGGAGCAACTACAGAACAAATTGTAACTCAATTATCGATTGATCAAAAAACAATTACCATCACCCCAAATCAAGGTTTTCGAGAAGGCATAAAGTATCTTTTGTCGATTCCGTCAGCCCTTCAGGGTCTAAATGGAGAAACATTCGATGGGAAAAATTTGACATTTGAAATAGAGAATAATCCATTGGTGGTTGATTCACTTAAAATTGGAGACCGACTTTTGGAAGTTTCTGCCAGAAATGAAGGTGTTGATGTAAATGCAAAGTACACCCTTTACCTCAGTCACGATGTGGATGCAGCAATCCTTCGGAAATATATCACGGTGAGCGGGGGCGGAAGTGGTCTTTCTGTCAATGTAATAAGGCAAGGCTCAGGTGTTTATGAAGTAAGTACCTCAAGCCCGTTAACGCTGTTTAGAGAGTTCCGATTTAGAATTTTGGAAGGGCTCGGCACTGAGACTGGCAAGGCTTTTATGGCAAAAGAGTATCTGATTTTTACAAGCTTTCCCAATTTAACTGATGATCAATTACTTGACCTTGTGCAAGAAAGGACATTTCAATATTTTTGGGAATTTGGGCACCCAATCAGTGGTATGGCCAGAGAAAGAAATACGAGTGGTGATGTGGTCACTTCAGGAGGATCTGGTTTTGGTATAATGGCCATGATCGTAGCGGTAGAAAGAGGTTTTATCACCCGAGAGGAAGCACTTGGAAGATGGGAAATCATGCTCAGTTTTTTGAGAAATGCAGATAGATTTCATGGTGTTTGGTCACATTGGATGCATGGAGCATCTGGTAAAGTCATTCCTTTTAGCCCTAAAGATAATGGTGGAGATTTGGTTGAGTCAGCTTTCATGATCCAAGGACTTATCACATTGCGACAATATCTGAATCCAAATGTAGTGAGAGAAGCTGCCCTCATCACCAGGATAAACAATTTGTGGAATGCAGTTGAGTGGGACTGGTATTCTAAAAATGGTCAGATTGTCCTGTATTGGCATTGGTCTCCTAATTTTGATTGGGAAATGAATCTACCAATCAGAGGGCATAACGAGGGACTCATTGTTTACGTTTTAGCGGCATCATCGCCCAGCCACGGTATCGACCCCATCGTTTATAAATCAGGATATGCTAGAAATGGTGCCATTAAAAATGGAAATACTTATTACACATACAAATTACCACTTGGCTCGGGAAGAGGCGGTCCATTGTTTTTTACACATTATTCATTTTTGGGACTTGATCCACGAAACTTAAAAGATCAGTATGCTAACTATTGGGAGCAAAACACCAATCATACACTCATTAATAGAGCCTATTGCATTGCCAATCCACAGAAATATGCTGGATACAGTGCCGATTGCTGGGGATTGACGGCAAGCGACGGAAATAATGGTTATTCAGCTCACAGTCCTGACAATGATCGTGGTGTCATCACACCTACAGCAGCGCTTTCTTCTATGCCTTACACTCCAAAAGAATCAATGGCTGCGTTGAGGCATTTTTATTACAAATTGGGAGATAAAACTTGGGGTGAATATGGGTTTTATGACGCCTTTAACCAATCAGCCAATTGGTATTCAGATTCTTATTTGGCCATTGACCAAGGCCCAATTGTTTGTATGATCGAAAACCAAAGAACCGGACTTTTGTGGAATTTATTTATGTCAGCTCCCGAAATTCAAAGTGGACTGACCAAATTAGGGTTTACCTATTAAATAGGATAGAATGTACAAATCGCTTGCCATAATATTTTTGATTTTCTCAATCTCTTGCCAAAGACAAACGGTGGTAACCTCTGTAAAAACCAATGATGATTTCTTGTTGGATCAAGTTCAGAAGGATTGTTTCAATTACATGTGGCTGGGAGGTGAAAGCTTATCAGGGGGAGCAAGGGAACGTATTCATACCGACGGAGATTACCCAGATAACGACCAAGATGTGGTGACCTCAGGAGGAACTGGATTTGGAATCATGGCCTTATTGGTTGGTATAGAACGGAAATTTATCTCACGCGAAGCAGGCGTGGAAAGACTGATAAAGTTGGTCAACTGGCTTGAACAAGCAGATCGATATCATGGGGTTTGGTCGCACTGGATGTATGCAAATGGTAAAACCAAATCATTCAGCAAATTTGATGATGGTGGTGATCTGGTAGAAACCGCCTACTTGGCTCAAGGACTTATTGCTGCTCGCGAATATTTCAAAAAAGGTAATGAAAAAGAGATTGCCTTGGCCAATAAAATGGATGTTTTATGGAAAGGCATTGACTGGAATTTCTACACGAAAGGTGGCGAAAAAGTAATGTATTGGCACTGGTCACCCAACCATGGTTGGAAAATGAATTTTGCTGTAAAAGGATACAACGAATGTCTCATTATGTATGTCCTTGGAGCGGCATCTCCTACACATCCCATAGATCCAGCTGCTTATCATGAAGGTTATATGCGAGGTGGGGCAGTCGTTTCCGATGCAAAATTATACGGAATTCCTTCCATTCTCGATCATTTTGATTCTGATGACAAAGTAGTTGGGCCACTTTTCTGGGCACACTATTCTTATCTAGGCCTTGATCCACGCAATCTTAAGGATAAATACGCAGATTTCTGGCAAGTCAATCGCAATCATGCTTTGATCCATTATCAACACAGCGTCATTAACCCATATGAATATGAAGGTTATTCCGATAAGTGTTGGGGACTCACTTCAAGTTACTCCACCGTTGGATATGCAGGGCACAATCCACAAGAAGATTTGGGAGTCATCTCTCCAACGGCGGCGCTATCATCTTTTCCGTATACGCCGGAAGAAAGTATGAAATTCTTGAAATTTTTGTACAACGAACAGCAAGACAAAATTGGCATTTACGGTCCATATGATGCTTTTTCTTTTCAATCAAAATGGATGAAGCCACATTATTTGGCGATAGATCAATTGCCGATTGTAGTCATGATAGAAAACCATCGATCTGGTTTGTTATGGAATCTTTTCATGTCAGCTCCAGAAGTTAAAAAAGGTCTTCAATCTCTTGGCTTTTCAAAATTATAATCATGAAGTTAGGATACATTCACTTGCTATTTTGCTTTATAACATTTGGTGAAATCTCTGCCCAAGAGGTAAAGGTAATGACCTACAACATCAGACTTGATCATAAAGGTGATGGAGCAGATAATTGGGAGTTTCGCAAAGAAGATTTGGTAAAATATATCATTAGTGAAAAACCAGATTTTTTAGGAGTTCAAGAAGCACTTAGCAATCAGCACCTTTATTTACAAGAAAAATTAGCTGCTTATAAACCAATTGGCGTTGGCCGGGAAGATGGAAAAACTAAGGGGGAATATTCATCTATTTTCTATGATCAATCTAAATGGAAATGCATTCAAGACAGTACTTTTTGGTTATCAGAGACACCTTCTGTAATTTCAAAAGGATGGGATGCATCTTATCATCGTGTATGTACTTTTGGCTTATTTGTTGATCAAAAAGGGGACACCATCGTAGTAAGCAATACCCATCTTGATCACATGGGAGTGGAAGCAAGGAAAAATAGTGTTATTTTGTTGAAAGAACATGTTGCAAGATATTCAACCAAGTATCCTTGCATATTAATGGGGGACTTCAATTTTGCTCCTGAGGATACATTGTATAAAAGTATTACTCAAGGTCTCACAGATTTAAGAAACAATGTTAAAGCTCCACAAGAGCAATACGTTGGTACTTTCAATGGCTTCAAAACTGATACCAGTTTTACCCAAAGAATTGACTACATCTATTATGATAGATTTCATTGGTTTCCTTATCAATATAAAAGTGAAGAAATTAAAACGGAAAAGGGTCGGCAAGTCTCAGATCATTTCCCGGTTATTGGTATTTTAAAAAGTATAAATGCCTATGAACCAAGGCAATTTGTATCTGGTGCAGACACATTGAATTACAGAATACTTTATCCACCAAATTTCGACAAAAATAAAAAATATCCTCTTTTGCTCTTGCTGCATGGTGCAGGAGAACGAGGAAATGACAACGTCAAACAATTGATTCATGGTGGCCGCTTGTTTCTGGACTCCATTGAAAAATATCCTGCGATAGTCATTGCACCACAATGTCCCTCTGATGATTATTGGGCAAGTGTCAATAGAACAGAAAATAACGGAAGATTAAATTTTGAATTTTTGGATAGACCACAACCTACTAAAAGCCTTGCGCTTGTAATGAGTTTGGTGAATGAAGAGCTTTCTAAAAATTATATTGATGCTTCCAGATTTTACGTGACGGGACTTTCTATGGGCGGAATGGGCACGTGGGAATTACTTTGGAGAATGCCTCAGAAAATTGCAGCTGCTCTTCCCATTTGCGGAGGAGGATTTGCAAAAAAAGCACCATTGATGCGAGGTATTCCGATCTGGACATTCCACGGAACAAAAGATACCACTGTACCCATTTACCACAGCATGTCCATGTTGGAGAGTGTTCAGAAATCAGGCGGAACCGTGCGTATCAATATTTATGACGGAGTTGGTCACAATTCTTGGGATAATGCATTCGCAGAACCAAATTTTCTGAAATGGACCTTTTCAAAAAAAAAATTGAATAATTAAGAAATGAAGCATATCTATTTTACTAGCATTTTAATGGCTGTTGTCTTATTAGTTGGTTCTTGTAAAAGTCAAAGCAATTTGGCTTCAACTAAAACGTCTCAATCGGCATCAGTATCAGAAAATTTTTCACCGAGGGTCAAAGCATTACTCGCCAAAATGACCATTGAAGAGAAAATTGGACAACTAAATTTGCTTACACCTGGGGGAGTAGTTACAGGTGCAGTGGTCAGTACAGATGTAGAACAAAAAATCAAAGATGGCAAAGTTGGTGGCATTTTTGGCATTAGAGGAGCTGCTAAAGTAAGACAAGCACAAGAAATTGCTGTAAAACAAAGTCGTCTTGGTATCCCACTTTTGGTAGGCATGGATGTGATTCATGGACATCAAACCATTTTCCCAATTCCGCTCGGATTATCGTGTACTTGGGACATGGATTTGATTGAACAAACCGCGAGAACTGCAGCAAGGGAAGCTACAGCAGACGGGCTTTCATGGACCTTTTCACCGATGGTTGATGTAGCGAGAGATCCTAGATGGGGTAGGATATCAGAAGGCTCAGGTGAAGATCCGTTTTTAGGTGCAGCAATCGCCAAAGCAATGGTTCGTGGCTATCAAGGCAACAATTTAGCTGATCCTACGACCATGATAGCTTGTGTAAAACATTTTGCACTTTACGGTGCTGCTGAAGGTGGTAGAGACTATGCAACGGTTGATATGAGCAAAGTGCGTATGCATAACGAATACTTACCGCCATATAAAGCAGCAATTGATGCTGGCGTGGGAAGTGTAATGACATCATTCAATGTGATAGATTATGTGCCAGCAACGGCCAGTGATTACCTATTTACAGAAGTGCTCAGAAAGCAATGGGGTTTTGATGGCCTGGTTGTGACAGATTATACTGCAATAAATGAAATGATTGCACATGGTATTGGCGACCTTCAGGCAGTTTCTGCGAGATCTTTAAAAGCTGGTGTTGACATGGACATGGTTGGCGAAGGTTTTCTGAATACTCTTAAAAAGTCATTGGACGCGGGACTAGTTACAGAAGCAGAAATCAATCTTGCTTGTAGCAGAATTTTGAGAGCGAAGGAACAAATGGGATTGCTAGATGATCCTTATAAATATTGTGACGAAAAAAGAGGCGAAACAGAAATCTTGTCTGCAGCAAATAGAAATCAAGCAAGAAAAACAGCTGCAGCATCATTTGTTTTGTTGAAAAATGATGGTGATATTTTGCCTTTGAAGAAATCTGGTAAAATAGCGGTTATTGGACCACTTGCCGATAGTCGCAGGAATATGTTGGGCACTTGGAGTGTTTCTGGGGATCCCGAAAAATCAGTGACAGTATTGGAGGGAATTAAATCAGTCGTTGGTAACATGGCTCAAATCACTTATGCCAAGGGTGCGAACATCAGCGATGATCCAATCTTTGTCAAAAAGGTAAATGTGTTTGGTGAAGAAATTACCATTGATTCTAAAAGTCCACAGCAATTAATAGATGAAGCATATGAAGTTGCAAAAGAAGCAGATGTAATCGTCGCAGTAATGGGAGAAGCCGCAGATATGACTGGGGAAGCGAGTAGTATGGCACATATCGGTCTTCAACCGAATCAAAGAAAACTTTTAGAAAAATTAAAATCAGTGGGTAAACCCATTGTGTTTGTCCTTTATAATGGTAGGCCAATGATACTCAATTGGGAAGATAAAGCAATGGACGCCATTTTGGATGTTTGGTTTGGTGGTACTGAAGGCGGAAATGCAGTGGCTGATGTTTTATTTGGTGATGTTTCCCCAAGTGGTAAATTGACGACTTCATTTCCTGTAGCTGAGGGACAAATACCTGTATACCACAGCATGCTCAATACAGGAAGACCTTATGCCGGGCAGGAAGCTTCAAAATTTATGTCCAATTATCTGGATATTCCAAATGCACCTTTATATCCTTTTGGTTTTGGATTGACATATACTACTTTCGAATATTCTAATCTCTCATTGTCGACTACAATGATGCGTCCTTCTGATAAAGTCGTTGTTTCAGTAAACATTAAAAATACGGGTAAAAAAGCTGGAACAGAAACTGTCCAATTATACATCCAAGATGTTGTGGGTTCAATCAGTAGACCGGTCAAAGAATTGAAAGGTTTTAATAAAGTTAGCCTTGCACCAGGAGAGAGTAAAATCGTGAAATTTGAAATCAGTGAAGAATTGTTGAAGTTTTACAATTCCCAATTGGAGTTTAAATCCGAAGCAGGTAAGTTTAAAGTTTTTGTCGGTGGCAACTCAAGGGATTTGATAACTGGAGAATTTGAACTTACAAAGTAAAAAAGTTTTATTGGACAATAAGAAAATTAAATTTTAGGCCTAATAATTAAAATCAGTCCTCCTTTAAAACTGCCTAACAATGACTTAAATCTTGTTAGCAGAAAAATAGAAGACTTTAATTGTTATTTTTATGAAAGTTGTGAATCTTTAAAAGTATTTTGGTGATCCAATTATCTTGTAATTTTATCTCAATACTTTGACCAATATTAGCTAAAAGATAAATAATCATGAAGAATCATATCACGAGAACTGATAGAAAAATACCGTGTATTTTCATCTTATTCCTTCTCGCAGCATTTTTTCAAGTAAATGGACAGGATAAAAAAGACATCAAGTACCTGATTAATCCCGAAGGTACTCACTACATTCAATTTACTTTACTCAATCAAACTTGGTTTAGATATAATCAAAGCAATGAGGGCACCACAGTAGAAAGTGAAAAACAAGCGCACACTTTGGATATTGGATTGCGCAGGACGAGATTTCAGGTGTTGGGACAAATTACCGAAAAGGTGTTTTTTTATACCCAATTTGGGATGAATAATTTCAACGCACAGTTCAACAGTAATCAAGGGAACCGCAAACTAAATTCGTTCATTCATGATGCTTTGTGTGAATATAAATTATCATCACATAATGAATTGAAGATAGGAGGAGGCCTCACAATTAATAATGGTTTGTCAAGGTTTTCTCAGCCTAGTATTGGCACCATTATGACAATGGATGTACCTGTATTCGCCCAATCTACAGTAGACCAAACAGATGAATTTAGCCGTAAATTGAGTCTTTACGCGCGTGGTCAAATCGGCCACCTAGATTATCGATTGTCATTTACAGATCCGTTCCCCATTACATCAAGTGGTGCGGCACCACAACCTATTGCAAATTTTGCAAACTTTTCACCAATTGGCCATAGGAAGCAGTATCAAGCCTATTTGATGTGGCAATTTTTTGACCATGAAGGACATAATACACCCTTCATGCCGGGCACATATCTTGGAGCAAAAAAAGTTTTTAATCTAGCTGTGGGATTTATACAACAAAATAAAGCAATGTGGCTACATAATGCCGAAAATGACACCATATTTCAGCCAATGAGACTTTTTGCAATCGAGTCATTTTTAGATATGCCAATTGATAAAGATAAGGGAAGTGTTATCTCTGCATATATTGGCTACTTCAATACCAACTATGGAACCAATTATTTAAGGTACAATGGGATTATGAATCCAGCAAATGGAAGTGCACCTAATTTTACAATGGGATTGAAAGGTCAAGGACCAACCTTTGGGAATAGTTTTCCAATGTTTGGCACTGGCAATTCACTGTATGGTCAAGTTGGTTATTTATTACCCAAAAGTGCAAACACAGAAACCAGATTTATGCCTTATTTTTCAACTATATTATCGCAGTTTGATCGCTTATCGGGATTGCCGGTAGTTGTGACAGATGCTGGTATAAACGTATTATTCAATGGTCATAAGGCCAAATTGACACTTGATTGGCAAAATCGGCCTACGTTTATTCAGACCTTGAGTGATGTCGAAAAAAGTGGAAGAAAAAATAGTGTGACGCTGCAATACCAAATATCTATTTAATATGTAAAGCTTTAAAAATCGGGTGACTTTTTCCGATAAAAAGGGAAAAGTCATCTAATATTTTACCATTTTGGAATTTTTTCAAAAAGCAATGTGTTTGCTTTGGTATGAATGAAAATACAATAGCAATAGGCAACTATTTTGATTTGCCAAAACAAGAAATCGAGCAAAAACCAATAAGATCGAGTGGACCTGGTGGTCAAAACGTCAACAAAGTAGAGACAGGTGTTGAATTGAGATTTGATATTAACAAGTCATCCTTACCACCTTTGATTAAAGAAGACATTTTGAAATCTAGTGATGGAAGAATATCCAAGGATGGAGTTTTGATTATACAAACAATCACTTTCAGGTCACAGGAAAAAAATAAAAAAGAGTCAATTACCAGACTCGTTAATTTTTTGAAACCATTTTTTACACCTCCAAAAGTTAGAAAACCAACGAGGATTCCAAATACTGTGGTAGCTGCGAGAAAAAAAGAGAAAGCTGTGAGGACGGAAATAAAGAAAACACGCCAGAAACCAGAAATTCCTGATTCTTAGAAATTGGATTTTTTACCTGCCTTACATTATAAAATTTGGGGAGCTTAAGGAGACTACAATCTTCCTGCCTTTTTCAAAATGTCAATTAACTCATCTTCTGAAATGGAAAGATTTTTAACAATGAAAGCTATATCTAAACCATTGTCAAATAATCTAATTAAAGCATCTGCAAAGCCTTCAGCAAACCCTTCAGCTTTTCCTTCATATTTGGCAGTTGCAATCACGCTGTTAAAAATTGCAAGCTCCTTTTGGTTTGCATCATATTGCAGTTTTGCCTCCTTTTCCATTTTCCATTAATATTACAAGAAATACAAATGACTACAGTCTTCCAGCTTTTTTTAAAATGTCAATTAAGTCATCTTCTAAAATAGAAAGAGTTTTAGCAATAAAAGTTATGTCAACCCCGTTGTCATAAAATTTGACTGCAGCTTCAGCAAACCCTTCATCCTTTCCTTCAGCTTTTGCTTCATATTTAGCAGTTTCAAGCACACTGTAAGAAATAGCAAGCTCCTTTTGGTGTGCGTCATATTGCAGTTTTGCCTCCTTTTCCATTTTATCGTATTTAAGTTTCTCAGATACCATATTCAAACCTTTTGCTTGATAAGATTTTGGCAATTCATTGTGCTTTAAATAATAAATCCATTCGTCTAAACTATCCTTTGCAATATCATTAAATCTATTAACTTTTAGAATATAATATTCAGGATATAAGCCAGAAACATCCTGTATTTTAAATAAGTTCCTTTGATTTATGGTAAGTTGTAAGGAATCTTGGTCATGAATTCCATTAAAATGTGTACTGCCATGATACACATAGTCAGTACCGTGACCCAAGTCAAAATATACTATATTAATGGAATAGACTTTTTTAACTGCCTTGTAGTCAAGACCTTCCGTCATGTACTCAGTGATAATTTTGGATGTACCAAACAACATTCTATGGAAGTAATCAATTTCACTGTTGTATTGCAACTCTATGAGCATCAGTTCTTTAAACTCGTTCTCACATAGCAAATCCACTTTATTAATCTTGTTTTGTAGATCAACAGCATTTGACTCTGATTCTGGTAAACTGATGATGGTAATGTCTTTTTTGAGTAAGGTGGATAGGAATCCTTCCAGAATTCCAAAGTTCGCTTTTTGTCTGAGCAGCCTTTTGAGCGCCCAATCAAAACTGATTAAGGGTCTTTTTTTCATATCTTAAGTGTTTTCAATGGCACAAAATAAATATTAAAAACACAAACTCCAAACCAGTAAAATAGAATTCATCAAGTTTTTCGCATTTATACTAATCTATCAATGGAAAAGTTGCATTTTACTCACAAAAAGCCACAAATTGTTTCCCTAAAAGCTTATAACTTTACAATTACAAGCGAAATAACATTCATGACCATTGACAACAATCTTCATTAAATAATTAAAGCATATTCGATTCCTAAAAAAAGAAGATACATCACTTGAAATTGCCAACAATCATATATCTTTACCTTTTTGTATTTTTCACATTAAGTCACAATAATGAAGTCGTTTTTAAAGTTTATTACACCCCTAATTATCTTTTCTTTTGCTGCCATTTCTTGTAGCACTACTAAAAAAGATGCAATGATGCAACCGTCTTTGAAATCTGCCTATAAATCTGATTTTCTCATAGGTACAGCATTGGGTACGAGCCATATTCAAGAACGAGATTCTTTAGCCAACCAACTGATCATTACCCAGTTCAACGCCATCACGCCAGAAAATATCATGAAAAGTGAGGAAATACATCCTACTTGGGGCAAGTATAATTTTGATTTGTCTGATCAATATGTGGCTTATGGTCTGAAAAATAAAATGGATGTTTTTGGCCATACCCTTATTTGGCACAGTCAACTCTCTCCATTTGCAAGAAAGTTGGAGAAAGATTCACTGCAATTATTCATGAAGGAACATATATCAACAGTAGTTGGTCGCTATAAGGGAAAAATCAAAGGCTGGGATGTGGTCAATGAAGCCCTCAATGAAGATGGTACCATGCGCAAATCTGTATTTTATGATAAGCTGGGTGATGACTTTATTGCCCAAGCATTTATACTTGCCAATCAAGCTGACCCCAATGCAGAATTGTATTACAATGATTACAACATTGAGCAACCAAATAAGCGCAAAGGCGTGATTGAAATCATTAAAAAATTGAAAGCCAAAGGTGTAAGGATAGATGGTATTGGTATACAAGGACACTGGAGTATCAATGGTCTTCCACTCCAAGACATCGAAAATTCCATCATCGAGTTCTCAAAATTGGGAATGAAGGTCATGTTTACAGAACTAGACATTACAGCTTTACCCAATCCATGGGATTTAGTAGGAGCAGAAGTCAGTCAAAACTTTGAGGGCAGTGAAAAAATGAATCCTTATACTGCTGGACTTCCAGATTCAATGCAAGTGAGATTGGCTAATGAGTATGAATCATTGTTCAAACTTTTTGTAAAATATAAAGAAGACATTACAAGAGTAACTTTTTGGGGCGTTAATGATGGTCATACCTGGCTCAATGGCTGGCCAATCAGAAATAGAACCAATCACCCATTATTATTCGATAGGAAAAATCAACCTAAACCAGCTTATTTTAAAGTTATGAAGGTGAAAGATCCCAATTTTGATAAAAAACAATTAGTACCTTAAGGCCTTATTTCAAATCATTTAAATTCACATAATGACAACTATTTCTCATAAGTTAACGGTTTTAGAAAAAATTGGCTATAGCCTCGGAGACTTGGCAGCAAATCTTGTTTTTCAAACCTTGGTGACCTATATCGCGTATTTTTATACAGATATTTATGGATTAACCACAGAAGATGCAACCAAAGTCACTCTCTTTGTAGGTTTGTTCGCAGCCTTTGTTTTCAATCCAGTTATGGGAGCCATTGCCGACAGAACCCAGACTAAATGGGGGAAATTCAGACCTTGGATTCTTTGGACTGCCATTCCACTCGGAGTTGTTGCCTTATTGGCTTTTACAACACCCGATTTTTCTTATAAGGGAAAGTTTATTTATGCGGTCATCACTTACACATTATTACTCTTGTTGTATGCGGCGAATAATCTACCGTATTCTGCATTAAGTGGTGTGATTACAGGTGACATGAGCGAAAGAAATAGCATGTCTGCCTATAGGTTTATTGCGGTGATGTTTGCCCAGTTTTTTGTACAGGTTTTTATGTATAACCTCATCATCAAAGCGGGTGGCGGAGATAAGGCAATTGGAATGGAAAAGGTAATTACCGTCCTTGCTATCATTGGTACCATCATGTTGCTCATTACTTTTTTAACAACCAAAGAAAGGGTAGTTCCAAAGCCTGAACAGAAGTCTTCAGTGTTGGAAGATTTGAAGGATTTGTCAAAAAATAAACCTTGGATTTTAATGCTTTTGGTGACGTTTCTCATATTCATCACTTTGGCAATGAAAGGAGGTTCTTATGTTTATTATTTTGAAAATTTTGTCGATCAAGCCCAACTAAAGGCATTTCTTGATCCCATGAAAAGTTTTCTACCCACTTTTGAAAACGACACCGCACTTGGTTTAGGTGTTTTTAATGGTGGAGGAATTTTGGTAGGACTTATTGGTATTTGGTGGTCTAAATCCTTGGCTGATAAATATGGAAAACGTAATGTTTTCATGGTTTCGTTATTTATCTCGACATTGTTTATCATCATGTTTTACTTTTTCCCTCCTCAATCTGTGGGAATGATGTTTGGCACACAAATTTTACACATGTTCTTCTACGGTATCAGCACACCTATTTTGTGGGCAATGATTGCAGACGTAGCAGATTACTCAGAATGGAAAAATAATAGACGAGCAACAGCCATCATTTTTTCCGCTATGATGGTCGGTTTAAAAGGTGGATTGAGCGTGGGTAGTGCCATGGTTTCTGGTATTCTTGGGGCATATAATTATATTCCTCAAAGTACTACAGTACAAACAGAAACTGCCATCCACGGTACAAAAATGTTGGTCAGTATTTATCCAGCAATCCCTTTTCTAGTGGGTGTTGCCTTACTTTTCTTTTATGAAATTAATAAAGCCAAGGAATTAGAAATTGAGAAAGATTTGAAGTTGAGAAGAGGGTAGGATTTCATAAACTTCCAAAGTGACTTTTGAAAATTGTTAAATAGAATTAAAATAAAAACATCATGCCAGAAGATAGTATTGAGCACATAGATTTTGATGACTTAGATAGAAGAGCGATATCCCAGCCTTTGGTAAAACATATTTATACAGCAGATCCTTCGGCGCACGTATTTAATGGTAGAATATATATTTATCCGTCGCACGATATAGATACTGACATTCCATTCGACGATCTTGGAAGTCATTTCGCAATGGAAGATTACCATGTTTTATCTATGGATGGTCCGGGAGCGGAAATTATCGATCACGGAGTTGCACTAGATGTCAAAGATGTAAAGTGGGCAGATAAACAAATGTGGGCACCAGATGCGGCTCACAAAAATGGTAAATATTACTTGTATTTCCCTGCAAAAAGGAAGGATGGAGTATTCCAGATTGGCGTAGCTGTCGGAGATCAACCTGAAGGTCCTTTCATACCTCAAGACGAACCAATAAAAAATAGTTACAGCATAGACCCTGCAGTATTTGAAGATACCGACGGAAGTTTCTACATGTATTTTGGCGGAATTTGGGGCGGACAATTGCAATGGTATCGCCAGAATCAATTTTACAAGGACGAAGAGCCAGCAGCAGATCAGCCTGCTTTGGGTCCATTGGTAGCTAAATTGACGGATGACATGTTGGAGTTTGCTGAAGAAGTGCGCGAAATCACAATCTTAGACGAGAACGGGCAACCACTCTTGGCAGGTGATAATGACCGCAGATTCTTTGAAGCATCTTGGATGCATATCTACAATGGCAAATATTACTTCTCCTATTCCACTGGTGACACACATTTTGTTTGTTATGCAATAGGAGACAATCCTTACGGACCATTTACTTACGGAGGCAGAATTTTAAATCCAGTTGTGGGTTGGACTTCTCATCACTCTATTGCAGAATTTGAAGGAAAATGGTATCTATTTTATCATGATAGTAGTTTGTCCAAAGGGGTTACTCACTTAAGGTCTGTAAAAATGACTGAAATCACTTATTTGGAAGACGGAAGTATTGTGACTATAGATCCTTATAAATAGAGGGACTCGAGGTTCGAGTTACCACCTTTTGATTCGTGAGTTCGTGGCGATCGAGTATCAGTGGTCAGCTATCAGTAATCAACGGTTTTTTGCCTCGAGCTTCGAGCCACGAGCCTGAGGTTAGGACACATCTTAATATATATTATGAATAATTTATATATTTGTAATAAAAAATGATGGAAGGAAAAAACTGCACTAGTCTGTACGGTGATGCAAGACTAGAAAAAAGGGGCTGCTCT
>JAKQLF010000300.1 GCA_029567325.1 Bacteroidota bacterium | reverse complement strand
CTGGGGATATAGGTACATCAAAGGCCAGGATCTCTTTTCCAAGAATAACACTTATCATACCATTTTCACTGATGTTACTGGCTTGGGCGTTAGTTCAGACGTGACTTTAAATGGTTTTAAAATAGGTGCTGTTACTGCAATCAATGTAAATCCGCAAAATCCCAAGTCAATGGATGTTTACTTTACCATTACTGGGGATTATCAATTTCCTAAAAATACAGTGGTTTTAATGAAGTCTGGAGGATTGGTTTCTGGCAAGATCCTCACCCTTGAGTACGCCAATCCTTGTTCAGGTGAGGACTGTTTGAAAAATGGTGCTTTGCTAGAAAGTAAATCGGTTGGTCTCATTGGTTCTATGATATCTGATGCAGAAATCAGTGGTTATGTAAATGACGCATCAGGCCAGGTAAAGGAGCTCATCTCTTCTTTGGGTGCAGAAGGTGAAACAGGAGCTTTAAACAATACCATCCGTGAGTTGGAAGCCACCATGGCAAACTTAAGTAAGTTGACCGATAATACCAATAAATTGATTTCTTCTTCTTCAGCCGGCATGTCAGCTACCATGAATAACCTCAATAAGATCACAGGTAATATGGCAGCAAGTAATGCACAGATTACTGCTATGATCAATAATCTTTCAAAAACTACCGAAGAATTGAGCAAAGTAAAGCTTTCAAATTCTGTTGATACTGTGAATGCCTTCATTGCAGAGTCAAAAATTGCGGTTGAGTTGTTGCAGGCTACGTTAAAGTCTACCAATAAAACCATGACAGAATTAGAGGGAATATCTGCAAAAATCAACAGTAAAGACGGATCTTTGGGTAAGTTGATCAATGATGATGCGATTTATAAAGATTTGGATAAGACGCTCAATAACCTCTCACTCTTACTACAGGATTTTAGATTGAATCCTAAACGTTATGTCAATATCTCTCTCATTAATAAAAATAAACCTTACACTTCCCCTGAAGAGGATCCTGCCTTAGAAAATGCAGTAGAGGATTAATAAAAGTAGAGACAAAAAATCGTGTCTCTTCCATATTATTCCTTTTTCCTCAAGTTTATTAGAATATTAAGGAGCACGAGCTGAGGTTTAAATTCGAAATTTTCAAAAAAAATATCTGGAGGTTGCCAATTTCTTTTACTTTTGTGCGCTCATTGAGATTATAGTAAAATTATTTGTCGAAAATAAGTTTTAATATAGTTGAAAAGGGCGAAGTTCTTTTTTTTAGATATTGGTCTTTAAGTGTTTAGATGATTTTTACAATAAAATTATTTGTATTAAATCACTGTAAATGAATACTTTAGAACAATAATTAATAGGTCTCATAGTTCAACGGATAGAATAGAAGTTTCCTAAACTTTAGATCTGGGTTCGATTCCCGGTGAGACCACTTCCACAAATAGTCATATGAATTTTATAGAAGAGTTGCGATGGAGAGGAATGTTGAATGACATGACTCCAGGTATTGAAGAAGTTTTGGAATCCAAAAAAATTGTTGGATATATTGGATTTGATCCCACTGCACCTTCTTTGACGATTGGCAATTATGTACAAATTCAAATTTTGAAGTTTTTTCAATTGTCGGGCCATACACCTATAATTCTATTAGGCGGAGCAACAGGTAGAATAGGTGATCCTAGTGGCAAGGACAAAGAAAGAGAACTCAAATCAACGGATGAACTTGATAAAAATCTTGCTTTTCAATTAGAGCAATTCAAATTGTTTCTCGATTTCGAAGGTCCAAATGCAGCCATAATTGTAAATAATTATGACTTTTATAAAGACATGAATATTCTTGAATTCTTGCGTTTGGTGGGTAAGACTTTGACAGTGAATTACATGATGTCAAAAGACAGTGTCAAAAACAGATTGGAAACGGGCCTGAGCTTCACAGAATTCAGTTACCAATTATTACAAGCGTATGATTATCAATGTCTATATGAGAAATACGGTTGTATTTTGCAGATGGGTGGCTCTGATCAATGGGGCAATATTACTTCAGGAACTGAATTCATCAGAAGAAATTCAGAGGGCAAAGCCTACGCTGTAACTACACCACTTTTGACAAAAGCAGATGGTAAGAAATTTGGAAAATCAGAACAAGGTAATGTGTGGATTGATCCCAAACTCACAACACCATATCAATTTTATCAATTTTGGTTGAATGCTGATGACGCTGATTTAGCTAAATATTTGAGATATCTTTCGCTGAGAAGTAAGGAAGAAATTGAAAGTTTGGAAAGAGATCTTGCCGATAATCCTAATGAACTTAAGCGATTATTGGCAGAGGAGCTGACCATCAGGGTACATGGCAAGGAAGCATTGGACAGCGTAGTGGAAGTAACTAATATACTTTTCAATAGAAATGCGGATGAAAGTCAGCTCAAAAGTTTATCAGCAGATCAATTGGAAACCATTCAACAAGAAGTAACTTCTTTCGAATTTGGCGCTCAAAATTTACCAATAAATATCATTGACTTACTGACAGAACATTGTGCAGTTTTCACCTCTAAAAGTGAAGCGAGAAGAGCCATTCAAAACAATGCTTTGACACTGAATAAGCTAAAGGTTGTCGATGCAGATTTTGTCATTTCAGCATCAGAACTGATGCATGGCAAATTCTTGATGTTGGAGAATGGCAAAAAAAACAAACACATTTTAAGAGCTCTTTGATTTTAATTCAAAGCATCTATCTGTTTACTTATTTCATCTGCTTCTGCCCTTAGGAGATCGCTTTTGCGTCTGTCTGTGGTAGATAATTGATAGGATTCCTCCAATAACTGCTTGTATTTCTCAAGTAGTATTTCTTTTTCTGATTTTTTCTTAAACCAACCGAACATGGATGTCTTATTTTGTAGACTAAACAGTAATTGGCCCATTTGGTTTTTTTTAATTAATATTGCGTTCAGAAAAAATGTAATATATGCATGAAGTGCTTTTAGCTCCATCTCTTCTAGCTTGTGATTTTGGGAAGTTAAAGGAAGAGATTGAAATGATCAATGGTTCTGATGCAGATTATTTTCACGTAGATGTGATGGATGGTAATTTTGTGCCCAATATTTCCTTTGGCCAACCTGTCATTAAGTTCATTCAGAAATATGCCAAAAAGCCTTTGGATGTACATTTAATGATTGTCCAACCTGAAAAATACATTGAAGCCTTCAGTGACTTGGGAGCAGACATTTTAACCGTCCATGTAGAAGCTTGCCCGCATATCCATCGTACGATTGCACAAATCAAGGAGTGTGGCGCAAAAGCGGGAGTGGCTTTGAATCCTGGTACTTCCTTGGCAACAGTTGAAGAAGTTATGGAAGATGCAGATTTGTTTTTGATCATGTCTGTTAATCCGGGATTTGGAGGGCAGAAATTTATATACAACGCCATCCCAAAAATCAGAAGATTGAAAAGTATGCTGATCGACGTCAATAGTCATGCAATGATTGAAATAGATGGCGGAGTTGGTTTACACAATGCAGAACAAATTTTGAAGGCCGGGACGGATATATTGGTCGCAGGTACCAGTGTTTTTGGGGCAGAAAATCCTGTAGAAGCAGTAAACAAATTCAAAAATATCAAACGGGACACTAGCATCTTATAATGTAGCGTTCTTTTCTTTTATATGAGGATAACCAGGTGTCACTGATGAGATTTATTTTTTCTTGCATAATGTTTTTATTTGCCTTTTGCCTGGTTGCACAAGAAACCATTGTTTTTGGAGTTGTGGTATCTGGCCAAGATCAAAAACCCATAGAATTTGCAGTTGTAAATCTTAACAATACTTCCAAAGCAGTAGAATCAGATTCGCTTGGTCAATTCAGAATCGTGGTACCAGCTAATGAATCCTTTATTCTCAATTTTTCAAGAATCGGTTTTCAAGAAACTTCAATTACTGTAAAACCTATGCCTGCTGGAGGAAAGCGTTATGTGACGGTGGTTTTGGTGGCAAAGGAAGAAGCAGAAGTGGTCGTTACAGCTAGTAGGGTGATTGATGGTGGTATGGTCAGAGAAGAAGTGACGGCATTCAAATTACTTCCAAATGTTTCTGGAAATTTTGAAAGTGTATTACCCAATATAGCGCTCGGAGTGAGCAGTGGAAGTGGGGGAGAGCTCAGTTCTCAATACAATGTAAGAGGTGGGAATTATGATGAAAATCTCATTTATGTCAATGATTTTGAAATATTTAAACCACAATTGATCAGAGCTGGACAGCA
>JAKQLF010000286.1 GCA_029567325.1 Bacteroidota bacterium | reverse complement strand
TACGACTCCTGTAGTACGTTGTGTCAAAAATCAATTGAACGCTGAGATTCATTTTCTCATCAAACCATCCTTTGCTCATGTCATTCATGAAAATCTTTACATAGATCATATTCACCACCTAAAAGAGAATATCCAAGATACGATTGATATACTTAAAGCGGAAAAATTTGACCTTGTCATTGACTTACAAAAAAATCTTAGATCTTACAAAATTTGTTCAGCATTGGCATGCAAGACGATAAGATTTGACAAAATGAATATCAATAAATGGCTTGCTGTAAATCTTAAAATCAACAGGCTACCAAGTGGTAAACATCTGGTAGATAGATATTTTGAAGCGCTACAAGATTTAGGTGTGTACGACGATGGAGAAGGTTTAGATTATTTCATTATGCCGGAAGATGAATACGATGCCCAAGAACTAGTGCAAGGCATTCATTATCAAGTATTAGTATTAGGTGCAACTTACTTTACTAAGAGAATTCCAAAAGAAAAATGTGAAGAGATAATAGCACTATATGACAAACATACGATTCTCCTTGGAGGCAAAGATGTAGCCGAACTTGCAGACCAATTATCAACGGAATTTCCTGAAAAAGTCATCAATTATTGTGGCAAAATAGGACTTGGCGTTAGCGCAGGTATCGTCAAACATGCAGATAGAATCGTGACTGGAGATACAGGATTGATGCATATAGCTGCAGCTCTTCAAAAAAAGATCATCATGCTTTGGGGCAACACCATTCCTGAGTTTGGTATGTTTCCATTTTATGGGTCCAAAAACACATCAAAAAGCATAGATATTCAAGTATCAAATCTTTCTTGTCGTCCTTGCTCAAAACTTGGTTTTGATCATTGTCCCAAAGGGCATTTCAAGTGTATGCTAGACATTGATACCAATAAAACCATTCAATAATTCGAGTGGATATAATTTTTGCACACAAACTAATTTAAAATTCATTTTGTCACCTTTAGGGTCAGGGTAAAACAAGGTGTAATTTTGGCATTCACCTTATAATACTATTCCTTTTCCTTTTTTTCATCATCTTTCTTGATAGGGCCTGCTACTTTCCATAGCACAAAGCCAAATCCAGCTATGAGATGTAGGATGATAACGATCACTAAAATATTTGTCATATAAGACTATTTGAAGGCGAAATTAATGCCAATAAAA
>JAKQLF010000270.1 GCA_029567325.1 Bacteroidota bacterium | reverse complement strand
ACAATCACAACTGAAAGTGGGGGACTTATCCATTCTATGAATGCTGTTTTTGACTCTGTTTCTGACTCAAAAGCGATGAAAGTTGATTTCTTATTTTTGAATGCTTCCTCCACACTCTCCAATACTGCCTTCATCAATAGTTCATTCTCAATTTGGCCGTGAACCTCTCCTGACTCTTCCACCAAAAGGCAAGTTCCTAATTGATCATGTAACTTATTTTTTAAATCAAAAATGGTGACCAAAATGCAGTTTTGCCGCCTATCCATGATTTTTTTTAAAAGTGAAATGGGGTTTGACAATTGGTTTGAGTGGATGGGCTCAAACAAGACCTGAATGATACCTTCACAGCCAAGCTGGGCTCCGAAAAAAGCATCGTCCTCATCTGTTGAGTCATAAGTAACAATCTTGGATTGTTGCTGGACAATGGCCAACAAGGCTTTCCTCAATGCATCACCTTCCAGACATCCACCGCTGATTGCACCCGTCATCTGACCATCTTCTGCAACCAACATCCTAGCTCCAGGACTTCTATAGGAAGATCCATCTAGGTGGACAACAGATACAAGCGCGCATTTTTTACCTGATTCGCCGAGTTGATCATAGGCCTCAATGATTTGCTTGTATTCATTCATTACGAAAGTACAGTTATGGATTTGATGATTACAAACATAAGCATATTCTTCAATTCTGTATAGATAGTAAAAGGGGAGTCAATATCTTAATTTGTTCCTTTTGAAAATAAACACTTAAATTGCAAATAGATTTTTAATATATGAGGCTTTGAAAATTACAAGGATTTTATCATCGCTTTTGCTTTTATGGTATTGCCAGTCTTTGGTTGGGCAGTATAATTTGGGCGCATCTAAATTACAAAACAAGGGTAGATTTCCAGCAACAGGCGTTATTACTCAATCTTCTGGACTGGCTTTGGATCCAGATGGAATACACTTCTGGACACACAATGACCAAGGAAACGCCACTACCAAAATTTACAAATTCTTACCTGCAAATGGCAATACTGCTGTATCAATTGTTGATTCAGTGCAAGTGGTGGGCCATGAAAATCTGGATTGGGAAGACATGGCTAAAGATCAAAATGGAAATTTATACTTGTGTCAGACGGGAAAGAATTGCAATTCCTTGAGTCCACCAGAATGTCCTGGTCGGTTTTTGTATAAAATATTAAAAATGCCTTTTGCGGTTTTGAATTCTCAAACATCTATCGTTCCAGATAGCTTTATTTTTAAATATCCGTTACCACCTGCCTGTAATCAAAATGGGAGCGATACTACGTTTGTGAATGCAGAAGCTACTATTTTTTACAACAATAATGTCTACATTTTTACCAAAAACATCTGGTCCAAAGTCACTAACAATTGTGGGAATTGGGTTGAAACTTCCACTTATTTATTTAAAATTCCATTGATAGCGGGATCAAGTGCTGCAAATCCGATAGTGGGAGAATATTTGGGGAGTTATAATTTGAAGGTGAGTGAGGCTGATAGCACAGTTAATTTTTATAAAGTCATTGCTGGGGCTATCAATACGGCTCAGACTGTAGTAAGCTTGGTGACTCCTGCTCGGGTATGGCAATTCAGAAATTTCACGGGAGATAATTTTTTCAATGGGGACGTCAGTTATCATTCATTTTTGGATGATGGGGGAATTGGGGTGATCAGAGGTTATGAAGGTGCGGATTTTTACAACAACGATCTTTTGTATTTGTCGGTCGATGGGACTAATGGGCGGATTTCTGCCATAAATATTGATTCCTTATGTACCAATGTACGAAGTTTGGTTGATCATGTGCCTGGATCTTTACGCACTGCGTTATCCTGCGCATCCCAAGGCGATACCTTAAGTTTTAATTCGGCTACAGCCAATCAAAATTTAATCATAGGTGCACCAATCAACATCACTAAGAATATCTCTATAGTTAATACTCAAAGTAATGTAACCATTCAATCTTTAACAAATTTGCCAACAATGTTTGCAATAAATCCAATGAAACAAGTATATTTAGAAGGTTTTAATATGGAAACAGCCAATTATCCAGATAATTTTTCCATTCAAAACAATGGGCATTTGACGTTGAAAAATATTACCGTCAAAAATTTCCCCGGGCAAGCCAAAAATGTTATCAATCAAACAGGAGCAACACTAACCATAAGCGGCGACGTTGATATAAAAACAAATTAGTAAATTCATCTTTCAAATTAATATTATGAAACCAGCATTTACACTCATCGCATTATTTTTCATACATCTTGTATTTGGTCAGCAAGCTGATTTGTCAAAAGCGATACAAATTGCAGCATCGTCTGTTGAAAAAAGGGTCATAGAATGGATGCACGATATTCATCAACATCCAGAATTGGGAAATCGAGAAGTAAGGACCTCGGCTTTAGTTGCTAAACATCTCGAATCTTTGGGAATACAAGTGACCAGAAATGTTGGAGTCACAGGCGTTGTTGGCGTTTTAAAGGGAGGTAAGCCAGGTCCTGTTGTAGCTTTGAGGGCTGATATGGATGGCTTGCCGGTCGCTGAGCGCACGAATGTTCCTTATGCTTCAAAAGTAATCGCAGAATATAATGGAGAACAAACTCCTGTGATGCATGCATGTGGACATGATACGCACGTAGCCATTTTGATGGGTGTTGCAGAAATATTAGCTGGTATGAAGAAAGATTTAGCCGGCACAGTGAAGTTTATATTTCAACCTGCTGAGGAAGGTGCACCAAAAGGTGAAGAAGGTGGCGCCAAATTGATGGTAGCTGAAGGAGCATTAGAAAATCCAAAGGTGGATGTAATTTTTGGCTTACACATCAATGCGCAATTGGAAGTTGGTAAGATTAATTATAGACCGGGTGGTTTTTTTGCGGGCGTTGGAGATATGCACATCACTGTTCATGGTAAGCCTTCTCACGGAGCTGAGCCTTGGTCATCTGTAGATCCGATTGTCGTGTCTGCCCAAATCATCAATAATTTACAGACCATTGTGAGTAGAAATGTCAACATTACTGAGAATCCAGCTGTGGTGACCATTGGTTCAATTCATGGGGGCAATAGAAGTAATATTATTGGTGAAAAGGTAGAAATGTTGGGCACGGTGAGAACTTTAAGTGATAAAGACAAAGATTTGGTTTATGCAAGAATCAGACAGGTTGTGGAAAAAACAGCTGAGTCAGCGGGTGCAACAGCTGTTTTGGAATTGCCTTACACAATGGAATATCCAGTAACAAAAAATGACCCCGATCTAACAGCCAAGATGCTTCCAACTTTACAGAAAGTAGCAGGTCGTGAAAATGTATTTTTAGTACCTGCTGAAACTGGGGCTGAAGATTTCTCCTTTTTTGCAAATGAAGTCCCGGGCCTATACTTTTATATTGGTGGCATGCCCTTAGGCAAAGATGTAAAAACTACAGCGCCGCACCATACTCCTGAATTTTATGTGGATGATGCATCAATGATCACAGGTCTCAATGCTTTGAGCAATTTGGTGGTTGATTATATGAATATGAAAAAATAGAAAATGGTAGACATGAAGCCGCGAGCATCGAGCCATGAGCTTTCAGTTATCAGCTTTCAGCTTTTGATGAGTTGAATCGACCAGAAACTTTATATTCTGGCAAAAATTTGGAGTAAACCAACCTTCCTTCATTAGCCTCTGGCTTTAGCCTATAGCTAATAATACACCCCAACATCGTGTGTTTTAGCCCAGTATTTGAATATCGGAAAGATCGGAGTAGATGAATCGTAGGATGTGAAATGACTAGCTAA
>JAKQLF010000215.1 GCA_029567325.1 Bacteroidota bacterium | reverse complement strand
TTGCCTGTATATTTGATTTCATCAATTTGTACATTGTTATTCCCTGTAGTAGTATAAATGTATTGTATGTAATTTCCATCTGGATATGTTACTTTATTAAGCATCCATACCAAAACGTGTCCAGATGTATTATCTTTTCTTTTACTGTCGTTTGAATTGCCATACTCAAGCATTCTACCATCCTTAGTAAAAATTTTGAAGTTATCTGGGCCACTACCAAATGTCCCATATGCTGTTATTGAATCAAAAGTCTCACTTTCCAAATGATAGGTGCTCAAATTGGCACCATAAGTCCCCGATTTAATCAGTAACCTTGACCCATCTAATGCAAATCTATCACTTGAATTGAGTTGAATTGCAGTATTTGCATTATCAAAATAAATATTTTGTCCTGTTCGGCCAATACTAGATGAGGCAGCTATACTCCATCCTTGACCCATTACGCCATTTCCTGCCTTAGAATTGTATGAAATTGTAACTTCGGGGGCAATGCCGTTCGTACCAGGAAGCAGTTTTATTGGAATGGAGTATGTTGCAGAACCTGATAAATCTACACCACCCGCTCCGTCCAGTGTTCCCACTGGAAGATTTGTATTTGTTGTTTTGATAAATGTTGCATCTGTGTAAAGTGCACCTTGACTTATTCCAAGGCCATATGACATAAAGATTAAAAAAAATGTTGTCAAATTTAGCTTTAGAGCTGTCTGTAGTGGGTAGTTGTCAAGGGTCATTTTATAGGATTTAATGTTATTAATTATAAACTGTAATAATCAACACATTAAAGGTATAATGTTTTTAAATACCAAACAATAGTTTTTAAATAATTTTATTAATAATATTATGTTTTATTGCACTAGTTAACTTTGCTTCATTAGAAGTAGTGGCATATGAATATTTATATACAAATTCTTGAACTTGTATTTTTTAAGCAAAATTGAAAAATTTATGTGGATTGGAGTCTGGCTTCAACCTATTTTCAAAGATTTAAACCCTTCTATTTATGGAAATACTGACAACTAAAACTTATTCTTCCACATCATACTCTCTACCGGCTTAGTTGTGCGATCGTTGTATTTTGCGTTGGCTTTCTTATTGTAATAATTTTCTATTTCTCCTTCAACAGAAAAATAGATCAACTGACCGATGGGCATGCCATGATAGACCCTTACTTGCTGAGAAACACTGATCTCCAGCGTCCAGTGATTGCAAAAACCAACGTCTCCTTTACCTGCAGTTGCGTGGATGTCAATGCCCAATCTACCTACGCTTGACTTCCCTTCAAGAAATGGTACGGAAGCATGGGTCTCGGTGTATTCCAAGGTGACGCCTAAATAAAGTGTATTTGGTTGGAGGACAAATCCGTCTTCTGGAATTTCGAAAGTAGTGATTTGATTGTGTTTTTTGGCATCAAGAACTGGATCGATGTAGGTTGCCAGGTATTTTCCCAAGTGCACATCATAGGAGTTGGTGCCCAAACATGAGCGATCGTAAGGCTCGATGACTATTTCCCCCTTCTCAATGGCGATCAAGATTTCTTTATCTGATAATATCATTATGGCTGTTTAAAAAAAAGCCCTCATCAAAAAATTGGGGAGGGCTTTTTTCCATTATTTTATTTTGAATTCTTTTTTGATCTTGGCAACATAATCTAGCTGCTCCCAAGGAAAAGTTTTGATCTTGATCTTTTTCACCACACCAGAACCATCTTTAAAGCTCACAGTCTTTTCTTCTGATTCGCGGCCCATGTGCCCGTAAGCAGCTGCTTCGCTGTATATAGGCGTACGAAGGTTGAGCCTGGTTTCGATGGCGTATGGTCTCATGTCAAACAACTTGACCACTTTGTCAGCGATCTCACTGTCCTTAAGATTTACTTTTCCTGTACCATAAGTGTTGATATAAATGTTGGTAGGTTCAGCTACACCGATGGCGTAAGAAACCTGAACAAGCACCTCATCACAAACACCACTGGCAACCAAGTTTTTGGCAATGTGTCTGGTTGCGTAAGCTGCAGATCTGTCTACCTTACTTGGATCTTTTCCAGAGAATGCACCACCACCGTGTGCACCTTTTCCACCATAAGTATCTACGATGATCTTTCTACCTGTAAGTCCGGTGTCTCCGTGAGGACCACCAATTACAAACTTACCAGTAGGATTGATGTGGTATTTTATTTTATCATTGAAAAGCGCTCTAAGAGAAGGCTTCAATTTTTTGATTACACGTGGTACCACAATATTGATCACATCTTCTTTGATGGTAGCCAACATTTTTTTATCAGCATCAAAATCATCGTGTTGAGTAGAAACTACGATAGAATCTATTCTGATGGGTTTGTGATCGTCTGAATATTCGATGGTCACTTGTGATTTTGCATCGGGTCTCAAATATTTCATTTTCTTACCCTCTTTACGGATAGCTGCAAGTTCTATCAGTAATTTGTGAGACAAATCCAAAGCCAATGGCATGTAGTTGTCGGTTTCGCTGGTTGCATAACCAAACATCATACCTTGATCACCTGCTCCTTGGTCTTCCTTTTTCTTACGCTCAACACCTTGATTGATGTCAGGACTTTGTTCGTGGATAGAAGAGAAAATACCGCATGAATTGGCTTCAAACATGTATTCAGATTTGGTATATCCAATCCTTTTGATCACATCTCTGGCAATCTGCTGTACATCCAAGTAAGTTTTTGACTTTACTTCACCAGCCAACACAACTTGACCTGTAGTTACTAAAGTCTCACATGCAACTTTTGAATCAGGGTCAAAGGCAAGAAAATGATCAACAAGTGCGTCTGAAATTTGATCTGCGACCTTATCCGGGTGTCCTTCAGATACTGACTCAGATGTAAATAAATAAGGCATATTTTCTCTGTTTTTTGAAAATTTATAATCTTTGGAGTTGCCAATTTTTTATCACAATAGGACTTCTACCAAGTAAATCGGCACAAATGTAGAAAAACTCACTGATTCTACAAGCCTTATTTTACTTCACAATGGAGTAATTTTTGTTCTCCAATGAATCCTTCTAATACATCGCCAACATTTACCTTTCCGACACCTGCAGGGGTACCAGTATAAATGAGATCTCCTTTTTGAAGGGTAAAGTATTTTGATATGTAAACAATCAGGTCATTGAAACTAAAGATGAGGTCTTGGCTTGTACCATCTTGTTTGATTTGCCCATTTTGCAATAGTGAAAAGCCAATAGTTGCTTCGTCCATTGTTTTCTTGTCCAGAAACTTACCCACTACTGCAGAATTGTCAAATGATTTGGCCAATTCCCACGGAAGTCCCTTTTCTTTCAAATCATTTTGTAAATCTCGTGCAGTAAAATCTATGCCCAAACCTATCTCTTGGTAATAATCATTAGCAAATTTCTCACTGATGTGTTTGCCGTTTTTACTGATTTTCAAAACCAACTCCAGTTCAAAATGAATGTTACTACTAAATTCGGGATGGTAGAATGGTTTTTCGTCTATCAACATTGCCGTTGAAGGCTTCATAAATATGATTGGGTTTGTAGGTAGGTCATTCTTGAGCTCCTTTGCGTGTGCTACATAATTGCGACCAATACAGAATATTTTCATTTCACATTTTTTATAGTGAAGGCAAATATAGCAATGGTTAGGAAGTAATTTTAGATACTTATCTGGACGAGAGATGAAAGATGAAAGTCGAAAGTTTTTAACTCCGTTTTCTGATACCTATAGAGGGATAAAAGCCATCTTTCTTTTGCCATTTATCTTTCGTACCTATGGCGATAGGCGCATGCCTTTTTTCTTCCGAACCAATAATCATTAACCATTTATAATTTATGGTTTCTTATACCTATACATAAAAATTGAATGAACAAATGTATTCCTCTCTTCTGCAGGATACCAATCATATTTTAATGCCTGCATAGTATTAAGAAGTCCTTTAAACTTATCAATATTATTTGCACCTACTGGATAATACCCGGTTAAATTCCCCGACCTATCTATTCCAATATCAATTTTTACTTCTTCCTGACTTTCCATAAGGGGATCAAATTTAGCGTTTAAAAAATCTGTTGAACACTTTATTCTTAATTTATTATCATTAATATTTTTACAACTAGAATGGAAAGTTGAACTAGTCACTGCCTTAAAATAAGCATCCTTGTTGGTTAATTCATCAATAACGATGCGGTAAGCACCATTTTTTGCTTTTTCACCAAATAAGTGTAAAGCTAATTTATCATCAAGTTTATCTATTCTTTTGATTTCATCAACCGACACTTTTTGATAATTGAACATACTTTTGCTCCAATCAATAATAACATATGGAGCTGATGAATCTGTTTTATTGGGAATAATCCTTTCCATCATCAGTTTATCTTTGAAACCAAACTTCATTAGCTGCTCCTTGATTGTTTGAGCCTGCAGGTTGGCGCTAAAAACGGTAAAGATAATTAGGCAAAATTTTATTCTCATATTATGAATTTGTTAGAATTTTAAACTTTTGCAAATCTAATGGAATTAGCATAAAATAGTATTGCCGCCCTTAAGAAGACCACAAAATTTGTTCTTTATTAAAATCAATCATTAACCATTAATCATTAATCATTAACCATTAACCATTAACCATTAACCATTAACCATTAACCATTAACCATTAACCATTAACCATTTACATTAACAATTAACCAATAATCATTAACAATTAATAATTAACCATTATTCAACTATCTTTATGCCTCATAGAACCAAAATTATGCAAGTAAATTTATTCCGATCTTTTGCAATGTGCATTTTGCTGGTTACAGCTGTGTCCTGTGCAAAAAACAAAGCCTATTTGGTTTCTTCCGCCAATAGAAACATCAATATTTCTGATGATTACGGAAAGGCCGATGCAGAAATCCTGAAGATAATTGCTCCCTACAAGGCAGAACTTGATGGTCAAATGGATGAACAAATTGGGACATTGACCGGCAAAATGGATAAGGAAAAACCAAATTCTCCACTGCTCAATTTTATGGGAGATGCTCTGTTGGACGTCGCAAGAAAAAAATATCCTCAAAAAAATATCGATGGGGCGGTGATGAACTACGGAGGAATCCGGGTAAATTCTATGCAAAAAGGTGACCTCACGGTGAGAAAAATATTTGAGTTGATGCCTTTTGACAACACCATGGTTTTGGTTGAAATGGACAGCATCATGGTCAGAAAATTGTATGATCGGATAGCAGAATATGGAGGTTGGCCAATGAGTCATGGTATGTCTTTTGATTTGGCAGACGACAAAGCGATGAATAGCTTGGGTAACAATTTACCAATTCAATCAAAAAATAACTGGCTTTTTGCCATCCCAAATTACATCGCTGAAGGCGGAGATAATTGTTCTTTTTTGCTCGACGCTCCAAAGGAAGACACGGGCCTTTTGATAAGGGATATATTGATAGAATATGTAAGGGATGTAAAGCAAATCAATCCTGATACCACTCACCGCATAAATGTGAAAGGATGAAATTAACGACTAACAGAAGAAATTTTGTACGAACCCTTTCTTTGGGTGGTATGTACGTGATGGCGGGTAAATTTCCAGCTTACGCCGCAGTAGATGATGTAGATTTTGTAAAAATAGTCATTCTACACACCAATGATGTACACAGCAGGGTAGAACCGTTCCCTATGGACGGTTCAAGAAACCAAGGTAAAGCTGGAGTGGCGAAACGTGCAGTGCTGATAGATAAAGTGCGAGCTGCAAATGAGCACGTATTACTCTTGGACGCCGGTGATATTTTCCAAGGGACCCCATATTTCAATTTTTATGGTGGTGAGGTAGAAATAAAACTCATGTCTGCCATGAAATACGATGCGGGAACAATCGGCAATCACGATTTTGATGGCGGAATGGATGGTTTGCTCAAACAATTACCCCACGCAACCTTCCCTCTACTAAACTCAAACTATGATTTTTCTGATACGATTTTGAATGGCAAAATTGAAGACTATCGCATTTTTAATAAGGGTGGCATCAAAATAGGAGTATTTGGAGTCGGAATTGAATTGGAAGGACTGGTTCCGAGCAAACTTTATCTCAATACGATTTACAACGACCCCATCAAATCTGCACAGAAAACAAGTAGTTTTCTCAAAAATGAAATGGGCTGTGATTATGTGATTTGTCTTTCACACCTGGGATTTAAATACGAAGAAAACAAAGTTTCTGATCACACACTTGCGGCAGAAACCGAGTTTATTGACTTGATCATTGGCGGTCATACCCACACTTTTTTACAAGAAGCCATTACTTTACCCAACAAGGTTCAGAAACCTGTGATTGTAAATCAGGTAGGTTTCGCAGGTATCATGTTGGGCCAATTGGATGTAGTATTCGAAAGAAATAAAAAAGGAAAATGTACTACGTGCAGTAATACCACTGTGGGGTAAAATAAAAATTGCTTTTGCCACTAAGAAGACTCAGCGGCAAAAGCAATGCTTTAAGTTTTTAATTTATCTATTTATTTCCTTGAATGGTCGCACCTCCACCTTGAGTCCCTTGGCTAGAACCACCACCATCTCCGGTTTTTAAATCGCTGTTAAGGATTTTGGATTGTCTTTCTCTAAAGTCAACCTTACCAAACTTGTATCTGAAGTTGATTCCAAGTGATCTGAATGGTATGGAAAACTTACTGTCTTGGGTAAAGCCATTGCCTTTGATGTTGGTAGCGAATACCTTGTCAGCACTTGTAGGTTCGATTACCCTCAAACCCAAAGAAGTATTCTTCCATTCTTTTCTGAATCCCAAACCGTATAGCGAAAAGGAAGGGTTGTCTCCTTGTAAAGTCCTTTGCGGTGATCTGAAAAATCCAAAGAAGTCCATTTTGAGGGTACCCGTGAAACTAAAGTCTCCGCTCAAAAATAAGTTG
>JAKQLF010000210.1 GCA_029567325.1 Bacteroidota bacterium | reverse complement strand
GTAGGCACCAATTGCAAACAACAAAAAGTACAATCCGAAGCAGGTACGTCATTTCCTTCCACACACTCTTCAATACTATCAACACACACACCACCCAATCTCCGACAATTAAATAATGTAGGTGTTGCCGTAGGTACCGGTATATTTGTAGGTGTTGGTGTATTTGTTATTGTCGCTGTCGGTATAGGTGTATCAGTCACCAAAGGCGATGGAATTACACTAGGCTCTGGTACTCTCTTATAACTCTCATACCAAGCTATCAAATCAAATACATCAATCTCTCCATTACAATCAAAATCAGCCTCTTCAAAACTTTCATAATCATCACTTTTGTATCCCTCATACCAGCCAAACAAATCAAATATATCCACTCCACCACTTTCATCATAATCCCCCCTTGGTTCCTTACAACTACACTCACCCTCAGCATATCTTGTATTTTTATCACATATACTATCTCCAGATACACATTTTCCCTCTATACATCCACACCAATCCATTTTTATAGACTGTATACACATCTCTCCAGCCGGTATTCCAGAATTACAAGTACTACCACACCAACCACAATCAGTATCACTATTACAATCAAAACAATACCCCTCTATTTCACACCCATTAGCTTCATCACCATCACAATCATTCCATCCCTCACTACACAAACAAGTCTCGTCTAGCTGAAAATCCATATTAGCTGGACATTCCATTGCTGCCTCTACTTGTCCAACTCCAACACCCAAAAAACCCAACATCAAAGCCACTATCACAAAAAACACTTTCTTCATACTCCATTCTATTGATATTTTTTTCTATTTACAATCCCCTACCAACATTTCCAACACATTTTTAGCTACATTTATCCTTGTTGCCTTTTCAAATCCCTTATATTGGCAAGCTCTATTTATTTCCAATATAAAATTATTCCCTTGCTTATCTTTCATAATATCCACTCCTCCATAGTCAAGCCCACACACTTTAACAGTTTTTTCAGCCAAAGATACTTCTTCATTACTCAAATTCCATTTTTCCACCTTACCTCCCAGCGAAAAATTACTTCTAAATTCACTTCCCACAGCACTTCTCTTCATTCCTCCTATTGCTTTCCCATCCACTATCACCACTCTCAAATCCCATCCAACCGGTAAAAATTTCTGCCACAAATACGAGCCTAAGTTTTTTTCTTCCATACTATATATATAAGCATCCATTTTCTGTCTGTTATCAATCTTAACTACACTTTTTCCTTGAAATCCAAACCCGTGTTTACAAATTACCGGATACTCAAAATCATAATTCAGTACATCTTCTTTTTTGTAAAATATTCTTGTCTCCACTATCGGTATTTCATTCAATCCAAACACTCCGTGCTGTAATATTTTATCCATCCTCTCCCATTTCAAATAAC
>JAKQLF010000202.1 GCA_029567325.1 Bacteroidota bacterium | reverse complement strand
GTGGGTTCAACTCCCATGGGAGGCTCAGAGAGAGGGAGTTGGATGAAGAGCTCACGAACCATGAAAGTTTCAACTTCCATGCGAGGCTCAGAGAGAAGGAATTGGAAGGGGATAAGGAATAATAGGCGGGAATAGCTCAGTTGGTAGAGCATCAGCTTCCCAAGCTGAGGGTCGCGGGTTCGAATCCCGTTTCCCGCTCTTAATAATCAGGGACTTACGAAAACATTAAAAGTAAGTCCCTTTTCTTTTGCACCAAATTTTGCACCATAATTATATCAAATATTTATAAATTTTTCTGGGAATTTTTTTGTGATTTTTTTTTGAAGTCGCATAATTTGCGCCTGAAACACCCCTCTGGAAAATCACCCGGTCCGGGTCCAGCACAGGGGGAGGACCGGATACCCATCCCCCATGTAATTTGACCATTCTAAAAGCAGCCAGATAAACACATTTTTCAACCATGCCAGTATTTATAACAAACAACTGGCATGGACAATCGACTCAACGAAAAATCAAGAGAAAATCTCACTGAGGATGAATTTTTGGATGCTTTTTCATCAGGGGATAAGTATTCACATCTGAAGATTATATTAAGCAGAAGGCCTCACAAAGGAATACTGCCACAAACATTTCTTCTGGTCACAAAGGATTACTTTGAAATCGTAAACCTAATAGACCTTGATTATAAGAATGGCAAATTATACGTTTATGTTCAGGAAATCGAAACAGGAGATGTCTTTGAGACTGTATTGGAAATTGAAGACAGGCAATTCAAATTTCTTTTAATTAATCTGAGGGATTTAAAGAAATTGATTGATAGAACAGAGCTTGGGAATTCAAATGATGATTCACTTCTCGAACTTGATGAATAACAATTCATTCAAAGCAACAAACATCATGGATAATAATACTACAAATGCCAACTTACGTAAAAAACTTCATCAATTGACAAGTAAAACGTATGAGCTTGACCTTCCTTTCATTTTGACGACAGGAAAGTTACTTAAAATTGGTATGCCATACCTATATCTGGAAAAGCTAACGGGTGGAAATTCAATAAAAGCTGTTCGATTAATAAAAATCTGGCAAGAAAGTGATGCGGTATTTCTATTAATTCAGGATATAGTAACTCTCAAAAAAATCGTTATCTCCTTCAGTCTGACTTATGATGGAGGTTATTGGTTATGGAGCTTGGCTGATTTTGAGTACCTGACAAATTCAGATTTTGAAAAACAAATTAATTAAGAATGTTGAAAAAGTAATTCTGATTGAAACTGTTATACCAATAAATTTGAACAATACATATAGTTTTGGTAATGAGAGTTGAACTGGTAAAAAAAAGGTCCGTCAATATTATCTAACCCATATATCGTAACGTGACTTATTATTTGAGAGAGTAGCTGATGGAAAAGCATAGAATTGAAAATTACTACAGAAAATTTGGTAGCCTTCATGGCACTGGAAAGTGCATAGTATGCGGAGATGAGTTCAAGTGTAAATTCGTTAATGGTAGGGCAAAGTATTGTTCTGTAGAGTGCAGAAGCAAAATGGCAAAAATGCGAGCCATTGAAAAAGCAAAAAAACTCAGGTCAACATTCAAGACTTGTTCGATTTGTGACAATCCAATTGAACAGTTAAATGATGGCAAGATTCGAAGGTATTGTTCGAATAAATGCAGACAGAAAGCGTACAGGTTAAGAAATATGGAATGACAGGAACCTACTGCAATGTTTAATACTCACTGAATCAAACCCTGTCCCAATAATATCAACATCCTATTTTAATCCTTTTTTCCTTCAAATTAGGAGTCCATGATGGCCTCATTTTATCCTGATTTAAAACAAAGGATTATTAATGGATTATTCGTATTTTTAATCTCTGCAACTAATTCTCCTTTATCGAGTGAATAACCAAACAACAACTATTGCTTTTTCAATATACTCCAATAAAGGTGTATATGCCTTTTTCTTGGGTTCAGGGATTTCAAAATCTTCTGGCATACCAACTGGCTGGGATATTGTTATCGATTTAATTAGGCAACTGGCCAAATTAAAGAAGCAAAAATGCGAGCCAAATCCGGTCGATTGGTTTAAATCCACATACGGTGAAGAACCAAATTATTCAAACATTCTGACCAAGCTTGCAAAATCTTCCGCAGAGAGGGTAAATTTGTTGAAACCATATTTCGAACCAACCCAAGAAGAAGTCGAGCAGGGTCTCAAAATGCCTTCACCTGCACATAAGGCAATTGCCCAATTAGTTAAAGACGGCCACATTAAAGTCATTATAACTACCAATTTTGACAGATTAATTGAGAGGTCACTAAATGAGGTCGGGATTGAACCAACAGTGATACGACACCCGGACGATATCGATGGAGCCATACCTATTGTA
>JAKQLF010000401.1 GCA_029567325.1 Bacteroidota bacterium | reverse complement strand
ATGGTCCAATTTTAAGTCCAACGCTGATCTTAAAGAAGATACTTATCAGAAAAATCTCAACCAATATAATGAAAATATCTTGCCATTAGACAGATTATTAACATCCCAAAATGATATGCTCAATAGTCAAGTAAATGTAGTTGTAGCATTGGCCAATATCGCATTTGCAAAACATAAAATCATCATCCACAACCATTATTAATCCATTTATAAATAGCAAATTATGTCATCAAAATATATTTTTTTATTGCTAAGTACATCTTTTATAATCAGCTGCAAAAACAAAGAAACTGTCGAGATAAAACCTGTCGTACAAGATATCCAAGAATGGGTATTTGCACCTGGACAGATAGAGTGGGACGATAGTTACAATCTCACAGCGCAGACGGATGGCATCTTGCTGAATGCCAATTATGACATCGGTACTGTGGTGAAAAAGGGAAGTATTATTGCCACCATTGACAACCAATCCAACGTCATCAATACAAATACTGCATCAGATCAACTCGTCATCGCCAATGAAAATCTAAGTGCCAACGCACCTGCTTTGCAACAGCTCAAACAAAATATCTCATTTGCGGAAGCGAAGTATCAACAAGACAAATTGCAGGCAGATCGATATGAAAGATTACAAAAATCAGAAAGCATTGCCAAGGTTGAATACGAAAATGCAAAATTGGCCGCTGACAATGCACTGTCCAATCTCAATGCACTTAAAAAACAATACGACCTACTATTGCAACAAGCCAAACAACAAAAAATCGTCACCAAAGGGCAACTGAAAAACAATCAAGTAGTTCAAAGCTACAATAAAATAACTGTTATCAACGATGGCACGATCATTAAAAAATTCAAGAGCACGGGCGATTATGTACGGAAAGGTGACATCATTGCCACGGTGGCCAACCCAAATAAACTAGAGATCGTACTCACCATAGATGAAAGCAGTATCCATCGTGTCAAAATCGGTCAGGAAACCAAGATCCAACTCAATACCGATAAGACCAAAACCTATACTGGCAAAGTCAATGAAATACTTACTGCTTTTGATAATGCCAGCCAATCATTTGTATGCAAAATACTTTTGACTGATACACTACCTGCTTCATCAAATATTTTTGCGACACCATTGGAAGGAAATATTTTGGTAGGCGAAAAGAAAAATGCTTTGCTCATTCCTAGGGAATACATGGGATACGGCAATAAAGTGATGCTCAAAGGTCAAGACACCGCATTGATCATCAAAACAGGAATAGTATCTACTGATTA
>JAKQLF010000167.1 GCA_029567325.1 Bacteroidota bacterium | reverse complement strand
AGAGCCTATTTCCTTGATTCCCAATCCCTCTTTTGAAGACCGAAGCTGCTGTCCATCTGAAAGAGCGCAACTCAATTGTTCAGATGTTTGGATTCAAGCATCTGACCCAACAACAGACTATCTTCATGAATGCGGCTGGATGGGCTGGGAAGATTTACCACCACCGCTGCCATTTCCTGACGGTAAAGGAGTGGTTGGATTTAGAGATGGAAGGGTGATCCAGAATGGAGCAGATTATAATTGGAAAGAATATGCAGGAGCCTGCCTCTTGAGTCCTCTTCGTGCTGGAACAACCTATAGATTTGAATTTTTTATAGGTTTTGTGAACTCTCAAAGATCACCGGCTATCAATGTCACTTTTTTTGGTACTACTGATTGCAAAAACCTACCATTCGGAAAAGGAAATGCTGAATTTGGTTGCCCAACAAACGGTCCAAATTGGGTACTGTTGGGATCTACATTCGTAACTGGCCAATCAGGAGGTTCTTGGGAAAAAGTATTTATTGACGTGACACCTACACAAGATATCTATGCAATGGCCATCGGGCCTGATTGCGATCCAGTTTTAGTCAATGTTAGCACTTATTATTTTTTCGATAATTTAGTATTGGCAGATATCAGAAGTTTTGAATTTAAAGTGGACAAAGTATCACATCCTTGTAAAGACGATTTTCTTTTGAAAGTACCATTTTACAAGGAATACAATTACCAATGGTATAAAGATGGAATCGCTTTGGTCGGCGAGGATCAAGCTCAACTCAAAAGAATGCATGGAGAAGGCAAATATCAGACTTTAATTGATGATGGTTCCTCCTGTAAAGTAACTTCATTTTACGATTTTACAATACCTGTTCTGACTACCAATGTCAATAAAACCATCTGTAAGGATGATGTTTTGGCCTTTGGTAAGCAACGATTGAATAAAAATGGAACTTACATAGAAACCTTTAAATCTGTAGACAATTGTGATAGTATTGTCACAATGAATTTAAAGGTCTTGGGAGAATTGTTTGATACCGTCTCTGCCCGTATATTTGAAGGAGATGAGTATAAAATTCAGAAAAAGAGTTATAAAAATGAAGGTGATCACTTAGTCAACCTCAAATCTGCAATTGGATGTGACAGTTTGGTATATCTTCATTTGGATTATTACAAATTATATGCTCCCAACATTTTTTCGCCAAATGGTGATGGCTTCAATGACCTCTTTTATATATCTGGAAGCGAAGAATATGTGGCAGAAATCGAATTATCCATTTTTGATCGATGGGGCTCTCTAATTTACAAAGGAAAACAATGGGATGGAAGTAATAAAGGATTACCGACTATCTCAGGAGTTTATATTTATGTAGCCACTATTGTCATGAATGATGGGGCTAAAAATACTATGTCTGGCTCCATCACGGCGATAAAATAATAAAAGTATATCTTTTCGGAAAAAGGTTTTACTAGGTCAAAATAAATTAAATGTTACTTTTGGTCCATTATTAAGACTGCTTTACCAATCATCCAATAAAGTAGAAATAATTAAAATTGGGTTTTCTCAAGGTTTAAAGGTGTGATTTTGTCCGCACTGTTTGACTTTTTGAATATTGTATTTATGGCCAAAAAAAGATCAAACAATGAGTCGAATGGAAGGTAAAATTGTTGCCATCACGGGTGGCAGTGGAACCTTGGGTGTTGCCATTGCTGAAGGAATTACTAAGGAAGGCGCTACAGTCTATATTTTGGCAAGAAGTGCAGATAAACTTCTAGAGAAAGAAAAATATTTCAAAGAATTGAATTTGGATGTGAATGCAATGCAATGCGACGTCATGGATGCAAATTCTGTAGATAATGTTGTTGATCATATTTATAAAACTCATGGAAGGATCGATGTTTTGATAAATGGAGCTGGTGGAAATATGCCCGGTGCAACCATTGGCCCAAACCAAAGTGTATTTGACCTCAATATTGGAGATTTCGGTAAAGTAATGGATCTCAATTTATTGGGCACAGTGATACCATCAATTTCATTTGCTAAAGCTATGGTAGAAAAAAATACAGGCTGTATAATCAATATATCTTCCATGTCTGCATCCATACCCTTGACGCGAGTGATTGGTTATTCGGCCGCCAAAGCATCTGTTGATAATTTCACCAAGTCAATGGCCGTAGAAATGGCTCTGAAATATGGGGAAGGCATAAGGGTAAATGCTATTGCACCTGGATTCTTTATTGCAGATCAAAATAGAACCCTATTGCTCAATGAAGATGGTAGCCTTACTGCCCGCGGACAAACAATTATCAACAATACTCCAATGAAGCGATTTGGCAGACCTGAAGAACTCGTAAGCACGATACTTTGGTTGTGCGATGATCATTCTTCCTTTATCACAGGAATTGTAGTCCCTATTGACGGCGGTTTTTCTGCATTTTCCGGGGTTTGATCTTATTTGAATTTCCTACAACAAGTACTTGAGATTTTAAGCCAATCGAGCTTATTATGTAAAAAACTCTTGCTCAGCTCAGCCAAAAGTGACAAAAAATCATATCATTGTTACTCAATAATTAAAAAGGCGAATGTCCAATATATTAAAGTCCTTTGATCTTACTGGAAAAACTGCTCTGGTAACTGGATGTAAAAGAGGAATAGGCATGGCGATGGCAATTGGTTTGGCAGAAGCTGGAGCAGATATCATAGGAGTTTCAACAAGTTTAATCAAAGGAGAAAGCGAAGTTGAGCAACAGATAAAGGCTTTGGGAAGGAAATTTGATGCCTATCAAACTGACTTTAATGACAGAGATTCGCTTTACGAATTTACTAGCTTGATTCAGAATCAAAAAATAGATATTTTAGTCAATAATGCCGGCACAATTTTGAGAAATCCCGCAACCGAACACTCTGATGAATATTGGGATCAAGTGATCAACATAAATTTAAATGCGCAGTTCATCCTGACTAGAGAAATTGGTAAAAAGATGATTGAACAAGGTAAGGGCAAAATTATCTTTACCGCTTCTTTGCTTACTTTCCAAGGAGGAATCAATGTCCCAGGATACGCAGCAAGTAAAGGAGCTATAGGAAGTTTGATCAAGGCTTTTGCAAACGAGTGGTCTTCAAAGGGGGTGCAAGTCAATGGTATTGCACCAGGATATATCGCTACTGATAATACAAAGGCTTTGCGAAGTGACCCAGAAAGAAGTGCTTCCATACTTGGTAGAATTCCGGCAGGAAGATGGGGAGAACCCGAAGACTTTAAAGGGCCTGTTGTTTTCTTAGCCTCTTCTGCATCAGATTATGTGACAGGTGAGATTTTAGTTGTTGATGGAGGCTGGATGGGCAGATAATATGGCTTTCATAATTCCATCCTGCCAAATAATGGCCAGAAGAACTCCCGAAAGAAGCTATTGAAACAAAGAAAAATTCTTTTTGTCCAAAATCTTTGAGATCCAATAAACGTTTTTGCCCCGTACTTGTCTAATATTATCAAAGAGAATTCAGATATGTGGCATAAAATAATAATTTTAGGTGTTGTGGTTTGCTTTTTTGCATTATTACAATCATGTTCTTTTGATCAAATCGCTCAAGATGTGGTGCCTGATGATGATGGAATGGGAATGGATACTTCGTCCGTTGACACCAGCAACATGATGTCAAACTGCAATCCAGATACAGTATATTTTGAAAAAGATATTCTTCCTATTCTACTTACAAATTGTTCATTGGGTGGTTGTCACACTGCTGCTAGTAGGCAAAACGGTGTGGTGACAGAAAATTATAATAGATTGGTTCAAACTGTGGGAATAAAACCGTTTGAACCAGAGAAATCAAGATTATTCTTATCTATTACATCCAAGAACAATATCATGCCTCCTTCTGGAAGGATGAGTGAAGATAAAATAAATTTGATTTCTAAATGGATCAGCCAAGGGGCAACCAATCTCACATGTAATCCTTAATTATTCATGAAAAGGCGAAAAAGTTTCCCTTCATAATGTCTTTAGATATTCTATGATTGCTCGCCTTACATCCAGCCTATTGTCAGCAACGTCCTCTGCATTTGGTTTGTAGATGGCAAGTATTCCTTCATTCTGCTCATTTAAAAAAGGTATATCCAAACCTCTTAACAAAAAGTCGGTCATGGCAATCATGTAATGTTTTTCAGGATCAATTGGTTGACCATCAATCATCCAGTTATCCTCCTTCTTTTCAAGACCAGTATATTGCAAATAAGCACCTAGCCCTTTGGATTTTTCACTATATCTCATGATTCCCAAAAGCAAGCTACCTTTCATTTTTACATCATAAATTGCTCCACCAAACGGTAATGCCCGAAAGATGTCTAAAGCAAGGATATCTCCCTGCAATTCATCGTCAATGCGAATAGATCCACTATTTATCAGTCCTATTTGAGCATTGTTTTTAGAGGCATTCTTTACACTCTGAGCAAACAGAATACCCATGTTGCTCGGCTTATGTCTTGTAGTTATCTCTTTACCATCCAATGCTTGGGCTGCGTGGAAAACAATTTCATATGGCTCTGGAAATACTTTTTTGATCTCAGAGTCCAAAATGCTATTCCACTTTTGAATTACCTTTGTTGCCTCAACATCCAAACCTATCTTTTCATCCATATAAACCAGGTCAGATTCAAGCGTTGTTGTTTTATTGGAATGATCGAAGGAAAGAATATGCACGTAAACAGATTTGGCATTCGCATCGGCTTTTGCGACAATGGTTTTACCAACTTTTTGATAGTTGTGATCATGTTCATGTCCACCCATTATCAAAGCTACTTCTGGATGTTTTTTTGCTAAGTCTAAGTCTTCTGTTATAGTCAAATGGGTCAATCCAATTAAAACATCGCTTTGGGGTTTGAGCTCCATTATTTCCACAGAAGCACAGCTATCCGGATTTAAATAATGTACATAGTCAACCGGATTGCTATTGATGGTTGCGGAGAACATGCCCAAATTTAGCGTAGTTCCATCACTATCTGTAAACTTATAAACTTTACTTTCCGGTAGAAAATGTTTTTTGCCTTCAAATTCCTTATAAAAAGGATACTCCTTATTGCCGCAAATCTGTGCAAGATTAGTCGCTAACCAATCAAAATTTGATTCGTTGATCCGCTTTTGTAAATCTACTTCAGGAACATCAAATTCGTGATTACCAAAAGCTACAACATCTAGATTTATACTATTTAATACTTCCACCATTTGACGCCCTCTGATCCTATCGCCTTCATATCGCATTGTACCAATGAGGGATGGGTTTAAAAAATCGCCCGCTAAAACCATCATTGATTGAGGATATTTTTGTTTGAGCTCTTTGTAGAAATGAGCAACTCTTGCCAATCCGCCCACCTTTCCACCATCCACTCCACTGATTTCATAAACATCATTCATTTGTAAAATAGCAACTTGAATTTTGCCATCATCTTTAGATTGCTGCAAACTGTTTACAGTTTTAGTACTAGCACAGCTTGCTATCAATAATACTAAAATTGAAAAAATAAAACTTCTGGATAAGTATGACATATCAATCAATTGGTTATTTATTACTCCGATCTGAAATCTTTTTTCCTGCTTATTATCCAAAATTATTGAAAATCCATATTCAGATCGGTTTAACAAATATAATCAACCTTCAAATTTATTGGTTATTTCAATTGCCATTTAGTATTTGCTGAAAGTTTTCAATAGCATGATACAAATATTTTATTCGAGCTAGAAAGGCAAGGCATGCCTTGGCTCAACATCCTATCATTTTTTAACATTCACAATTTACATCACTACGACATTACTATTTACTCACATTTCACATCTTAACTGTCACACCATTCACTATTTACTATTCACTATTCACTATTTACTATTTACCCACATCTACCCTTTTCAAATCCAAGTCATGAAAGTCAAAACTAAAATCAATATTGGGAGAAATGCCTTTCATTTTAATTCCCTTACCAGCACCATTTTCATACAAATCAAACATGACAAAAGCATCTGCATTCATATCTTGATATTCCCATTTCACTGCAAAAGTGTTGGCATTATAGAACTGCAATTGCCCATTTAACTTTGGTGATCGCACACATTTTATATATAATTTGTCATTTTTATTAAACACTTCCACATCACCAAACCAAGCGTCTCGATAAGTTCCAGTGAAATTTTTAAAATTTATTTTTTGATCAGCGTTCATTTTTACTTTTGCCCAAACTTCAGCAACTACACTATCCCCTACACTTTGTCCTTCCTGCAAACCATTACTATAAATATCCACCCAACCATTATCTGGTAAACCAAGGTAACTGTCAAGAATGGTTTGAGAGACTGCAGAAAAAAGGGCTCCCCCGCCTGGCTCTGTATTGGTGAGGATGACAAACCCCATATTTAAGTCTGGAACCAATAAAGTTTTTGAAAGCATTCCTGGTAATCCACCAGTATGGGTCACAACCATGTTTCCAAGTACGTCACTCAAACCCCAACCTAAACCATATCCCGCAAAATGAGTTTTGTACCTAGGATTGCGATTTGCCTCCAAGACGGTGTGTATTTTCCACATTTCTCTTTGGCTTTGCTCACTGAAAAGTTGTTTGCTCAAATTTGGCCCATATTTGCCTTTATTGAGATGACACAATATCCACTTAGATAGGTCTTCAACATTAGCATAAATTCCGCCAGCTGCTCCATTCACCATTTCTTTAAAATGAGGCAAGGCTATTAATTTGCCATTTATGGTATTGTGAGGATAAGAAATTCCGCCTTGATTACTGACATCGGGTAAGGCAGGAAAACTTTTATCCATTTGCAATGGTTCCATAATTTTCTTTTGAATAAATTGCTCCCAAGTCATACCGCTTACTCTTTTGATCACTTCTCCTGCAACTAAATAAAGCAGGTTGTCATAATCATATTTTGTGCGAAAAGCTGAAACTGGTTTGAAATGTTGGAATACCCCTAATAAATGATCTATTGTAAAATCACTTCCATCTGGAAAAAACATTAAGTCCCCTATGCCCAATCCTAAACCACTGCGATGTGTGAGTAGATCCTGTATATTAAAGTTTTCGGTAACATAAGGATCGTACATGCGAAACTCAGGAATGTGGTCAATGACTTTATCTGTCCATTTGAGTTTACCCTCTTCCACCAAGATGGCGAGTGCAGTTGTCGTAAAAGCTTTGCTATTTGAGGCAATTGCAAAACAGGTATTTGCCTCCACTTTTTCTTTGGTTTTAACGGATTTCACTCCATAACCTTTACTATGAACGACTCTGCCGTCCTTTACAACCGCGACAGCTACACCAGCCACATTCATTTTTGCCATGGATTCTTCTACCAATTTGTCGATCTGGGCGCTAGAAATTTGCGCATTGGTATTGTGAAAAGCACTTATTAAAAAACAAATCGTGCTGATAAATTTTAATGTTATTCTGAGGTCCATTTGTTTGATTTTATGCTAAATTAATAAACATAAAATGGAATGACAAACTTTTCCATTAAACCTAAAATATTGATCTATGACCATTTTTTCACAATCTGTCTACATTTCTCCAATTTATGAATCGAAGTATTACCACAAGGTCCGATTTTCTCAACATTTATAACCATTCATCTTTCAAAAGCCCTAATTTGTCTATCATTTCAAACATTCTAATCAATATCTGCTTATTTTTGAAGGATCATTTTAAAAGAGGCACGAATCAATCATATACAAACCTATAAAGCAGAAATGACTTTGGCATTAAAGCTCAATACAAGCTTCAAAACCTTATTACAGCATTTCACTCACAATGTGATTTTGCAACATAGTACATTTTGGATTGTGATGTCCATCATTTTAGCAATTCTCAACCAAAGTTCAGTTGGTTTTTTGCCAGAATTATGGTATGAACTTGTGAATGTCTCTTTTTTCGCTTTGGTGGTTTATTTTAATAAGTATTATTTATTCCCATTATATCTAAAGGACAATAATTTTGGTCTGCATTTATTGTATTTGTTGATAACAGCGATTGTATTTACACCAATAAAGTCTTTTTGTCTATTTTATGCTACTTCTTTAAACATAATGCGCGACTACTCACTGGGTAATCAAAAAATGGTCTTTTTATCTACCTTTTTAGTTGGAGCAGGATCGTCGATTTATTACATCATGAACGATTGGATAAGAAGTCAAAAAGTAAAACAAGAATTGAAAAGTGAAAATCTCCAATCTGAACTAAAATTTTTGAAGTCACAAATCAACCCACACTTCCTCTTCAACACATTGAATAGCTTATATGCACTCACGCTCAAGAAATCAGACCTTGCGCCAGAAATTGTCTTGCGGTTATCAGAAATGATGCGTTATATGTTGTACGAATGTAATGAAAAGCAAGTTCCATTGGAAAAGGAGGTCAACTATATGATAAATTATTTGGAGTTGGAAAAACTAAGACACGGGAACAAATTTCATGTAGAAGTTCATGTTGGTGGAGAGATAAAAAATCAAAAAATTGCACCTTTGATGTTTATACCATTCATTGAAAACTGTTTTAAACACGGACTCAATCATCAAATCAGTGAAGGCTTTGTAAAAATAAATTTGACAGGACACCCTGAAAATGTAGACATCATCATTGAGAATTCTAAGGCTCCTATTCTACCTTCAAGAGGTGAGAAGAAAAGTGGAGGCATAGGGTTGGTGAATGTAAAAAGACGATTGGAGCTTTTGTATCCCAATCAATATAGTCTTGATATTATGGATCATCCCAATAGTTATACTGTAAATTTGAAAATAAATCTTAATTAAATCAACATGACAATAAAAACCTTAATAGTCGACGACGAACCGCTAGCATTGGATATTCTGGAAACATTCATTGCAAAAATGCCAAATTTGGAATTGGTCGCACGTTGTAATAATGCACTTGAAGGAATTGAAGCCCTCAAAAATCATGAGGTTGATCTCATGTTTCTAGACATACAAATGCCCCAAATTACAGGAATAGAATTTTTGCGGTCTTTGCGTAATCCACCTGCTGTTGTTTTTACAACAGCCTTTCCAGACTTTGCACTTGAAGGATTTGAACTAGATGCAGTTGATTACTTGCTCAAGCCCATTTCAATGGACCGTTTTATGAAAGCGGTAAGCAAAGCGACTGAACGCATCATGATCAGAAAACAGGGTACAGATACTATTGAAGAGATTGGTGATGATTACTTCTTTGTGAAGGCTGATAAAAAATTAATCAAGGTAAATTTCTCTGACATCATATACATTGAGGGACTTAAAGATTATGTCATCATCAGACAAGAAAATAGTAGAGTTATTGCTTTGCAGACAATGAAATCTTTGGAAGACAAATTGCATTCTTCAAATTTTAGAAGGGTGCACAGATCATACATTGTAAACTTGGGCAAGGTATTAGCACTTGATGGTAACACACTTGAGGTCATGGAAAAAGGCCAAGTAAAAGTGATTCCAATCGGGAAAAATTATAGAGATGAGCTTTTAGATATGATTAATGAAAAGAAATTATAAGTTTGTTCATCTTATGGGATAATAAAAAACCCGCTCCATCATTTGATAGGGCGGGTTTTTTATTAAATATTACTTGTATTACATTTCATAATTAAGTGCTGGACAAAGAATGGCGCCCATAGCAACCAAGGTCAAAAACCAGTATCCCGCATGAATCAAAACATATTTCCAACCTCTTCTTTCAAAAAGGGAGTTGATTGCGATAATTGGTGTCACAAATAAAAGGGCGATGACACCACCATGCACCATACCATGGGAGGCTGTTCTGTATCGCATTCCATATTTACCCATGAATTCAACCATATCCTGATAAGCAGCGCTTGTTTTGTCACTAACTTCTGGAACCAATATTGATGCTATATGACTTTGATGTATGATAATAGATGTCATCATTAAACTAATGATAATTCCAAATACATAAGTGAGACCAAAAATGAGTGCCATGTTTGCACCTTTCATAGTTTCCTCATTAAAATTATTGGTCTTCATCCACACATTGCCCAATACTTTTGGATGATAATAAATGAACCCCATAAGAAGTGGTATGAGGGCCGTTACAAAAAATAGATAATAGTTAGTTGGCATTTCAGTTAAATTTTGAAGTTTTACGAATTGTTCGCGAAATATAGAAAATACAACGGATATTTCGAAGATGTGATCAGAATAATAATATCCTTTCGCATAAAATTACAATTGCCTATTTAAAATCAATTTCAATAACATTGATTTCAGGCATAAAAAAAGAGCATACTTTAGTGTTTATGCTAAAATATGCTCTTTGATTTTGGAGTGGAGCTGAGGAGAATCGAACTCCTGTCCAGACAAAGCTCTTGAAAGCCTTCTACATGTTTAGTCTTTATTCAGGGATTTCGGTCGGGCGTCAGTATAAAGACGACGTATGCCTCCCCTATCCTTTTAAGTTTCGATCACCAGCCAAGAAACTCTGATGGTCTATCCTGAAGTTTTTGAAAGCGTCTTGCTGTGTACCAGGAATCAAGCAAGGTGCTTCAAGGCACTTAATTTCTAAAATTAAGCAGCCAAGGCGTAGTTAGACTCGCCAATTATTGTTCGATTACCATTTTTAACGGAGTGAGCAACCTTGCTCCGACATGCTTACTAACCAGATCACTTCCCTGTCGATACCGGTCAACCCCAAATTTCAATTTTTGATCTTTCCTTCAAAAGATTCAATCAGGTAACGAATAGACATGTCAAATAGTTCCAAGTCTAAATCGAAATTAATAAAATTTTGACGATTGGATGAGCCAAAAGCTTTTTTGATTATTGTTCTTCTCTCATTCTCAATATCTTATCGATATCAGCTGATGTAATTTTTAATTTTGATGCTACGATAGATTTATCCATACCCGAGTTTATAAGCAATACCACAGCTTCTTCCTTTACACTATTAGCTTTCGCCAACTCTTTCTTGGCAACTTCAACATATTTTTGTGTTTGCTCAATGTCTTTCCGTACTTGCTCGGTCACCTTTCGTACTTGCTGGCTCTCTTTTCGGGCTTGCTGGCTTTCTTTTCGGGCTTGCTGGCTCTCTTTTCTCGCTTGTTCGCTTTCTTTTCGCGCTTGTTCGCTTTCTTGTTTTGCCTTTATAAAAAACATGTATAAATCATCAAGCTCAGCTTGAATATCTTCCTCCATACGGATATACTCTTCCAATTCTTTGCCCTCAACTGCCCTCTGTAATCGTCTTACTACTAGACGATATCTATCTGGAAATTCAACTTCATTAATATTCATGATGTGTTTTCTTGAGTCTATATTATACCAATCGGAAATGAATTTGACCATTTTCTTGTTGCAAATTTAATCGATATCTTCATCGTTCAATTTCGTCAGCTAAGGCTATGCTTCAATTTCTCTCTTCGAACTAGATCAAATTTTCGGCACAACAATTCTGGTCAATCCATATTTAGTTTGGTATATCTTGATCAAATATACTTAATATTATTTCGATTTCATCTCTTCTCTTTTTGTTTAAATTCTTGAAAGACACATTTCATAAGGCAAATATTATTAGGCGCTCAAAAATCCAAAAACTTAATATTCAAAACATTTTTTCTGATTTTTTGATGATTAGGATTTTTACAGCTTAAAAAATATCCACACTTGTCAAATTATCAAACCGCAGATAACAACAATCATTAAGAAAATAGTTGTTGTTGGTTCTCAATCTATTGTTGATTGTTATATTTGTAAAAAAATAGATATAATGTCAGTTGAGCAGTTGAAAAAAGACATCATTGAAGGATATCGCTTTAATGGAGGGTCAATTATAATGGGAGCAGGACGTATAGGTGATGAAATTTTGACAGACCACCTGGTAAGAATACCACTTAAAACCTTAAACAGACATGGTTTAATTGCAGGAGCAACAGGTACTGGTAAGACGAAAACCCTACAAATTATAGCAGAGCAATTGTCGACCAATGGTATACCATGTTTATTGATGGATATCAAAGGTGACCTTTCTGGTATTGCTAAAATAGCAGACGAGAATCCCAAGTTTATTGAAAGGCATGACAAAATTGGTTTACCATACATCCCTGATTCTAGTCCTGTTGAGTTCTTATCATTATCTGATGAAGTTGGGGTAAGGCTAAGAGCCACCGTCAGCGAATTTGGACCAGTCTTATTTTCAAAAATTCTAGACCTCAATGATACACAAGGAGGAGTCATATCTCTATTATTTAAGTGGTGTGATGACAATCAGTTACCCTTGCTGGATTTGGATGATGTAAAAAAAGCATTGCAATATTTGACCAATGAAGGTAAAGATGCCATCAAAGCGGAATATGGAAGCATTTCCTCTACTACAGTTGGCACCATCATGCGGAAAATCATAGAATTGGAACAACAAGGAGCCAATGTTTTCTTTGGCGAAGTCTCCTTTGACCCCGATGATTTATGCAGACTAGATAGCAGTGGTAAAGGCATGGTTTCCATCCTGAGAGTAACTGATTTGCAAGACAGACCAAAATTATTTTCAACTTTCATGTTACAAATTTTGGCAGAAATCTATTCAACCTTTCCAGAAGAAGGTGATTTGGATAAACCAAAACTTTGCATTTTTATAGACGAAGCACATCTAGTATTTAATGAGGCTTCAAAAGTGTTACAAGATCAAATTGAAACTATTATAAAACTCATCAGGTCAAAAGGGGTGGGTATTTTCTTCTGTACCCAAAATCCTACTGATATTCCAGACTCTGTGCTCAGTCAATTAGGACTCAAAGTGCAACATGCATTGAGAGCTTTTACAGCAAAAGATAGAAAAGCCATCAAAATGGCTGCTGAGAACTTTCCTTACACAACCCATTATGCGGTTGACGAATTACTTACCTCCATGGGAATTGGTGAAGCAATGATCACGGCGCTCAACGAAAAAGGTATTCCAACTCCTTTGGTTCACACTTTTCTCAGAGCTCCACAATCGCGCATGGATATATTAACGCAAAGAGAATTGGATGACATCATTTTCCGCTCTATGATCGTGCCGAAGTATCAAAATAAGATTGATAGAGAAAGTGCATATGATATCTTATCTGGAAAGATAGAAGAGGCCCAAAGTGAACAAATACAAGAAGAACTCAGAAGGCAAAATGAAATGGCAAGACCTTCTTCCAGTGGCCGTCAAGAAAAATCTACATTTGAAAAAGTCATAAATAATTCAACTACACGTTCTATTGGTACTGCTGTAGCCAAAGAAATCACTAGAGGACTACTTGGCGTGCTGGGCATAAAAACAACAACCAGAAGGACCACTTCAACACGCAAAAAAAGTGTCTTCCCCTGGTTTTAACTAGAACAAAAACATTTTGAAAAAAGTAGATTGGCTCATCTTACGAAGCTTCATGGGACCATACATCCTGTCATTTTTTGTGGCGGAATTTGTATTGATCATGCAGTTTATGTGGAAGTACATCGATGAAATCCTTGGTAAGGGTTTTTCTGTTCTAGATATTCTTGAACTGATCCTCTATTACGGGATGATGATTGTGCCAATGGCTTTGCCAATTTCTATTTTGATTGCCTCGGTAATGGTATTTGGTAATTTGGCTGAAAGATATGAGATGACAAGTCTCAAATCCGCTGGCATGCCGTTGATGCGCATTATGGCTTCTGGCATTGCACTTTCTTTCTTCACTTTCTTGTTTTCTGTTTTCACTTCAAATTATCTCAAACCTATTGCTTCCTTTCAATTCAAAAAGCGCTTTGAGGTAATCAGGAAGCAAAAATCCAGTCTATTTATCGAAGAGAAGGTTTTCAACGACGACTTCAATGATTTTGTAATAAGAGTGGATAAAAAGGATGCAAATGAAATAGACATGCAAGGCGTCTTGATGTATGATCAATCGAGAGCCGACCGCACTTTACTCAACATGATCAAGTCTGATTCTGCTCGAATGTTTACGGATAGTTCAGGTAGATATTTTGTCATGGATTTGTACAATGGAAGTATTTATCAGGAAGACCAGCGCAAAAAAAGAGATGATGGAACAACATCCTACCCTTTACTAAGGACCTCCTATAAATCATACCACAAGGTGCTCGACATGAGCGAATTTAAATTTGATGAAGGTGGTTTGGATATCAATCGGAATAAGGAAGACATGCTCAATACCTTTCAATTACTCGACGCAATTGATTCTTTGGATAGCAAAAGGTCTGAATTTCTAAAAAACCTAAAGTATGAGTATCACGAGTTAAAAAATTTCTTTCCTGATTTACAATGGTTTAAGTCAGTCTTGGCCTATCAAAAGGATACTGCAGCTTTACAAATGACTACAGAGATCGTTGACAAGCGTATTAAGAATAAAAAATTACTCTTGGCGGAGTCAAAATTAGATACCAATCAAAGCATTGTTCCCAAAGATTTGTTGTCCAATGCCAGACAGTTGCTTGAGGAACAAGCTGAGCAACCCGGTATCAAAGGCATTCGCCAAAGCCAATTATTTGATTTGTCGCAGTACAAAACTTTTAGAGAAACCATTGATACCGCTTCTTATAAAACTATAGTCTTTAGGGCATCTTCTATTGTAGGTGCTAGGTTGGAGAATGCACTGAGCGCTATGAATAATAATAACGACATCGAGCGTGTGAAACAGATGTATTTATTGAGGTTGTTTCAGCAGTATAGCTTCGCTTTTATATGTATTGTTTTCATGTTTATTGGTGCACCATTGGGTTCTATCATCAGAAAAGGGGGTTATGGTTATCCGTTTCTCATTGCCATTTTATTCTATATGCTTTTCATCATTACCTCCATTATGGGAGAAAAACTAACCAAAAATCAGACTTATAGTGGGTTTACTGGTGCTTGGATTTCCTCCATTATCTTAGTTCCAGTTGCCATTTATGTGACCATCAAAGCCCAGAAAGACTCTAAATTTGAGGCATTGCAAAACGCAGTGGCTTATGTGACCGCATTCATTACTAAAAAGTTTGGCAAAAAAGATCCTTCAATTTGAACAGTTTAAGATGTCATTTTCTTACCATATTTCACGCCCGATTATAACTAAATATCTTTTTGAGCGTTCCTTAAATAACGATACTAATCAGGCTAATCGATGAAATTAAACTTAAGCATATTTATATACCTCCTCATCTCTGTATCGAATTTCCTTTCTGCTCAAAATTTGACACCAATTGATGTACCAATTATAGTCAATGGAAAAACATTGAATGCAGCATTTGTAGGTGGTCTGTCCGCACCTCAATTTTCCCAAATAGATCTGGATAATGATGGGAAAAATGATTTGTTTATTTTTGATAGAAATGGCAACGTCAAAATGACGTATTTGAATAAAGGTGGTATCGGTGAAATAAACTACGAATATGCACCTCAATACGAATCTTTTTTTCCAAATATTCATACTTGGTGTCTACTCAAAGATTTCAATAGTGACGGGGTTGAGGATATTTTTAAAGCTCCAGATGTATTGGGAATAGCAGGGATAGAAGTGTGGCGAGGTAGTAGGAAAAATAATCAACTAACATTTGAAAAAATTAAAAACCCTGAATTCGCAGTTGATGTTTTGACTTATAAATTCAACAATATAGTTTCAAATATCTATGCATCCATCATTGACCTTACTGGAATTGAAGATGTAGATAATGACGGAGATATGGATATTTTATCATTCGAACCAGATGGGAGTTTTCTGCAACTTTATCTCAACAAAGCCATAGAGCAAGGCATGGGCAGAGACACTTTTATCATGACTTTTGAAGAAAACTGCTTTGGCAAATTTGTGGAAAATCAATTTTCCGAAACCATTGTGCTGAGTAATAATGGTCAAGATTGTGCAAGTTTCATCAAAGGTAACAGTAGACCTGGAGACAGACATTCGGGATCGACCGTGACAGCATCAGATATTGATTGCGATGGAGATGTAGATATTTTTTTGGGAGACATAGGAGCTGAGTATTTAACATTTCTTAAAAATGGGGGTACAGCAAAAAGTAGTTGGATGACGGAGCAAGATGCACGATGGCCTGTGACAAATGAGCCTGTCAGAGTCCGAATTTTCCCCGCAGCCTATGTTTTTGATGTAAATAATGACGGAAAAAAAGATGTCATTGTTGCTTCCAATGAATCTGGAAACGGACAAAATAGGAACAATGTGTGGTTGTATCTCAATGAAGGTGAAGCATGTAAACCTGAATATAAATTAACCACAAAAAATTTTCTGGTTGATGATATGCTGATTACAAGTGTCGGCAGTCATCCTGCATTTTATGACTACAATGGTGATGGATTGTTGGACATCATTGTAGGTACAAATGGCGTTGGAGAAGCAGGTCAAACGAGACAAAATAGAATGTTCTTGTTTACAAACATTGGAACAAAAAATAGCCCTGCATTTGAATTAACAAACGAAGACTTTTTACAATTGTCTGCTTTTCCCAATACCTTGAGTCGTCTTGCTCCATGTTTAGGTGACTTAGACGGTGATGGCGATGCAGATCTCTTTGTGGGAAATTCGCAAGGTGGAATATTGTATTTCCAAAATGAGGGATTGGACCAAGGTAAAACCAATTTCAGGCTCATAACCACTGATTTTCAAAATATTTTTGTAGGGCCCAATTCTTCACCCGTTATCTATGATTTTGATGGTGATGGCCTCTTGGATTTCATCATTGGAGAAAGCAATAATAGTCTCAATTTTTATAAAAATAAAGGCAGTAAAAATGCTCCCTTTTTTGACGATTTAAGTAATGAATTGCCCAACACTGACAATCTTGGCAAACTATTCAGCAATAATAATTTTGCAACACAAAATGGTTCACCAGAAGTCTTTGTTTCCTCTGGCCAAATGTACCTTTTGATGGGCAACAACTCTGATAGTCTCAGTCTTTTTGTTGCACAATCAGCTGACCCTACGATACCTTTTGTTTTACTCAAGCGAAATATTTTACCAAAAAGTATCGGTAAGCGACTCAATGCCGCTGTAGCTGACCTCAATAATGATGGTAAATTGGATTTCATGATTGGTAATGAAAGAGGCGGACTTACTTACTTTGGTTCAGACATTGTTATTGGCGACCCCATAACAAGTGTTTCCTCCCCTACTAACCAAAGTGAATATAAAATTTACCCAAATCCGGCCGCTGCAGAAATTATGGTAGCAGGAATCAAGGAAAATAGTCAGTATTTAATTTCAAACAGCGCTGGTCAAATATTACAAAAAGGACAGTTTTACAATGAAGTGGAAAGACTAGATATTCAACAACTAAGACCAGGGGTTTATTTTTTGCAGATGTTGACTTCCAATCAACACACAACAATGCGTTTTTCAAAACTATAAAATCCTACTTTCCATAAATCCAAGAAAGTACTCCGCTTGATGAAATTGGAGACTAAGTCTTATTTACTGCCTTTTCCAAAAGCACAAACTCAACTTTGACCATTTCAGAAATGTGAGTAGAAATGCTTCAGAAATCAAAATTATTTTTTAAATTTCAAGGTTCAAATCTTATTTCACCACTACCAACTTTATAAATCATGAATAGGTTTATAGTCACCATTGCAATCTTTTTTTTGCTTCAAGAGTCTTATGGTCAAAAATTATATGAGTATGAGAACAAGGACTCAAGGGTCAGCAGTTTTGAAAATCTCAATGGAACTATCGGACAAGGCGGACAAACAAATAAGGGGGCAAAAGGAAATGCATTTGAAAGCATCAAAAAAGGGGCAACAAAAATATTATTGGATGTAAAAGGTGCTGGTGAAATCCAAAGAATATGGATGACTTTGAATGACAGAAGTCCGCAAATGTTGCGGTCTTTGCGATTGCAAATGTTTTGGGATGGTGATATAAAACCTGCAGTAGACGTTCCTTTGGGTGATTTTTTTGGTGTAGGTCTGGGAATGACCGCCAAATTCGAATCCGAATTATTCACCAGTCCGGAGGGTCGCTCATTCAATTGTTACATACCAATGCCATACAAATCAGGTGCAAAAGTTCAAGTGGTCAATGAAAGTGATAAAGATTTGCACATGTTTTATTATGATATAGATTTTGTCATTTTGGAAAGTATGCCCACCAATGCAATGTATTTTCATGCATTTTGGTCAAGACAAAAAACCTCGAAACTTGGAGAAGACTACGTGTTTTTACCCAAAACAATTGGTAAGGGCCGGTATCTCGGTGTAAATATGGGCGTTAATGCCGATAAAAATATGAAAGAATCGTGGTGGGGAGAAGGGGAAGTAAAAATCTATAAAGATGGCGACGCTCAATATCCCACAATCAACGGCACAGGCGCAGAAGATTACATTGGCACTGGTTGGGGATTAGGTACTTATTCCAATAGATACCAAGGTTGTACCGTAGCATCAGATAGCTTGAGTCAATATACATTTTACAGGTATCACATTCCAGACCAAATCTATTTCAAAACTGATATTTCATGTAGCATGCAACAAATTGGAGGTTGCAACAGAGATATTTATCGTGAGCTGATCAAAAAACAGGTGCAAACAAAGCCCATTTCTGTTCATCTAGATAGTAAATTTAGACGTTTACTAGACGAACCTTTAGATGTAATGCACGAAGATTTCCCAAACGGTTGGGTCAATTTTTATAGAATTGATGATTATTCTGCAACATCTTATTTTTATTTGGATAAAACCAGCAGCAATCTTGAGCCTTTAAAAAGTGTTTCTGAGCGATTATAAACTATTGGTTTCAAAGATTTTTTCTAGCTAAATCCATGAATACCAACCATTAATTTTTAATAGAATTTTGAGGATTTAATTTATTACAAATTTCTTTCATAAATCAATCCTTATTTTGTTTCTTTGGAGTCCCATAGCAACAAAATATCTATTCAATTTAGCATAAAATAATACAGTAAATTGAATAATAGAAAATTATCCAAGTGGTAATGTATGTGATTTTGTAGCGAGATACAACGTAACAATTATTACAACAAGAGGCAATGCAATCAAAATGAGCGCATTAAATCCTTTTTCTATTATGCAATCGTATATTATTGACGTTGTAAAATGCGTTTCTGCTTGGAGGGTCAGATTTAAATTTATTTATTCAATTTCCCTAAAAGGTCGATTTGAGAGCTTTTGTACTTTTATTGCTAATTCTTTTGTCTTGTCAGATCACAGCACAATCCTGTATTCTGCAAAATTTCAGTATTCCAGATGATCGTTTTGTAACTATTCCTATCATCATTTCTGGTGCTACGACAGATCTCACCAATGACAAAATTTGTAAGATAGACTTGCAGTTCAACCACGAGTCTATCAATCAATTGCGGATGAGTCTGGTATCACCAAGCGGTCAAAAAATTGATCTCTTGGGACCTGCAACTGCGCCTTCCAATCCTTCTTTCCCACCAATAGAATACAACATATCTTTGGTACAATGTATGGCTACAGCTGTTCCAGCATTGGGGTATAGCGCCAGATGGGACAACGATCAAATTTGGTTTGGCTCACAAATTGGTGGCAGTTATTATCCATACAACGGCTGCTTTGAGAGTTTAAATACGGGCCAAATCAATGGTACTTGGGTGCTTGAGATAGAAGATGTATCACAGTTTGATGTGGGAACCCTGGCTTGTATTTCGATTGAATTTTGTAATTCCAAAAATATTAACACACAATTTTGCGACACAAGAGCAGGTACTTTTACCATAGCCAGTGATAGCTATTGCACCAATGAAACGTATAATTTTGGTGCCATCACAAGATTTCCACAAGGACAATCTCCATCTCCTCAATACATCAATAGATACGTGATAACCAGTGGAACCAGAATAGAAGCGTATTCTGGAAACACATTGGACCTCAACCAATTGTCACCTGGGACCTATAAAGTTTGTCAATTTAGTGTTTTAGCCTTGGATACAGCAAAACTGCCGATAGTTGGTTCTATCATCAATCAAGGTGATTTTGGATCAGAATTTGCCAGACTCGGACTTTGTGGAGCAGTATCCAATACTTGCATCGATCTCATTGCAAAACCCGTGAAAGACTCCGTATTTATTACTCCCACACCAATTTGTAATGGTAGTTCTTATCAATTTAGGAACCTAAGTTTCACGACACAGGACACTTTTTATGTACCAGTTTCTTCTGTCGATCCAAACTTGTGTGACACCATTTATGTGATCGATCTTAAAGTCATTGATCTCAATCCTTCCATTGTTGCAGACAATCCAAACTTGGCATGTAATCTCAGTTCCATACAGTTGACTGCCGTTAAAACTGGGTATACCAATTTAGCAACCTATACCTGGTCTAGCACAGATGGAAATATTACTTCCAGTAATTTGGATACGGCCAATATTGATAGAATAGGAACTTACAATTTGGTTGTCAATGATCAAGGATGCACGGACATGACTAGTTTAACCATCGAATACGATCCCACAACACCTACCTTGACAGTAAATACAGATACTATAACTTGCACTGAACCTTTGGCCACACTTCGGGTGACAACTTCATCTTCATTTGCGATCACAAACATTGATTGGATGGGAGTTGGGAGCCCATTACCACCGGATGGACTTTCCATAGGCATTCCAGGTAATTACAATGGTCTTGTTACACACGCTGATGGCTGTATTGTTCCTGTATCTGTAAGCGTAGCCATAGACACAGCCACAACCTTGCCACAACTTGTCGCCAATCCAATGGATTTTGACTGTAGAAATAGGAGTACTTCATTGAGCATCAATAATGCATCTATTTTTAGCACAACATCCAACTATTTTCATAGAAACGAAACATCCGGGGTTTTTGAAACTGTAAGTTTTCCAGAGAATGTGGTTTCCACGGGTATTTATAAGGTAGACGCAGTTATGACTAGGAATGGATGTCCTGTGAGTGCAATAGTGAATGTCCGCGATACGAGTTATATCCCTAATGTAAGTTTAGAAACATTTTGTAGAGGTAATGAAGTATGGGTTCAAGCTGTCGCTGACAGACCTGCAGGAACGCTAATCTGGAATGGACCAGGTGGTGCCGTTTTTACACCCAATGGTTTGCAGCAAAGAGTTTTGATTGATGGAGCTTATAGTTTGAGTTTTACATCTGCCAGTGGTTGTGACGCTCCAAATACCAACATTCAAATCACACAACGAAACGAATTTCCAGTGTTTGATGTGGCTGATGACAGCATCAGTTGTGTCATGAATACCGTGCAACTCAAGCTCACACAACAAATTGCAACCGCCACATATTCTTGGAATGGTCCTTTCAATTTTAATTCATCTGAAGCTGTTCCTACCGTCTCTGCTGTCGGTCAATACTTTGGGGAAGCAAGATTTGCAAACGGATGTGCAAGTAGAGATACAGCAAACATCACCCTTTTCATTTCTGTAGCAGATCCTACTTTTGCACCAGACATCATCGTGGACTGTTCGATGGATACGATACAGCTCATTCCGCAAGACACCATGAATTACAGATATGTGTGGATTGATTCATTATCCCCACCCATCATATCACCTTTAAATCAAGCCATCGCTTTGGTTCAAGAACCGGGTATATATAGGGTGCACGCAATAGATAGAACGACCAATTGCATCATTAAAAAAGAAATTCAAGTTGGCGACGAAAGAGATTTACCGGTTTTGGATTCTGTCATTACGAAAAAAACATGTACAACCAATTCTACAGCCTCTATTGCTGTGAGTATAGACACTCTTAGTAAAATGCAAGGCATAGAATGGACAGGGCCAAATGGATTTACCTCCAATATGCTCACGATTGATGACTTACAAGAAGGTACTTACGTTTATAAATTGACCACGCTCAAAGGTTGTAATCTCAAAGACACCTTTACCATTATCCACGACGTCATTTTGCCGATTTTGGATACCGTGGCGGTAAAAGCTTTTGATACTATATACTGCGACAACAATTTTTCAATTCTGATTACTGCGCGCTCAGACAATGCGGGTGATCGATTTGTTTGGTCGGGAGGATCTGCTGTATTCTCCAACAATGCTCAAGTGAGAATTGGCAGACCAGAGTTCAACTTCAATAACACCAATGGTGTTTTCACAGTCAGAGCTGTGCGACCCTCCAATAACTGTATGTCGCCTCCCCAAACCATCAGATTGGCTTTTGACACTCTTGCACCTATTATCAACCTACTTCCCAAAGATATCGAATGTACCAATCCAATACCAACAATTAGTTTTTCGAGCTCGGAGCTAGTGCGCAACGTAGTTTGGAGGAGAGACACTAGCATTTTGGCAAGCAATACAGATACACTGAATGTTACCACACCAGGAATATATTCTTTCACTAGTACTGACAATCGTGGTTGTATCATCAGAGACTCCATCACAGTACTGGATTTGAGAGATACTGTACAATACAATGCAATTTCTGAAGTGGTAGGTTGCGAAAAAGGCTTCATAGCTTTGACCGACACGCAAAACCTTCAAACCATCGTTTGGACTGGACCTGAACCCATTGCAGATGGTGTGCTCACCTATGAACCAACTTTACCCGGTACTTATTCTTTTGAAATGACGAGTATTCTGGGATGTGTTTACAATGATAGCATTATTGTAGGGAGAGATTCTATTCCTCCAGTGGTTTTGAGAAAAATTTCAGATACCATTACTTGTTTTAGCCCTGGTGTTTCAATTGGTTTTTCAATTGACAAACCTTTGTTGGATATCTCATGGATGGGACCAGACAGCAGCACCATCCGAATAGACAGTTTATATTCTGTAAGTCGTCCGGGTACTTATTTTGCAACCATTAGATCATCAAACAAGTGTCTTGTTACTGACTCAATTACTGTAGCTATTGATACAATGCCACCCAGCTTTTCTTTGAGGTCCGATTCTTTGACTTGCTTCAGATCGTTTGCTCAAATCAATGTCGATAGCATCACCAATATCATAGAATATAAATGGAAGGGACCAGGAACTTATGCATCGGTTTTAAAAGATTTAAGAGTGACTGTGGCAGGAAATTATGTTCTAACTGCTATTGAACGCAACGGTTGTATTGCTTCTGACTCCATTACCATAGTAGATGATAAACGAATTCCTGTCATCAGTGTGCCAGATACAGTTTTTATACCTTGTAACGGGGATTCTGCTATTGTAACTGTGACTTCAGATCAACCTCTAAAACTGTATCGTTGGATAAGCCCGACGGCCGTCCTTTCCACAATGGATACTTTGGCAACCACCGTTCCTGGGAGAATAGTGGTCAATGTCTTATCACAAGAAAATTGTCAAGCGCAAGCTAGCTTTACCATTGTACCAGATTTGAGAGTGACAAATGCGTCCATTGACGGATTAAACATCTTGTGTGATCCTGATTCTACCACTTTGACCGCAAATATAAGTACGCCAAATATCAACTATTACTGGCTTACGCCAGATAATCAACGGCTTGACACTATTCCAACGTTTAGTAGCCGGTTAGCAGGTGATTATACACTGATCGTAGAAAGAAGCCTCAACTGTTTTGATACATTTATGCGCACTATCACCATCGACCAAAATCAACCTTCCATCGTCAACATCAGTCAAGAAACGCCTTTATTATGTAAAAATACGGAGGTCAATCTCATCAGCGAAATCAATCATTTTGATCCCTCCAGATTAGAATATACGTGGACTTTTTCGGGAGGCACTTTCTCTGGTTCACCTTCTGACAGCATCGTTGAAGTTACCAAGCCTGGCACTTACTCTCTGATTATCAAGGATTTGATCAATAATTGTTTTGATACTTCTTCTATTACTATAGTTCAAGAAAGCAGTACTTTGGTTGAATTCAATGCATTTCCCAAAGCTCCAACATGTGTAGGAGACAACGATGGACAAATCGAACTCGTAAATGTAATTGGAGGTATCGGCCCATATAAAATCAGTATCAACAGACCTGGAGATGTGATTAGCGATTCATTGATAGCTGGCCTTATAGCTCGACAATACATAGTAACATTGGCAGATTTATATGGCTGTGAGCTAATCAAAAGCATCAATGTTCCATCGGCTTTATTTTTTGAAGTTTTTCTTCCTGCAGATACAAGTTTGAGGCTAGGTGATGTGTTGCCTATAAATTACAACACCAACCTTGCGAGTAACTTAGTAGGATCAGTCAATTGGTTTTTCAATGGAGAAGAAATATGTACCAATTGTGCATCTATTGATTTTGACGGACTGATTTCAGGAATCGTGGTTGCAGAATTGATTGATACGCTAGGATGCCCTGTTTATGATACGATGCAGATCTTTGTTGCGGAGTCTATAGATTGGCCTTTGCCAAATATCATTTCTACTAGTGCCGCCATGACTGTCAATTCGGTTTTTTTCTTACCAGACAATCAAGGTGTTGAAATGGTAGAACAAGTATCCATTTTTGATCGTTGGGGAAATATGGTCTGGAATAGACTAGACCTAGTTCCTGGACTTCCAGGAGATGGCTGGAACCCAAGTTTGAAAGGGGATGCGCTTTTGCCTGGAGTATATGCTGTTTATATAAGAGCCAAGCTCAAAAACGGGAATATATTTGAAACAAAACGAGACATCACCGTGATCAAATAACAATCAATTATTTGTTATTCACGATGGTATTCGCATGATCAAAACCTTCTTGCCACCATTTTTTCATCAACTTTGGATAAAAGTAAAAAGAGTGTTCAGTCAGCACTCTTGGTGTAAAAAACTGCCTTATTTTGATATTTGGATTGTAAATACTTTCCAATTGTGCAATGTGTATATCGTTTCGTGAGATTTGTTGCAACATGAAGTCCATAGAATTGAGAAGTATGTCAAATGGATTTCTTGAAACAGTTTTTCTCACCATCTGGTGTTTGGGTCGTAGAATGATCACGTCTACTTCTGTTGCACCAGCATCTATAGCTTCCTCTATTGGGATGTAATTTCCAAAACCTCCATCGGCATATTCAAAGCCATTTTTGTCTACGATGCTCATGAAAGGAACAAAACAGGTTGAAGCCCACATCCAGTCAATGAAATCCTCGTATTCAAAATCGGTCAGGTATTTAAATTCAACTTTATTTAATGTGAGGTTTGAGACGGTGACAGCGACTTTGAGGTTTTCTCTTTTTGCTCTTTCAAATAATCCTTCCGTAAGTATTTTAGTAATGGTTTTGCGTAAGGCTTTGGTTTCACCAAAAGTCTTCTTTCGTTTAGCAAACATCAAAAGCGTATTGACGTGATTGATTCTGCTTTTAAAAGTACCGTCTTCATACTCTTTGACAATGAAAGGGGAAATGCTGTAAATATCACTTTGTGTTACTGAAGTATAAGCGTCTCGCAACCTGTTGATTTCACCCAAGGCCAATAAAGGCACCAACAAACTACCTGTAGAACAACCTACAAAAATGTCATATTTTATTTTTTCTTCTTCGATGAGATACTGTGCAACTCCGCCCGCAAATGCCCCTTTTGATCCACCTCCAGATATTACTAAAGCTCGCATAAAAAGCTATTTCTTTAAAGATTTGAATTGTTTTGAAGATTGCAATATACCATCAAATCCGATTAATTGGAGGTTTCTAAAACAAATTTCATTGGTGCTGTCTGCATTCCAAATAGAAATAACAATACTTTCTGCATTGTCCATAGATTTTGAATCCAACCATATGGTATGCCAGGATTTTCCATGTAAAAGGCGTTGAATTCGCAATAAATCATTGCCAATATTTCTCGAACCTCTATAATAACTTATGATCATCTGGGCATGTTTCCAAGTTTCTGGTTCTCTATCCTGGGCGATGGCTTGAATTTTAAAACGGAAATATTTTTTATTTGGATATTGCTTTAATTCCCAACGTTTACTATACTGATTTTTGGCATTCAAACAAAATAGCCCGTTTTTGCTTATTAGTAAACTATCACCCACTATATCTGAACCAAAACTGATATCAGTATCTAATAATTTCACCATTTGGTCAGTGATACTATCTTTTAAAACCGCAGCTTTCAAGTACTCATAAGTGATGTCCGGCGGTGATAAAAGTTTCCCACGTGCTTGGTCGTGGATTCTCCAAAAATTAAAAAAGGTCAAAACACTGATAATGATCCATAATATAATTGCTGGTACTACTCTTTTCAAACTGAAGTCCACAAGGGCTGCAAATGGTAAAGCCAAAAAAACATACAACTGATTGATATACAAAGAACCACTGTCTCCCCCATTCCACCAGAAATAGTAATTTATGGCTGCCCAACCAATCAATAAAACCACCAAAAATATGGGTACTATAAGCCTAAACAGTACAGATCTCATACTGAAAAAACCAAAGACCATCAAAATTAAAATAGGAGAATAAAGTAATACCCCACTTTTGGGTCCAATCATCAATGCTTCCAATCTAGATATGTCTCTGGTCACACCTATTACCTGATCATTAAAAACAAAAGCTTGACCAGAATATTTAACCCAATAAACGATTTGTAACGCAATGAAAACAGAAGCAGTCAAAAGCATAGAAAGATATGCTTTGTAATTTTTGATAACATGATATAACCTTACTTTGAGATGGTGTATTTTTGGAGAAACTTTCCACAGCAGTGGTAATAAAATTAAGATGATTTCCACAGGCCTCATCAAAACAATTAAACCCAAAATACTTCCACAAAATATGCCTACCCTCCTGGTTGGTTTTTCAAAAAATAAACTTGAACCATACAATAAGACACTGTGTAAGAAAAAGAGATAGATCAGGTCAAGCTGGTTTAAAATTTGCAACAAGTCTGCCAAATAAGTTGTAGCGCAGATGGCTGATAAAGTCACTATTTTTACTGCGGCTGTAAAATAAATGGATAATACAAGCCAAAGTACGTACAAGCCTATGATCAATAATAATCCACCGTACCAATGATAAACCACCAGATATGTCAAAGATAGGCCGTCAGAATTGGTTGCTCTCTTTTTAGTAATAAGATGAGCCAGTGTAAATGCGGGCAAAGTCATTATACTCGTGCCCATGGTATTTTTCAAGATTTTACCACCATTTCTTCCTACCGTATACAACGGGTTTGACATTTCTGTTTCACTACTTTCTGTAAATAATGAATCTGCCCAGGCAAGAGATTTCAAGTCTTGGTGAATAAAAATTGCATTTAAATATATGGGAAAAATCGGTCTTTCGCTGAGGATATAACTTGGATTTTCAAATGTAGACTTTATTTTAGAAAGAGAAAACGCAGTATAGATGGCTGACACCAAAGCTGCAAATAATACAATATAAAGGAGTTTGAAAAAGCGCTTTTTCAATTCATGTTATTTCAGAATTGTAAAAATAGCTGACAATATGGTTATTGACTCAATGAGTTACATAAGTTTTTATTTCTTTTGTTTTTTGATTGTGTCTAATAAGTGGTCAAGTTGACTAAATCTCGATTCCCAGATTTTTCTAAATTGCTCCATCCAATGATCTATTTCTTTCATCTTTTCCACCTCTAGTGAGTAATATATTTCTCGGCCTTTTTGTTCTTGGGTGATCAAATCACACTCAGTGAGGATGCGCAGATGTTTGGAAACTGCTTGACGAGTACTGTCAAAGTGTTGTGCAATGGCATTGGGAGTCATGGGTTGCAACGCAATTAGTACTATAATGGCTCTTCTGGTTGGGTCAGCAATGGCTTGAAAAATATCTCTTCTCACTTCCTCTTAGTTTTTCGTTTACGAAAACAATCGGTTGCAAATATAACTTCAAGATTTAAGTTAAACAGCATTTTTTTAATTTTTGAATGAAATGAATGGCAAAAATAAAGGCCTGCTAGCAAATTTGTCAAGCATAAAACTATTTGCAACCATGATATTCATGATTAAGATTGGTTTCTTAGTGTATAACTAAATAATAAACCAAGCCAAAAAGTGCACTCAAACCTATCCAAGAAATCATTCCAATTTTAAAACGATACATGCCTATAAAGGAAGCTATTCTCCAGCCAACTTTCTTACTATCAAAGCAAACCAATATCACCTCTTAGCATTTTACACAAACTATGGGGCCAAACAGTTGTAGGTATTTAATTGTAATCTGTTAGGATTTGATACCTCTTTTTTTAAATTCAACTAATTTACTTGCAGCTAAGTACATGAAGTCGTAACAGTTATCAGCTTTTTGCCCCTTTTTATCTGTAAATCCAAAGCAAAAATGAAAACCCATGTTAGGATTGTTTTGAACAACCGGAATAAATCCGAAATGACTCTTTGAGTGCATTCCTTCAAATACATGTACCACTTTATTTTGGTTTAATTCACAATTTTGGCAGCTACCACAGTAGTATTCCAATTCATTATCACCTAACTTTTTGAACTCAGAAAAAATCTCCCTTAGTACAGAAAGGAAATAGTATTTATCGCTTTGAAGTTTGTGTATCTGGTATTTTTGAGAGTTTGAAATTTGTATCGCTAAGATGAAGCAAATAATCATCAGCATTGATCCCAATGTCACCAAGACTATTTACTAGCTTCGAGTTGATCAGGTCATCCTTTATTAGTGAAAGGATAAGTCTTCTCTTAATTTTTTCTTTGTCCATGAAAAAATGTTTTATGCTACAAACATACATAATATGTTTATTAAATATAATATTATGTATTATAACACACTTAATATGAATTACTATTTGATGCTAAAACCATGATTAAGAGTTGATTAACCACCTTTAAATAGTTATTTTCAGCTAAATTTTGGATACTTTCACATAAAATTTGAATCAATGGCGGGTAAAATCAAAATCAATCGAATTAAGAGTGTTTTAGTTGAAAAGGATATTGCACAGAAAGATTTGGCAAAAAAGGTGAAAAGAACACCGAACACTATTACACGAATATGTAATAATGATAGTCAGCCAACATTAAAGCTATTACGAGAAATAGCGATTGCGTTAAATGTAGATATCAGGGAATTGCTAATATCTACGAAGGAGTAGTTTACAAGATGAAGAAAGACGTGTATGATTTTCCTATTATACCATTAGCTGATGAAAGTCCGTCTGCATATGCGGATCGGGTAGGGATTTATTATGCTTCTACCGTTACCAATGCGCATAAAAAAGACAATGGTCAGTTTTTTACTCCACTTGAGATTGCCATGTTTATGGCTTCTTTTGCCAAAGTAGAAAAAGAAGATATTCGAATTTTGGACCCAGGATGTGGTATAGGAATATTGTCAATTGCACTTATCGAACAACTGGCAACAAGAACGAAGAAAATAAGACGACTTGAATTAGTTGTGTTCGAAACAGATGTTAATATCCTTCCGTTTGCAGAAAGTTGTTTTGAGTATTTGAGAATTTGGCTGAATGAAAGGAATATTGATTTTACAATTTTCTTATGCAAGAACGATTTCATCTTACACAATTCTGTGGTATTAAATAATGTTGAAAAATCAAACGAAACCTATGATATCGTAATTTCAAATCCACCTTATTTTAAACTACCCGGTGATGATGAGAGAGCTTTAGCAGCGAAATCAGTGATTAATGGTCAGACTAATATTTACACAATTTTTCTTCTAATTGCAGCTAAGCTTTTAAAGGACGATGGACATTTGATTTTTATCACTCCTAGAAGTTTTTGTTCGGGAAATTATTTTAGATTATTTCGGGAAATATTCTTCTCAATTGTTGATTTAAAAGAAATACATCTTTTTAATTCTAGGAAGTCGGCCTTTAAAAAAGATAAAGTACTTCAAGAGAATATTATTATCAAAGCTGCCAAAAGCAGCAAAACAGAATCTAATAACTCATACATTGAAAAGGATTTGATAATATCAGCCTCGTCCGGAATAAGCGACATTGGTCAGAGACGAATAAAAAGATATGAATATAGAAGTTTGATAAACTTAGATTCCTACCAGAAAATATTGCATTTACCAACTTCCGACACGGATGAGAAAATTATCGAAGTTTTTAAGACCTGGACTGGCTCATTAAAATTGTATGATTTGGAAATATCTACAGGACCAGTCGTTGATTTTAGGAGTACTTCTATGATCAAACCTAAACCATCTAAAAACACCGTGCCTCTTATATGGCTGCACAATGTTGAATCGATGAACGTTATTTGGCCTAGAAATAATGGTTACAAGGGAAAACCTAAGGGACAATATATTATTAATGAAAAAGAATCCCTTTCAAGGCTAGTAAAGGGCAGGAATTATGTCTTGGTTAGAAGGTTTAGCACAAAGGATGATAATCGGCGATTAGTAGCTGCGCCTTTTTTTAGCCGACATCACTCAGATATGAAAATGATCGGTATAGAAAATCACTTAAATTATATCTATCATAAAAAACATGAATTAACCATTGAACAAACTATCGGCTTAGCGGCAATTCTGAATAGTCGTTTATTCGATTTGTATTTTAGAACGTTTAATGGAAATATTAATGTAAGTGCGACTGAATTGAGGGAATTCCCTTTGCCAGAATTTCATTTAATTGAAACTTTGGGTCGAAGAATGAACAAGATTATCAAAGCGAAAAAGTCATATGAAATTGACGCTTTGGTGTCAGAGGTATTTAGTTTATCAATTGATTTATCAACAGCATATGAACAATAAAATAATCGAAGCACAGGAAATCTTAAAGGGATTCGAACTTCCGCAGGGTCAGCAGAATCAGATATCAGCATTGACACTGTTAGCGCTTTGCAATATAAAGCCAAATGACGAATGGAAGGATGCGGAAAGAAAGAGCATGATTCTTTCGACAGATATAATGGAATTTGTTAGCAGCAACTACCACATTGAATATAAATCAGGTACTAGGGAATCTTTTCGAAAAGAGGCTATAAATCCCTTCGTTGAGTTTGGTCTTATTGAAAAGAATCCCGACAATCCTGATTTACCGCCAACGAGCCCGAATACACATTACGCTATTTCCTTTTTGGCGCTAAATACAATAAAAAAATATAATACTTCGGAATGGGAATTGGCATTAGAAAACTACATAAAGTACAAGAGTCAAATTCCAAGAGAATCAAAACCATCTGTTTTAATAAAAACTATTGATATCAGTAGTTATAAATCAATAGTTAATGATAAAATCGAATTAGGAAGATTCAATGTTTTTATTGGTGTGAATGGATGCGGAAAAACAAATATACTTGAGGCACTTGCAACAGTTGGAGCGGAACGGGGAAATGATTTGTCTTTTGACGGTTTATATAGTCGTGGGGTTCGCATAGCGCGTCCTGATTTAATTTTAAGTTCATTTGTAGATAGTAGTCAGAAGAGCAGTATTGATATCAGTCTTACTATAGAAAGTAAAGCTGGCCAAGAAGATTACAAATGCTCATTATCACCGGCAAATCTTAATGATATTTATACCAAATGGATTAATCTTGCTGAAGAAGAACTTTATCCTGACTTTCTTTTAGATTATTTCAGTTTTATAACTAAAAAGACTCCCGGAATTTCTGGAGATGAGTTGTTAAAAAAAGCAAATGAATTGATCTCAGCTAAGGGCCTAAAACGTGATCGAAATTTTGACGACCTTTTATCAGAATATTCAATTTTTGACTTAAATACAAAATCCTTAAGAGGGATAACACCCTCAGATAGTAAAAAAACACCGCTGGGGATTAATGGAGAAGGACTTGACTTATTAATTGCAAGCTTTAGTAGTGCAGAACGAGCTCAACTTAATAAGTGCCTTGTCTTTTTTGATTGGCTAGGAGAGATCATCGCTGATAAAGAGGATAAGTTTAAGATTATGGGGTTGAAGCCCGGACGAAGCATATCTACCTTATACTTCAAGGACAAATTCATGCAAAAGAATAATAATACTTTTTCAGCAGAAAATTCAAATGAAGGAGTGTTGCATGTCCTATTCTATTTGGCTCTCTTTATAAGCACTAAGACACCAAAGTTGTTTGCAATTGACAATATAGAGACAGCGCTGAATCCTCGGTTGTGTCAAGTTCTAGTATCCGAGTTGGTGAAAATTACTAAACAGACAGAAAAACAGGTTTTAATAACCACTCACAATCCGGCTATCTTGGATGGTTTGAATTTATTAGATGAAGAACAAAGATTGTTTGAAGTCTATAGAGATAGTGAAGGAAAAACCAAAACTAGAAGAATAAAATTCAAAGAGAACTTAAGCGATAAAAATTTCAAACTATCTGAAATGTGGTTAAAAGGATTGCTTGGTGCTGTTCCCAAAAATTTCTAATATGAAAATTGGAGTTATTTCGGAAGGACATGCCGATAGAGCAGTCATTACAAACATAATTACAGGTTTAACTGGAATTGATCGGAATAATATAGAGGCCATAAGGCCAATCTATAATTATGATGAAACGGATAAGGCGCTTATAAACACAAAAGCATTTAGCACTTGGTCTGTGGTAAAAGAAGAATGCGAAAAACGTGAGTTGATTGATGGATTTCTTGCATTTGAAGGCCAGGATTTTGTGGTTATCCATATTGACACGGCGGAAGCAGAAATGTATGGAATTAAGCGCCCCGATAAGAGTTCCGATGCGTATTGTGAAGAATTGCGAGAATTGGTTGTAAAGCAAATCAATGCATGGCTTAAAGTGGAAATGTCCGATCAAATTTTATATGCAGTTGCAATCGAAGAAATTGATGCCTGGATACTTACTATTTATGATCAAAATGATTCCAGCACTTCAGCAAAACCAAAAGAGAAGCTAGGTCGGATATTGGGTAAAAAGGGAATAAATTCCACTTCGAACTATGATAATTTTCTTGTTATCAGTAAGCCTCTTTCAAAAGAAAAGGAGATTAAGCGAGGGAAATTTTTAAGTTACAACTGCAGTCTGAACGCTTTTTTTGAAGAAGTTAAGGCTAAAGTTCTTCCTAAACTGCAAAATCTCATGAAAGTGTACCACCTTATCTCATTCAAAGTGTACCACTTTTGATAGGGTAAGTGATCGTTCTACAAAGATATTTATTTATTTGATAATCGGGCTTAGGTGCAGCG
>JAKQLF010000162.1 GCA_029567325.1 Bacteroidota bacterium | reverse complement strand
GGGAGACGATAAAGTGGAAGATGTGTTTAATGCCCAGGAAATAGAATGCTTAGAAGAACTAAATGAACAAATGGAAGGAAGTACGCAAAAGCAACAAAATCCTTATCCTAAACAAAAACTAGCATGGGCTACGTGGATAATAGCAAGACTAGCTGGTTGGAAAGAGTTTTATAACGTCAAAAGGCCTCCTGGAAATAAAACAATAATTGAGGGCTTGGATAAATTTGATGGCATAATGATAGGGTACAACATATTTAGAAAAAAAGATGTGTCCTAACCTCAGGCTGGTGGCTCGTGGCTCGAAGCTCGAGGCAAAAATTGCTGAATTGCTGAAATGCGGCATTTGGTCAATACATCCAGAGCGCATTATTTTCTTCCACTTCTTTCAACCTGTGTTGAGCCATCCTTCTTATCAAGTCAACTGGTAGTTCTTGATCATAAGGAAATTGCACTGTATCTTTCCCCATCTTATAATCTTTCAACTCTTCTCTGAAAGGAGCTAATGAAGGTCCTGTTGGCATAAAATTGAGATGGGATTTATAAGCTGAAAAGGAGTAAAGAATTTTTTTTCCCTCCAAAACTGGTTGTCCCCATTTGATTGCCTCCTTTGCATGTGGAGCAATTTCCTTTAAGATTTTTCTTATCTGCATCAATTTTTCTTGCGCATGGAGGGGTGCATTCAGTATGTACTCGTCGATTGTTTTTGCTATTATTTTTTCCATTGTTCTGAATTTGTTGTTGTGCAGAGACGCAAGGCCTTGCGTCTGTACAGTTTAATAGAATTTGTAATGTTTATAAAGTTAAGCAAATAGAAGGGGCGGAATGCTTTCCGCCCGTACATCGTAATATATAAAATATAGAGAGCACGATTAATTTTCAAAAAGGCTCGAAGCTCGTGGCTCGAAGCTCGCTGCAAAATAATTGCATCTCTTCTGAAAACTGACCACTGAAAACTGAATTCAAACTTTCGTCTCTCATCTTTCATCTCTCGTCTTCTTCAATTAAAAATTACAATCCTAGCCTTCCATTCCGCCATCATTATTTCAAAATATTTACCCTCAATCAAATCACCATCAATTTGCCCGTTGACTGGAGCAGTCGTTGAAATGGAAATCTGCTCAGTTGGAAAATAAAATAGGTTTTTTTGGCCAAGATGTTTGCCTCGCTCAACTTTGGTAAGCACGCCCAATCGAGCTACAATGCCAGGTACTGAACAGTGTAATACATTCACCAAGCCGTCATTAATTTTGGCATGAGGTGAAATCATAAAGCCACCACCTGTTCTTGGGGAGTTTGCAACGTTGAGCAAGGTAGCTTTTATTTCAGAGGAATGGTTACCGTGCCTAAGTTGATAGGCGATCTCCTTGAATGTAAAGATGTTTTTGATGACAGCGAGCATGTACCCTAGATGCCCACCAATCAACCTGATGGCCTGCATATTTTGCAAAACTGCCCCATCAAAACCTAAGCCAAGACTATTGTTGAAATATTTGGTTTTTTGCTGGTCGATCACACATTTGACAATGTCTACAGCTTTGTAGGTCATTGGTTTTTTATCCTCGAGCAAAAGTAAAACATCGGTGATCTGTTGGGAAATGGTGCGATTGCCATAAAGTGTCCAATAAAAGTCATTGCCAGTTCCTCCAGGTAATAAAATGACGGGCAAACATTTATCTTGATATTTATTGAAGTAATAATTGATCGTGCCATCACCACCTGTTACTATGGCGCATTGATAAGGTGTTAAATCAGCGGGCCATTCATTTTCAAAAATAGAAAACTGGATGCCAGCTTCCTTAAGTGCTTTGCTCAATTGATTAGCGACTTTTACCCCTTTGCCGCTTCCAGAAAATGTAGCATATAAAATGACCGTATGCATAGAGCATAAAGATAAACTTTGATTTATTTTTTGACTTTAAAAATTTTCATACCAAATCAAATTAGCCGTTAAAATTCAAAAAAAGAGACTTATTGTATTTTTAACAATTAGATTCTTTGAGCAATAATGAATGTTGCTTATTTTGCATTAAAATAAACCATTCTTTAAAGCCAAAAGTCATAGTTATGGATTGGACATTTGAAAACATCATCACAAGTGAAGCGCAGCTCCGTGAAATAATGGGATTTCCCTCTGAAATTGTCACCAGGAAAACCATCAATCACATTGACAAACACTGCCGAAGTTTTATCGAAAGCAGCCCATTTATCACCATTGCGACCAGTGATTTGCAAAACAATTTGGATGTTTCACCCAAAGGAGATCCCCCAGGTTTTGTGAAAATATTGGATGAAAAAACATTGGCAATACCCGATAGACCAGGTAATAAAAAGGCGGATACACTTAGGAACATCATCCAAAATCCCAACATTGGATTGATTTTTTTAATTCCAGGTATCAAGGAGACTTTGAGAGTAAATGGGGAAGCAAAAATTGTTACAGATCCCAAGGTGCTTGAACTGCTTGCATGTAATGGGAAATTACCATCAATTGCCATCATCGTTCACGTGAAGGAGGCTTTTATGCACTGTGCCAAATGTATGATCAGGTCTGGTTTGTGGCAAAAAAATGAAGTGGATCAGGAAATCACATTACCAACATTGGGTGAAGCTTTGGTAGATCACGGAAATTTAGAAATCTCCTACCAAACATTGGATGAAATGATCAAAATGGACGAAAAAACAAATTTATATTGAATTGAATTCAATGAGCATTTTTGAGTAAGTTATGAAATAAACCATTTAAATCACCTTTTCTCAAACACTACTCTTTCTCTTTTCCCATCCATAAACTGTAATTCCAAAATGTAAGAACCTACCATTAAATTGGAAATTTCTAATGTAGTTGATGGACGCTCAATTGTCTGACTTAATTTCCCCAAGATGTCATAGACCATCAGTTTTGCAATCTGATTTGGAGTGTTGATTTGTATCTGATTATGACCTGGATTGGGAAAGACAATCGTCGCATTTTTAGAATCGAAAAGACTTTTTTGCAATGCTTGAATTTCAGAGAATTTTTCTTCTCCAGCTTCATTGGTGATTTTCAATCGGTAATACATGACCAATTGATCTGACCATACATTTCGATCTAAATAACTTGCCCTGGAGATATATGCATCGGCGATTAAGGCAAATGGTATATCAAGCCATAAACCCTCGAGAGAAGCCGATTTTTGAATCGTCAAATCAGATATCGGCTCTGTGCTGTGGAGCTCCCATGTCAATAATACATCTTGAGCACCTTCGTTTTTTGCTTTAAAATCACTTATAGTAATTGGTAAGACCACATTGGCAACTGGTGCAAAATTAGACAACAATAAAATGTAGGCTGCTTGATAATAAATAGCGGGCTCTGTAATTTCCCAGGAATTCGCCGGTGAAGTCGTATTAAAATCTAAATATGCTTTTTGCATGGGTTGGCCAAAAGGGGGATTCAATGGTGCGTATGTATAGTCTTTGTTTGGTCCACCAGTGACAAAACCAGGAGCTGGGCCCTTGGTCGATGTAAGCGCATGATCATATATGGTGCCATCATTAAACCAAGAGTGGTACATTTCATTGGCGCATTCCTCTGCACCAAGTTGGTACATATTGGAAAGGTAGACCAAATTCATTGGGTTGACCCCATGGAAATAATGCAATTGTTCCTCTGTTTTTCGAGCTAACCCCACGTTATTTGAGGCATCGAGGTTGTATCTTTTGACCAAAGATGCGAGGATGCCAAAATTGGCTTTTTGCATATTACTTCCCCAATGATAAGCCCAGTCTGGCATATTGGCTCTATACAAATCGTTGTTGTTCCAACGGTAAAAGCCATCCCAATCACCTTGAATGTGCGGTAAAAGTGAGTTTAAGATTTCTGTTTTTGTGGCAGCGTGGGCAAATGTTTCTGTGGTGTATTGCATCAATACATTGTTGAGCGGCATGTTGTTGGTACCCATCCAATTATTTGCAATTGGCGCTGCATCGGTAAGATGGTTTTTGAAATAGGTGTGGTAGGTTTCGTTTCCTGTGATTTTATACAAATAGAACGCCATAACCAAAGCTTCTTCTTTTTGTTCTGCTACCGATCGGTCGGCATCTCCCGACTTGATGGTCCCGTCATCACAATTGGTTTGTAGGGTATTGTTATTGATTGACGGCAAAACAAAATCCCAAGATTTGATGGCAAGGTCTTTGAGCACTGTTGCTTCTGTTGCCAATTGTGGAACGTTGCTCAGCACATTTGCAGCATGGGCAAAAACACTACCCAAGGCAATGGCAGCGGAAGTACAGGTAAGACCGTAGTATCGCGGATCGTAATTATTGCTTGGCGGAGAAGCTGCATTGTGGCTGTAACTGATACTCCCCATTTTTATGATGACACTGCCATCGTTGTTTTGCATTTTTTTCATCCAATCCAGTTCCCATTTGATTTCATCCAATAGATCGGCAATGCCATTGCTACTTTCAGGTATATTCCAATTGTCGCCAAAGACGAGCGGATTTATTTCAAATGCAAGTAATAAATCGTGCATTGGCCGGGATGCAAAAGTGATGTATTTGTTATAATCTCCCGCATCAAACCATCCACCACTGAGATTTTTAATCAGTGAAGCATTATTCACATCATTGTAATAGCGACATTGCAAGTCCTGATTGGCGTTGTGAAAATTATTGGTGGCATCGATCCATTTGGTGTCTGCATATGGGGCAATTTTGGCCATGTTGCATCGATTGTAATAAAACATCTTCGTTGCCGCTTTGATGACCTCCTTGTATACATCGGCCTTTATTTCAAAAACATTTGACCTTCTTCCATTTTGGGCATCGTAAATGTAGTAAGAACCAGGTGTTGTGATGGTGGAAAAATCCAACCACCAACCTTTGTCTCCACTTTGGCCATGAGTGGCATTACCATTCCAAGAAGTGCGATTGAAGGAGTTTATCAAATTGTTGTTGGTTGCGTCGTGGACACTGAGACTTGTTGCAGGCGTATATGATTTTGCAGCATTAAATCCAGTTTGTGGATCAGAAATTACGGCAACTTTGTTTCCTGCAGGTAAGTAACCAAATTGGTCAACGTGTATGTGACTCGTGACTGGGGTCGAAAGAGTTTGCGCATTCAAGATGAAGAAACTGTTAATTATTACAGCGATTGTTAGTAATTTTTTCATCCTTTCCCTTTTTTATAAATTTCGTGATGTTGTAAAAATAGCGCTAAGCTTAAAGAAAGTGGATAGGGTTTGTACTGATTTTTATGAAAAGTGGTCTCGGTCGAAATATTGGAACCTGCAGCCGTGGATTTTAGACAAATGTACCTTAGCATGTTGAAACTTGTAGGTTAACTTTTGGACACAAATCCCTATAAGTGCCTATGGAAAACAGTTAGCTTTCGTCTTTCTTTTTTCTTCCGAACCATTTTTATATTTAATATTATGACTATATCTGTGGCGGAATGTTGTAAAAAATCATAGATTCCGCCACGGATAATTATATTATTATTGGCGGAATGTTGTAAAAAAATAAAGATTTCGCCACGGATATATTGTACATTTGAGGGAATTATATTAATATTACTTCCAGAAATTGGTAAAAATGGTCATAGGTAGAGCCAAAGAAATACAAGAACTTAAACACTATTTAGGTACAGAAAGAGCTGATTTACTGCTGATTACAGGTAGGAGGCGGATAGGGAAGACATATTTGATACAAGAAACTTATGGCGACCAAATAGTTTTTCAATTTACAGGGACGAAAGATGAAAGTACGGCTAGCCAATTAGAAAAATTTTCCATTAAAATTTCGGAATATTCTAAATCAAAAATGAACTTCAATGCTCCGAAAAGTTGGTTTGAAGCTTTCAATATTTTAAAAACATTTTTGCAAAATTTGAGAAAGACCAAAAGCAAAAGAGTCGTTTTTTTTGATGAGCTTCCCTGGATCAATCAACCAAAATCTAGTTTTCTCAATGAATTTAGTTATTGGTGGAATGATTGGGCTGCAAAGCAAAATATTTTGGTTGTGATTTGTGGTTCTTCTACGGCATGGATGGTAAGAAAAATCATACAAGATAGGGGTGGGCTTCACAATAGATTGACGGGGAGAATTCATTTGGGGCCATTTTCTTTGTCTGAAACAAGGGACTTTCTTCATGCCACCAATAAAAACTATTCAGACTATGATATTTTGCACATCTATATGTGTATGGGAGGCATTCCTCATTACCTCAATCAAATAAGAAAAGGTGAGTCGCCGACTCAAGCCATACATCGTATTTGTTTTACAAAAACGGGCTTATTGTACAATGAATTTAATGAAGTTTTTGCTTCATTATTTGACAATTACAATGATCATGCGTCTATCGTCCGAGCTTTGGCTAGTAAATGGAAAGGTCTTACCAGAGCTGAAATTTTGAATCAAACCAAACTCACAGATGGGGGAGGATTTAACAGAACGCTGAAAGAACTCGAAGCCAGCAGTTTTATCATGAATTTACCCCCGTTATTTAATAAGAAAAAAGGGACTATCTACAGACTCTCTGATGAATACAGTAGGTTTTACATTCATTTTATAGATGGGCAGCAATATTCTGTTAAAAATTGGATGGCATTCCAAACTTCATCAAAAATCTATACAGCTTGGCAAGGATATGCATTTGAAAATATTTGTATAAAACACGCGGAGTCCATCAAAATCTGCCTGGGAATCCACGGTATCGAGTCTTCTGTAAATAGCTTTTATGCACCATCCAATAAAAACACACCAGGCTTGCAAATAGATATGCTCATAGACCGAGCAGATAATGTGATCAATCTATGTGAAATAAAGTTTTATAACAAAACCTTGAGAGTAGACGTGGATTTCTCGGAAAAGATCAGAATAAAATCTACCTTGTTTAAAGAGTTAACTAAGTCAAAGAAAAGTATATTCCATACATTGATTACAACTTATGGTGTAGATACTTCAGTTTACAATTCTGGGGAAATTCAAAATTATATTGATATGAAATGTCTTTTTAGCCAGGAAGAATTGTCTCAATAACAGAATATTTTTGGCGGAATGTGGTAAAAAAGTAAAGATTCCGCCACGGATAACTTATTAGTTTGGGGAAATTATAATTACAACTTGATACAAACTTTAGTAAATTTGGGTGGTGTGGTATTGCATTCTCGACCAAGCTAGACAAACACTAGACCTACAGGCTTTTCTAATTCGTATTAAAAAGTATCTTTGCCCAAGAAAAAAGAAAAGGAGTGGCTATATTTATTTTTTTAATAGTATCGTACCTATTACTGAGTGTAAGTTTATACTTACTATTTCCAAAAGCTGGTGTTGAAGCCAAAAAGGGTTTGATTCCCGGAGTGAACTTTGTCGAATGGTGTAAAATTATTGGCAAAAACCCTAAAGAAGCACTTTGGCTTTTATTCCCAATTGTCAATATTTTCACCTTTGCTGGGATGGCCGTCGATATGATGCGTTCATTTGGCAAAGATTCATTTGGCAATGCAGCAGCAGCCGTTATTTATGCTCCCGCTGCTTTTTTCCAATTGGCTAAAGGTGATGCTAAATATGAAGGACCAATCCTACACAAAGAAAATGCATTTAAAGAGGAAGTTGCTGAGGCAATAAAACTCAAAGATCAATATAAACTCAACAAACTAAGTGAGCAAAATCCTTTCAAAAAGCCAGTGTGGAGAGAATGGACGGAATCCATCATTTTTGCGGTTTTTGCAGCAGCATTCATCAGAATGTTTTTGATAGAAGCTTACGTCATTCCTACACCATCTATGGAAGGATCTCTCAACGTAGGCGATTACTTGTTTGTGTCTAAGGCACATTATGGTATCAGAACTCCGAAAACGGTGGCCATGATTCCACTTTTACACAATACCATTCCTGGATTGGGCACTGAATCGTATTTGGAGAAACCAAATTTGCCTTTTTTCAGACTTCCTGCAATAGAAAAAATTGAAAGTGGAAAGCCGATTGTTTTCAACTGGCCAGTAGGAGACAGCATTTATTTGACTAAAACCAGATCCTATTTTGTAGGCCAAGAGCGATATAATCCTTCCTATTTGTTGGAAGATCCAGAGCTTAAAAGTTTGGTTGACAATAAGAAAATCATCACTCGACCTGTAGATAAGGAAGATCACTACATAAAACGATGCATTGGCGTTGGTGGTGATAAAATCCAAATCATCAACAGACAAGTTTTTGTCAACGATGTGATGATGAAAAACCCAACTCATTTACAATTTTTGTATCGGGTTTTTGTACCAAATAGTGTCAATGTCAACGTCAAAAAGTTTGCAGAGTGGGGTATAGACAGAGGTGATATGGCAGGTAGCGATTACTTCTTTTTAGACAGCACACAAGTCAATAAAATCAAATCCCTGAATCCAGAAGTTAAAGTAGAAATTTATAGTCAGCAACCAGAACCGGGTAAATTATTCCCATTTGATTCTGTGCATTTTGGTCAATGGACGGTCGATAATTTTGGACCACTGACCATTCCTAAAAAAGGTATGACGATCAAACTGAGTCCTGAAAACATTGCCTTATACCGACGTGCCATCAGTGTTTATGAGCACAATGTGTTGGTCGAAAACGGTGATAAATATACCATCAATGGCCAAGTCACTGATAGCTATACCTTCAAGCAAGATTATTTCTGGGCGATGGGTGACAATCGACACAATTCTGAGGATAGTAGGATGTGGGGTTTTGTACCTCATGAAAACATCGTAGGTAAACCGCTCTTTATTTGGTTCTCCAAGGATGAAAATGGCATCAATTGGGATAGGATATTTAAATACGCGGGATCTAAGGATTAGGACAAGCAATTCCCTTTGGGGCAATCTCTTGCAGTAAGCAGGGACACGTGGGCAATAGGATTTGCAAAGTATTTCAATTTACCTTGATTTTTTAAAAGCTCGCTGCTCGTGGCGCTCGTGGCTCTTGGCTCGATGCCTCTAGTTAGGACACATCTTTTTATTTATAATATGAACAATCTATTTACTAAACTGAAATAGATTTAAGAAAAACGTCAGAAAGGTATTATAAGGCTGATCACTTTGGAAACAATGAAGAAAACATGCCAAATCATGAGTCCACTGCCAGTGCCTGGGGTTGTCACTTTTTTGTACCGTCAAAAAAGTAACCAAAAAACCTCCCGATCCAAAAAACTCGTATCTGGCTTTTGTAATTCATTTAAACCGCACTAGCACTATTCACCGTGCTTGAGTCCAGTGCTACTCGATCAGTTTTGTATCGGCCTTATTTTTTTTAGCTAACGAACTTCAAAAATACGTTAAGTGCAAAAAACTGTTCGAACTA
>JAKQLF010000151.1 GCA_029567325.1 Bacteroidota bacterium | reverse complement strand
AAGGTCTTGAACTTGCCATGGAATTAAGTGTCATTTAAAGCTACAAAAATTAATTCAAATCCGTACTAGAGACATCATCCAAAATATTGAAGCAAAAGAAAGTTTGACTTTTCATTTTCTTTTGCTTCAATATTTTCATTTCCAGTCAGTGTTAAAATTCGCTAGCAAACTTGGTTTATTTTTTATCGAAGATCAAGAAGGAGGTACAGGTAAGGTTTGTTTCGCCAATGAAGCTGATATGAAAAATGCATATAAAACTGGATTCACTAAAAGAGATTTGGCTTATTATTTTTGGTATTTGTATCAAGTTAGGGGTGATCAATGGTTGGACGAAGAACTCACAACAGATACAACGAATTTTTGGGAAATGGTGGAACGTGGAAAAATACTGAGTTAAACCTTAGCCACAGTGAAGCTACAACCTTTTTAGCTTAGATTGATTTTTGAATAATCATCACCATTTCAGAAATGTGTTGCAGGTGTCGCTCTTCTTTGCGCTTTTTTGCCTGCTTTACAGCATTAGACATCCCACCCAATTCGTACCTCGCCCACCATGGAGCAACAGAAACAAAGGCATCGCCGTAAGAAAGGGAATTGGCCACGTCAAAAAATAAATACGTAAGCCCAGCAACCACCGATAGTGAGATCAAACCATCTTTTACATCACCATGAATCATTTGCCCTAAACCTGGAATGACTGCGCTCAACCATCTTGCCCGATTGGGATTTCGATTTTCATTTTTCTCAAGTTTACCAATCAGCTTATCCAACTCGATGTGATCCACAGGTTGTATATAAGATAAACGTTTCCAATATTTGAGCCCTTCTGTATATTGATGATCGTGCAACAATGCCAATCCTGTATAAAATAAGAGCCTGTCTTTGTCTTGGTAATTTCTGCTATTTATTTGAAATACTTCAAACAATGCAGATTTGGTTTCTTTCTGTAATAAGTAAATTTTTACCTTTTCTAAGGTGATTTCAGCTTGAATTTCTGGTCTGCTTTTGTTTTCAAAATAGTAATAATCCAAAAATTGCAAAGCCTTTTTGTAATCGCCATTCAAAATGAAAAGATCGCTGATATTTTTATTGATCGGAATTTCTGCTGATTTTTCACCACTAAAGTGGGCTCGAAGAAATTCTTTGAGGGCTATGTCATGGTGGCCCAGAAGCATTTGCGATTGAGCATAACGGGCGATGGGAGCCTGGGCTTGCATACAAAGGCAAAAGCTAATCCAAAAACCTAGTACTAAAATAATTCTTGGTTTCATCGTAGACTTTTTTGTAATTCTTCTCATTGTATCGATCAGCGGCTTTTACGGAGCCCCATATATTCCCCAAATAAAAGCCAAAACTTATGCCTCCATATATCCATCCTCCTGCGGAATTGATACCACTTTTATTAAACCTTTTGTAGGATTGAAAGGCAGTGCCGCCAATAAATACCAGACTGAAAATTGCGTCTTTATAATCACGGGCGTAAAACCGTCCGCTGCTCGGGACTATAGCAGACATAAGGCCCGCCAGGGTTTTACTTTTCCTTTTGCTTTCACTACCCATCACAATGAGGTTTGCCAAAGCACTATCGTCCACTTTGTATTTTTGCATGGTGTCAAGAGCTGCTTTGTGATTGCCATCCATTACCAATAGACCTACCTTAAATTTAAAATAATCTTCAGAAATTTTACCATAATCCCTCAAGCTATTGTCGAGCAATTGTTGGGCTAGTTGAGGTTGGTCGTTATTGATCAAAGACAAAAAGTACTGGCGTGACAACTGCTTGTCTTGATCTGGAAGTAATTGGAGGCGAGCTTCCATGTGATCTATATTTCCTGCAAAGCGATCAGCTTTAAACAGAGCCAAGGTATATTGTTTATTTTGTGGAAAGTAAAAATGAAGCCGCTCGTATTCTTCAGCGGCGAATTTGTACAGACCTTGATCAAAGAGGTATTTTGCAAAAAGCGATTGCTTAGTACTGTCTATGACACCACTTTCTTGTCCTTTCAATCCTGTAGCAAACAATAAAAGGGAAAAGCTTAGGAGCAAATACTTACAAAAGTTATTTTTCATTTTACAGGATCTGATAGTTTACGTCTTTCGTAGTCAATTTCATAATTTCTAGGACTCAGACCATTGCATCGAGTAAGTCTATCAAAAGTCATTATACCACCTTGTATCAATCCTTTTGTTTTTATGGCTTTGATACCATACTCAGAGCAAGAAGGATGAAAACTACAGACATTTTGATCCTGAGAAGAAAGGATCGTTTTGTAAAAAAAGAAAAGTGAAACAAACACAACCTCGACTTCATTGGTATTATTTGACAAATCTGATCGATAAGTTGCTGCAACACTTTGTTTTTTTTCTGTCTTTGTCAAAGCAAGTGCAAAGTCAAAATCTGATGCATTTTGCCCCCACGTAATTTTTACGGAAGTTAATGACAATACAATAACCAAAAGAAGACTAGCGAATCTGCACATTTTCGAAATAGATGGTTTTATAAATTTGTTCTTCTTTCGCTTCAAAGTGTTGTACAATTTTCATCGGAATGGGTAAATCGTCCACATAAGCATATTCTTCAAACAAAGTGGTATTGAAATCTTTGTCATCAATGTCAGTAAAGATGACTCCTTGTAGAAGATTATCCTTAGCAGCAGTAGTTACGTATTTTACAAAAGTTTTGAAAGAGGGTGGTGGCGTCCATTGTACATAAACAGTGCCATCTTGGGATGAAACGTCAGACATTTCAAATCCGTGTTGCTTGAGTCCAAAATCATTTGATTTCAATTCTAATAATTCCTTAAAAACTACTAAATCTTGATAACCAGTCAAAACTGATTCGGAGATGACTACATCGCCTTCATATTTTTTCAAAATAGAATCCCGAACAATCCATTTCTGCACATTGGGGAAATTAATTTCAAAAATGAGCGTGTTAGTGAGTTTTGAGAAATTTACATTGCCTTTCATCAACATGCTGGTGTTTTTGAGTGTATTGCGCTCCATCATGGTGAATTTAGCCTCAAAGTTTTGGTGCTTCTGAGACCACAACTTATTTCCCGAAATTGATACGATAAATAAGAAGGCAATCAGCTTAAAATAGATCGGCTTTATAAAAAGCACTCTCAGCATTTTTTTATATTTACAAATGACAATTAAAAGGTCGAAGATATTGAATATAAGCATAAAAAAAAATCTCCAGCTGAATGCATCAAGCCGGAGATTTTTATAATTTCTAAATCTGGAACTACTTAGCAGCTGCCCGCTATCATTGTTGGAATCGTAGTTGATGCATCAACAGTTGTTGAGAATAATACGCCCCAAAGAACCAAATAGAATAACAAGAAAACTCCATAAGCAATTACACAGCCTATCAAAGCATTCTTTACTTGCTCTTTTCTATCAGCACCTTCATCCATAGATACATAAACGATGATGAGACCTACTACACCTAAGCAAAATCCCCACCAAAATCCTGGAATACCAAGTGGAGAATCAGCGGACTTCTCAAAAATACCCTCATCTACAGTAGGCGCAAGATTGGTAGCATTGACCAAATCAGGATACTTTGCTGCCAATTCGCTGTATGTGATTTGTTCTTCTTTCAAAATCCTATCAATTTCTTGAATTTTGAAAAGTTGATCATTTACTTCACTTTGCTTTTGTGAAAACTTGGTTGCAGATTTGACTGGATCGTTGCCACCAAACATAACAAATGAAACAAATGATAATAAAAATAAAATGTAAACTTTCTTCATGGTTTTAAGTTTTGACCAAAAATAATACATTCCATTTTCAAATTATTAAAATTTTTAAATATTTTTCAAAAAGATATGTAAATGGTTGAATGGAAAAAAAGTAAATTTTTGACTATCAGTTCATTACAATTTCAAAACACATTTCAAATCAAAAATCGAAAAGAAGGTGAAAAGGCACGTTTCAGTATTAATAAATGCGGATTAAGTACAAATCTTCTTCCAAATAGCATAAGTACAAAGTATTCTCTATTTTTGTGCCGATTATTTTCATTCATCATACATCTTGGAATATTTTAACAAATATGCAATCTAGGAATCTTTTGGGCATCGTCCTTTCTTTAACTACATTGGCCATCTTGAGGTTTGCAGCAAATGCTTATGACCTTAGTATCATTACCCACTACACTTTAGTTGGTGCATTTTGTTTGCTATGTGGCCATTTATGGAATAAAAATAATGGCGCACCAGTTTTGGGATTGGTCATGATGTTGGTGACTGATATGGCAATCAACCAATGGGTTTATGGCGGAGCGTATGGAATTTTGAGTGATGGATGGTGGGTAATTTCTGCTTGCTTTTTACTCATTATGTATATTGGGAAAATCATTCCTACCTTCAAAAACATGATGTGGGTGGTGACTTCATCAGTACTAGCTAGTTTTGTATTTTGGATTATTTCAGATTTTCAATACTGGTATTTTATTGGTAAAGATGTAAATACCCAAGCACTATTACCTCGAACATTTGGTGGTTTTATGATGGCTTTGAGTCAAGGCGCACCTTTCATAAAAAACTTTTTTATGGGCACACTGGCGTATTCTTTAGTCTTTTATATGGTGATAAAGTGGTCACCTGTTTACTTTGGCAAGCCCCAGAAACAAACTTCTCAATCATTCTAGCCGATATTTTAACTGAGAAAATAATATGAAAAAAGAGTGGAGTTTACACTTTCGCCAGAGCTTTGGAGCTGATGCTGAAGTGTTTGTAAAAGCACCTGGTCGCATCAATGTGATCGGAGAACATACAGATTACAATTATGGATTTGTATTACCTGCAGCAATAGATCGATACATGGTCTTTGCCGTAAGTGAAAATAAAGATTCAAATCATACCATAGTTGCCCATGATGTGGCAGAAAGTCTCAGTTTTAATCCAGATATAGACATTGTTTCCGCCAGTAAAACTTGGATGAGGTATGTGCAGTCTGTTTTTGTGCAACTCAATTTGAGGGGACACCAATCTAAACCTGTCAATTGTATTTTTGGTGGAACGATTCCACAAGGAGGAGGTATGTCATCATCAGCAGCAATGTGCGGTGGACTGATATTTGGTCTATCAGAATTGAATGATTGGCATTTAACTAGAAAACAAATCGCTTTGATTGCCCAAGCAGCTGAACATGGAATCGGCATAAAGTGTGGCATCATGGATCAATATGCTACGTTATTTGGCAAAAAAGATCAAGTAATGTTGTTGGATTGCAGGAATCTGGAAACGTCGCATTTCCCTATGGACTTAGGTCAATATTCCATGTTTTTGATTAACTCTATGCAAACGCATGAATTTGCGACTGAGTCTGAATACAACAATAGAAGAGCTTCTTGTGAATCAGTGGCGTCAATCATACAAACAAAATACCCTGCGGTGAAATCCTTACGGGATGTGACAATGGAAATGCTGATGGAACACAAAGCCCAAATCGATGAAACTTCCTACCAAAGAGCATTTTATGTGATTGAAGAAAATGAACGGGTATTTAAACTCGTTTCTGCTTTGAAAGAAAATCGATTGGATGAGCTAGGTGTAATCTTAAGAGAAGCACATAGTGGCATGAAAAATCTGTATGAAATTACAACTCCAGAAATTGATTTTTTGGTGGATTATATTAATAATTACCCTGGGAATTTAGGCGCAAGGATGATGGGTGGCGGATTTGGTGGTTGTACCATTAATTTTGTACACCGAGATGTCATAGATCAATGTTGTGTTGATGTTTTAGCAGCTTACGAAAACAAGTTTGGTCGCAAAGGAGAGATATATCGATTGACGTTTCAGGATGGAATAAACGTTTTTTAGGATTTTGCTTTGAAGCCAAGGCACACCTTGGCTCAACCATTCAACATTTCATTCGTGGTAAATAGTAAGGGTAAGCGAGTTTTCTTCATCCAGATCCCATTTCGCTATTAACCACTAACCACTAATCATTAACCACTAATCATTAACCCTTAAACTTTAGTCATTGCTCAAAAACCAATCTCTAGTTTTCATTATACCCTCACTCAAAGTCGTTGCAGGTTTGAATCGAATCTTCTCAAATAACTGATCGACATTGGCTTGTGTAGCCTCCATGTCTTCACCAACTTTCTGCTGAAACTTTATGATTGCTGTCTTTCCAAGCGAAACTTCTATCAAACGTACCAAATCAATAACTTTGGATTGATTTCCATTGCCAATGTTGTAAACCTCAAATTTGGCATGACCGCTGGCTGTCAGTGATGAAAGTAAAAAAATACTTTCCACGATGTCATCCACAAAAGTGAAATCTCTCAACAACTGCCCTTCATCAAACAAGGTGATCTCTTTTCCTTCCTGAATAGCTTTAAAAAACTTATACACCGCCATGTCTTTTCTACACCAGGGACCATAAACCGTGAAAAAGCGCAAAGCAGTAATGGGCATTCCAAAGTTTTTGGAATAATGATAGGCCAAGAGTTCGGCTGAGGCTTTGGAGGCTGCATATACAGATAATGGCGAGGCTATTTTTTGATCTTCTGAAAAGGGCATGATGTGATTGTCTCCATAAACGGAAGAACTACTTGCAAAAATAATTGGGCATTTTTGATCCACATTTGCATCAAATAGGTGACAAGTGCCATTGACATTGGTATTTAGATAATCCGCATATTGTTCTGATGACTCTCTAACTCCTGTCCTTGCAGCTAAGTGAAGTATGAGATCAAATGTATGTCTTTGAAACAAATCAGAAACAGCTTCCCGATCCCTAATGTCTATTTTTTCAAAAATAAAGGCAGACCGGGTTTCAAGATCTTTTATACGCTGACTTTTGAAGTTTACACTATCATCTACTCTCAGATTATCAATACCGATGACCTGATTTCCTTCTGAAAGATATTTGACGGCTAAATGATGACCAATAAAACCTGCCACACCAGTGAGAAGAATTTTTTTGGAATTATTGGAGTTCATACAACAAGCTATTACTGTTTTTGAATGGGGTGTACAAAGAAAAAGTCATACCAAGCAACTTCACTGGCTTGAAATATTGCGAAAGGTAAGGACTATGTCAAAGATATTATTATATTATATGGTAAAAAAACCTAATATTTATTTTATTTTGCATGATGTAGTTAAGAGGCAACAAAATGTAAATTCCATAAGCCTTCTGACTTCTACCAAAAAACGACGCTCAAAGCAATAAATTGATGCCAAAAAATTTAACCTTGAACAGTAAACCATCTTTATCTTTTGTCATTCCTGTTTTCAATGAAGCGGAAAATATCAAAGACCTCTACTTAGAGATTGTTGATATGTGTCAACATTCGCAATTCACTGATTTTGAGATTATTGTGGTTGATGACAATTCAAAGGACAATACCTTGGAGGTTTTAAGAGCACTGACGCCAATCAAAGTCATTACATTTAGGAAACAATTTGGACAAACAGCCGCTATGGATGCAGGGATCAAAGCCGCGATCAATGATCTGATCATCACCTTGGATGGCGACGGACAAAACGATCCTGCCGAAGTTCCCAAAATGATCGCTCATCTTTTTGAGAAAAACTTAGACGTAGTTTCTGGGTGGCGAAAACACAGGAAGGATACCACTTCCAAAAAAGTGGTATCAAGAGTTGCCAATTTTTTGCGGTCCAAAATCATCAATGATGGCATCAATGACAGTGGTTGTAGCCTCAAAGTCTACCGCAAAGAATGTTTTGATCACGTAAATTTGTATGGAGAAATGCACCGATTTATTCCGGCAATTTTAAAAATTCAAGGTTTTAAAGTCGGAGAGGTAGTGGTCAATCATCGCGCTCGCACCAAAGGTCTGACCAAATATACTTGGAGTCGATCTGTAAAGGGACTCATTGATATGATTGCCGTCTGGTTTTGGAAAAAATACGCGCTGCGTCCATTACATTTGTTGGGAGCACTTGGATTTGGATTCGTTTTTCTGAGTTTTCTTTTTGGTTTAATGACCGTTCGGGAGTTTTTGATAGGGCAAGATTTATCAGATACACTATGGTTGATGCTGACCTTATTTACTTTTATGATTGGCCTCGTCATTTTTATTTCGGGTCTCATCATGGATATTTTAGTAAAGTCGCATTTTGAAACCACCAACAATCGACCTTATTTGGTAAAGGAAGTTTTCGAAAATAAATAGACATGCGCATTTTAGTTCTCAACTTTGAATATCCGCCTTTGGGAGGAGGAGCTTCACCCATTGGGCGAGAGTTGAGTGAGCGTTTTGTGAAAAGCGGTCATACTGTGGATGTGGTCACTATGCACCATCCGACACTTGCCAAGGTTGAATTCTTTGGTGGTGTGAATATTTACAGAGTTGGAAGTTGGCGCCAAAAAATCAATATTTCAACACCATTGGAGCAATTGATGTTTTTGCGCAATGCCAAGCAGGTGATCAGAGACTTGATGGCAAAAGAAACGTACGATATTTGTCATTGCCATTTTCTTATTCCTACAGGTTTATTGGCACTTTGGGTGAAAAGGACTTATGAAATCCCTTATATTGTAACCATACACGGTAGTGATGTGCCAGGTTACAACCCTGATAGATTCCAATTTTTGCACCTGTTTACAAAACCTTTTATCCAACAAGTTATTGCAAACGCCATGGCTATTGTTTCGCCTTCGGTTTATTTAATGGACTTGCTCCGGGAAAAAGTTTGGGTTGAAGCATTGCAAACAAGACGACTCATCATAGAATATGGAATAACTCAAAACCTTGTCGAATCAAAAAAACAAAACATCATTTTATCGACCGGAAGGTTGCTCGAAAGAAAAGGATTTAAGGATTTGATTTTGGCAGTTTCAGAAAAGGACATTGGATACGAAGTCCATATTTGTGGGGATGGTCCAGAAATGAGTGTATTACAAAATCTGGCTAAAAAGTCGGCGACAAAAATAGTATTACATGGATGGCTCAATAGTGATACTCAGGTATATAAAGATCTCCTTTCTGAAGCAAAAATATTTGTTTTAGTTTCTTCTCATGAAAACTCCAGTGTTTCCCTGATGGAGGCCATGGCCAATCATTGTGCAGTCATCACTTCAGATGGTACAGGTTGTTTGGAAATGATTCAGGATGTGGGTCTTTGTGTGCCTTGCCACGATGTAGCAGCCATCAAAAATGCCATTGATGCATTGATAAGAGACGAAGGTAAAATGTGGCAATTGGGCAGACTGGCTTTCAATAAATCAAGGGAAAAATACAATTGGGAGATAATTACAGCCAAATATTTAAAACTGATGGAAGAAAGTATACTCAGGTTTAAAAAAACATTGGAGGAATGAGTAAGATGCAATCTCAAAGTGTCTTTCACTTCTTCATTTCTGGCTTGACATTGATTGTCGGTGCGGTAAATAACCTATTTATTTTTTCAGCAGATCTGGATTTCAAGGGCCTTTTTGATTTTTTACTAACTGCTGCAACCGTGATTGCATTACTCGGAGGAACAGGTATAGGTGCGCTACCCCTCAAGTTTTTCCCAATATTCGAAACAAAAAATGGGGAAAATAATGGATTATTGAGCTTGTGTATCCTCGGCGGACTTTCCATGAGTTTGGCAATGATCTTGCTCATGCACACACTTTTGTATTTTAATGACCTTATTGGTTCTAAATTTTTGATGACTGTTGAGGCTTATAAATGGGTGGTATCTTTCTTGATTGTATTGGTTGTCCAGAATCAAATAATAGTTAAATATTTACACAATTATCAAAAAGTATCTCTGACGACATTCGTAACCAGTTTCATATTTAAATTATTGACGGGTTTGGTGTTTTTCTTGGCCATCAAAAAAGTTATTTCTATTGACAGTACATTGAAGTCAATACCACTGATCCTTTTATTTGAATGGCTTATATTGTTGACGTATTTATACACATTGAATAAAAATGGATTCACATGGTTCAATCGACAATTTCTTGCTCCCAGATTTAAATCAGAAATCATTCCCTATGCTTTTGCTGGGATTTTCATGACGATTTCCTATACCATCATTGATAAAATCACCTTGTCGATGTTAGGGGTTATAGCAGGTTTCAAAGAAAATGGAATTTATGCCATCAATAGCTACATGGCTACCTTGATCCTCATTCCTTATATCTCTATTGTTGCTTTATATGCTCCAGTTATTTCCAAAGCAATGGCAAGCGGGGATTATGGAAAAGTCTTGGAAAAGTATCGTAAATCCTCAGATTTTTTGCTGGCTTTTGGTATTTTGATATTTTTATTGATTTGGGCAAATTTGGATTTATTACCACTATTATCTTCTAATATTAGTGAAGTAATTACTTATAAATATGTGATTTTTTTCATTGCTCTTGGGTATTTTGTAAATATGGCATGCAGTGTAAATGACCACATCATTGCTTACAGTAAAAACTATCAATTTAATATTTGGGCAGGTATTATTTTGATTGTAAGTGATGTCCTTTTTAATTACCTTCTCATTCCAATTTATGGTGTTTACGGTGCTGGAATAGCAGCAGGATTATCGCTGATTGTTTTTAATGTGACGAAGTCTTGGTTTATTTATAAAAAGTGGAATATGAATGTTTTACATGCAAATACTTTGTGGATTTTTGCATTGGGTGCATTGACATTTCTTGGGCTCAACTTCATGAATATTGATCACTTTTGGGGCAAGTTATTATTGAAAAATCTTTTGATCCTATTGCTTTTTTTAGTGCCATTGATTTATTTTGGTCGGTCAGAAATTCTAGAGGAATTGAAAGGTAAATATTTAAAACCTTATTTATCTAAATTCTAAAATATGGAGGAGCTTTGACATTCATCTTGGAATTTAATAAGACCTTCTTGTCTAGCAAATCCTTTATCTTAGCGCTGATCAGTTTTCCCCTTAAAATCTCAGTTAAGTGCACTTTTTCGGCGTTCCAAATAAATGGTGTATACCAATAAACCAATACCCAAAAGTGCCAAAACACACCCAAGATACAGAAATGGAGGAATAAAATGAAGTTCTATTTTATGTTTTCCCGTCGTTATGGGCAGTCCTGTGAGGCCAGCATCTACTTTGATCAAAGGGCTTTTTTTACCATCAATTTTGGCATGCCAACCTGCATCAAAAGGCATGGAAAAAACTACCACACTTGGCTTAGTGATGTCAATACTTCCTGTGATTTTATTATTTGTAAATGATTCCATTTTCATTGCTTTTTTGGAAAGTCCTTCACTCAAATAAGACAGCATACTGGGGAATGGAATTGCATCGGGTTTGGCTGGTTTGAGTTGGGAAACTAATGGCAGATCTTTGTCCTCGACCACGATGTTTTCATACAATGACATTTGTATTGCCGTTTCATCCTTTAATTTTTCAAATGCCGAAGTTGTAAAATAATTTTCAATGGGAATTCCAAAAGGAATGTAATTGACGTTTTGGTAAATGTTGATGCCGTTGAGCGTTTTTATGGGCCGGTAATGCGCTTTAGAAACGTAAATGTCTGTTGTAGGCGTCGTAAAAAAGTATTTGGTAGAGAAAAATGGATGCACATAAAAGGAAGATACTAATCCCATTACCCACCTTGTATTTTCTTCTTTATCACCTTGCAGTAATTTATAAGATTTCAAAAAAGTGATGTAATGATTATGGTTGAATGAATCGTAACTTTTGGTTGAAAAATAACCTTGTGCTGAGGCATCGTTAAAACCAGTTTTATATGAACCAAAGGCTTTTTCAATTCTATAGAAAGGTTTTGACAGTGATTTTACATAATCAACGGCCTCTTTGGAATAATCGTTGTGACCTATTCTTTTTTTGAAAGCTGTCTTAGTTGGTGCTGCATCCAATCGGCTATTGAGTGTAATGTTACCCATGTACATCAATTCAAGAAATATAATGGCAAATAGGGCATAACTTACTCCCTTTACCATTTTGGTCTTTGCAAAAAAGGTAAAAATTACCGCATAAATGAATAAGAAAACACCACTCATTTTTGCAATATCTCCACTGATCTGCTCATTAATTGAATTGCCAAAAAATAAAAGTGTTACCAAAGCCAGAAAACTTGCCCACAATAATAGCAAGTTAACTTTCTGTTCTTTCAAAATAGCATCTAAAGACATAATAGCTATGTATAAAAACGTAAATGGTAAGAAGATGGATACGGCCCCTTTGTAATAATTTCCTGAGAAAAAATAGAATGCATGTCTTAAGTAAGGGAACGTCACTAGCAGTGCCCAAAACAAAAGTACACTTCCAAATATGATCTTTTTCTTTTTACTGAATAAGGTGAAAGCCTGAGTGAAAACCAATAGAGTTATCAGCCCAATGTAAAAATTTGGTCCCTCCAGATAATTATAATAACCAATATATTTATTGCCACTGCCCAGAAAATCATTTGAAAAAAAGCGTAAGGCTGCTGTCCAATATTCAGAAGTCGGACCTAGCCCAAAAACTGGATTAGAAGAAAGTTCCTTATTATAGCCAACATCACCTCCAACTCTCGGGCTGTAAATGACTTCGTAGATCATGGAGCCAAGAAATGGTCCGAGCAATAAAAAGGCAAGCAGGCCACTTTTTAGAACCGAAACTGTATGTTTTTTGAATGTTGATAAGCTAAAGTCAGATTCAGAAACGATTCTCAATAAATAATAAATGACACAAAATTCAAAAAAGAAAACAATTTTAGGACTGAATATCAATACCATTCCGAGCGAAAGTGGCCACCATTTATTTTTTTGTAGCAGCATTTCAATTCCGAATAAGCAAATGGCAAAATTCATCATGTATTCTGTATGGGCATACCAACTTGCCGTCAAAGTCATGTATCCACAAAAAGTGTATAAAATGGTGCCTATACTCCGTGAAATAGCAGAAATAGGTAACAATTTGAAATAATGATAAATGAATATTGCACTTACTCCTATTCTGAATAATTGTCTGTATAAAATATAACTTGCTTGTGATTTAGCATCTAAAAGGTATCTAGGCCAGTTTGTAAAATCCATCATATTATTATCAAATGAATTGGCTCCTATTCCTTTGTGAAATGACCATGTTGTTGGAAAACCTTCTTTGGCAAGATGCAAAAACTCTAGCAACCTGGGATAATATATAGATAGGGAATCATTGCCAATATCGTCAAATAAAAACAAATGCCTTCCAAAAATATAGTTTCTAAAAAGATACAATAAACCAAAAAGGATGATGCTGAATAAACCAATGGTCTGGAGCTGATTTTTTGATGGTAACATATGAATACTGCTGATTTATATTCTATTATTATGTCAAAGATGAAAATTATCTAATATATATAAAATTCTATTTAAATAAACTTTGGTAATGGTCACTTTTTAACCAAATGCCTCCAAATTCTTTAATAAATGTTCTTTGGAGCTTGTCCCGGGTAAAACCACATGAACTTGTGAAGCTTTACCACAATAGCGCAAGGCAAATTCTTCCATAGAAATATTTTGCTGGTTGGCTTGCTTTCTGGATTCTATCAACTTTTCTGAGAAGTTCTCCCCATCCTTTGCATATTTGGATGTGAGTAAGCCCTGTGCAAATGGTACTCTTGCTAATATCCCAATTTGATTATCTTTCAAAAGAGGAAAAAGATTTAGTTCTGCTTCATTTTGCAAAGCATTGTAGGGTATTTGTAAACAATCTACCTGTTCGTTTTTTACAATCCAAACTGCTTCTTCAATCGTATTAACCGAAATTCCGATAGCACGACATCTTCCTATTTTTTTTTGTTCTGTTAGCCATTCAAAGAGTCCTGGAGTTGCCAAATCTGTCAAAAATGGACTGTGCAGTTGATATAAGTCAATGTAATCTGTTCGAAGTCTTTTCAAGCTTGCCATCAATTCATTTTCCAGATATGCTGGCTGAAAATTTTGCCTTCGTTTTGCTTCTTTTTTTATTTTTTTGCCGCTCTCATTCAATAAAGGTCTGATGATTGGGGCGATGGGAAGCGCATATCTGGCAAGAGAGGCAAGTCGGCTTGGAATTTTGCCTCCCTTCGTCGCGTAAATAATGTCTTTTCTTTTGGACTGCAGTAAAGACCCGATGAGTGATTCGGTTTGACCAAAGGCATAAACATTGGCCATGTCAAAAAAATTTACTCCACCAGCTATGGCCGTTTGTAAGAGCTCTTCCACTTTGTGTGTATGATCATAAAGCATAGAGGCGCCCAATTTTGAGCAACCAATTCCCATTTTCGAAACCATCAAATCGGTTTGCCCTAGCTGATTATAGATCATTGCATCAAGCTATCAAAACTGGTAAGGCTTCACGTTGGATGACTTTCCCATCCAAATTGGGAGTCGGTTGTTCACCCAACATATTCATGATGGTCGGAGCTATATCTTCTATGATAAATTCGCGATCAGGAAAAGGTTTGAGCTTATTATTAGCGATGGCTACAAAACCATAAGGTAAATGCGCTCCACTTCTTTTGTCTCCCAAATCACCCGCTACCTTTTTGATTTTATTTGAATATAGAGCATCTATTGGTGCATCTCCTTTCCAAACAATGGCTAAATCTGGTAGATCATTGACCAAATTTCCTTTAAATAAGTCCCTGATTTTGATGACTTTAGATACAGCTTTGGTTCCGGTGGCAGGATTGATCAACTCCATAAAGGTATCTATAATTAATTGGCACAAGGCATCATATTCTGCACCATCCTTTACTTTTCCTTCAGGTTCTCGTCCAATGAGGTTGATTCGTAAACAAGAAGTATAATCTGCAGGCACTTCAAATACTTTGCTATTTTTCCAATTATTTCCAGAGGTCAAAAATTTTCTTGTCCACTTATCCCACAAGCGCTCAGGAAATATTTTTTTGACAAATTCTATATTTTTAGCTCCGACCAAATCTTCTACTTTTTTGACACTGTGATGTCCCCACTTTTTTTGTGGAAGTATACCTGAGTTTGTTTTTGGACTGAGGTCAAGTTGTTCTAATATTTGTGGAACCAAGTGTCGTCCACTGAAATTTGGCCCCATTCCCGTATTTGAAAAGATGATGACTTCGGCATCAGGTCTCAGTTCCATAAGCTTGGCCAAAAGATCATCAGACATTTGATATATTTTCAAAATGCTATCTTCAAATTCTTTGGCCATTTCTGCTTGGTGTTTGGGATGTTTTTCTTCTATCCAATGCCAGAAAAAATGCCCAACCCAATGAGTTTCTGCTACGGTTGCGTAAAATAAGTCCCATTCTTGCTCCATCAATAAGCTGGAATACATTTGGATGCGTTGTTTCATACCTGTTTCCAACTTACCCAGCAGCTCTTTCCAAGATGCGACGTCAGTAGGTACGCGCTGGTACCAGCCAGTGAGTGGATGATCGCCAAACTTATGAATCACTTCATCCAATAAAGTAGGTGGCCAAGAGGATCTTTTGAAGTTTAATGCCTCGCCACCCCAACCTGCGATGATGATTCCATCAAAATCTTGAATTGGATATATTTCAGGTGCGTCCAGAATAGCCATTTTTTTGCCTTTCCCAACCAGACCTTTCCAAAATGGGTCAGCTTTTATATCATCAGCGTACTTCTTTACAATGTCATAGGTTCCGCTTTTGAGCTGTCTGTGGTAGAAGCCAATACCGTGCTTTGCTGGATTTACTCCTGTATTAACAGAAGCCCAAGTACTTCCACTAGATATACTGGAAGGTGATAGTGCTTCGCTAAATGAATTTTCTTCTATTAGTTTTTTGAAAGTTGGTAAATAACCTTCTGAACAATATTTTTTTATCAAAGTAGGCTCAGCCGCCTCCAATCCCAGTGCAATAATCATTATATTTGAGAATTGTTGTACATGTAAATTTAAGCATAAGTTTGGAAATATTGCCAATACAACCCTTGATTAGTGTTCTTATTACCTATTATAATCAAATAGATTCTATTGAGAGGGCATTAAAGTCTGTGTTGAACCAGGACTATCCAAACTTAGAAATCATCATTGGCGATGATTATTCTTTGGAAGGTGATTTGGAAGCAGTATTGAAAAATTACCCAGATAGTAGAATTAGGCTTGTACGTAATCCAGAAAACTTGGGTCGGCGAGGGAATTATGTAAATCTTCTTTATAAAGAGGCATGCGGATCTTTGGCTACTATTTTGAATGCCGATGATTTTCTTGCAAGAAATGATTTTTTTACAAAAGTTGTAGAGCGATTTCATGCTACAAAGGACGTGGTTTTGGTTTTTGGACACACCAATGTATTTCTGGAATTTACCAATGAAAAAGTAGGCGACGCTATCATTGAAAATTTGCCTGAAATAATGGAGGGCAATTGGTTGTTTTTGAAACTTCCTCACGGAGTTGTTATTCCCCACGTGACTAGCGTCTACAATCGAGGCGCAGCAATTGCTTTGGATTTTTACAGATCACACACCATCAGTGAAGACTGGGAAAGTTTGTATCGATTGATTTTGGGTCATCAGGTAGGATTTATAAAAGAAGTTTCTGGCTTTTATGGCAGACACTATCAGAATGTATCAAAAGATATAAACATCAACTCCATTTTAGCCAATATAGAATACATCACAGAACCTTATAAATTAGCTTTGGAGCGTGGGGAAATTGATTCAAAACTACTTCATGTCTGGAAGGATAAAATGTTATTCAGGTATTTTGTAAAAAATTACATCAAAATCAGCCTTTGGAATAAAGCGCAACTCCCCGAATTTCTAGCACAATTAAAAATGCATCATCCTGAAATTGCAAAAAAAATAACGTATGATTATAGAATTGCGATTTTCAATATGATCAAAAATCATCCTAGGATTTTGAGATTTGCCTTTGCAAAGTATAGCAAGCAGGAGTCTGTAATTGCTGATTTTATTCAATTTTCAGAGAATAAGGCGAGGGGGTAACCAGTTTTTTGCTTTAACCAATTTAATCAAAATGAAGGCTTGTTATTAGATTCCAATTATCAGCCAACTTTTATAAAAAGCCTTGTTCCTCCATACTTTAAATAGGTCGTACCTACGGCACGATTGACTCTTACCTTTTTTGATGTACCAACATATTGTCCCTAGCGGGACATAGCGTTATGAAATCAAATTTGCTGAGCGCTGAAATTAGAAAAAAATTCGTGAATTCGTGGCTATCAATAGCCAATGATCAGTTTTCAACGAATAGTTTTGAATTTTAGCAATTTCGCAATGGAGTAGGTGTCTATTTGTTTATGGCTTTTAAATGATTAAACATATTAACAAAACATATTAAAGGCGCAAGGTCTTGCGTCTCACTATAAAACACAATTTCCAAACTTTTTACTTTATGAACTTATTCCATTAATCCACCGCTTGAACCACCGTTTTAAAATATTCATAAGTAAGTTTAAGACCTTCCTCTCTATTGAATTTTGGTTCCCAGCCTAAAATATTCCTTGCTTTAGTGATGTCTGGTTGTCTTTGTTTTGGATCATCGACTGGAAGATCTTTATAAATGATGTGTGCTTTTGGATTGTTGACCAAAGCCAAAATTTCCTTAGCAAATTGCATAATGGTAATCTCTGAAGGGTTGCCAATGTTTACTGGCATGGCGTAATCACTCAATAAAAGTTTGTAAATCCCGTCGACAAGATCATCAACATAACAGAATGACCTTGTTTGATCACCTTCACCAAAAACGGTAAGACCTTCACCTCTGATTGCTTGTGAGAAAAATGCAGGAAGTACACGGCCGTCTTCGACCCTCATTCTTGGGCCATAAGTATTGAAAATTCTCACAATTCTGGTTTCTAATCCATGATAAGTATGGTATGCCATGGTGATGGCTTCTTGAAATCTTTTGGCTTCATCATACACACCTCTTGGTCCGATGGGATTTACATTTCCCCAATACTCCTCAGTTTGTGGGTGTTCCAATGGATCCCCATATACTTCTGAAGTCGAAGCTATCAAAATACGAGCATTCTTGGCTTTTGCCAATCCCAACAAATTGTGCGTTCCCAAAGAGCCTACTTTCAAAGTTTGAATGGGCATTTTGAGATAATCAATTGGACTCGCGGGTGATGCGAAATGTAAAATATAGTCTAGATTTCCGGGCACGTGCACGAATTTGCTGACGTCGTGGTGGTAAAATTCAAAATTGTTAAGCGGAAATAGGTGTGCAATGTTATCCATATTGCCAGTTATGAGATTGTCCATTCCTATGACGTGGTAACCTTCAGCAAGAAATTTGTCACATAAATGAGAACCTATGAATCCTGCTGCTCCCGTTACTAATACTTTTTTCATATTCCTTTTTTTATTTGAAGCTATAAACCGCTTCTCCTTATTGAGTGGCGAAAATAACATTTTTGTTTAAATACCATTGCTTTAAATGACTCGATATGCTGTTCAATATGAGTTCAATCCCTTTCGGAAGTAGGGACACATGGAAGTTCAATGCGAGTTTTTGGGATTATAACTCCTTTCAAAAGTAAATATTTGCCTAGTATAATGATAAAAATGGTTAGTAGACTGACCATAATATTTAAAAAATGATTAGTGCATTAACCGATTATATTAATAATATGGTTAGTCTGATGATCATATTTTGTAGTAAATGGTTGGTGTATTAATCTATATTATTAAAAATCTAATATATAATTTAATGAAATATAACGTTATAAGAAAGTATAAAATAGATTTTTTAATTTTATTGATATCTTGTATAAAATTTTATAACTTTGTTGTGTGGAATTATTGTATAAATATCACCAACAATACCTGCAGAACAATCAAGGATGGTATCGACGAGCAGAAATGGATGCCATACCATGGGAAGAGCAATTGGTAGGAATCAAAGGTGCCAAAGGAATTGGCAAGACTACCCTTATGCTCCAAAAAATAGAGGAAGATTTTGGTAAGTCTACGAAGGCCCTATACATCAGTATGGATAATATGGCAGTGCAAGGCTATACAATCACACAAATAGCAGAATACCACCGCAACATTGGAGGAACCCATTTATTCATTGACGAGATCCACAAACACCAAGAATGGAGTCGCGACCTTAAATCGGTTTATGATTTATATAGTGATTTACATTTGGTTTTCAGCGGGTCATCGATGTTGCAGATTTATAAAGGCCAGGCTGACTTGAGCAGAAGAGCAGTGATGCATACCATGCAAGGTTTGTCATTGCGAGAGTATATTTACTGGGAAACGGATGAAAATTTTTCTAAATATTCTTTGCCGGATATTTTGAAAAATCACATTGACATTGCTGCGGAAATAAGCAATAAAGTCAAAATCTTGCCTTTATTCAACGAGTATCTGAAAGCAGGTTATTACCCATTTTACAGAAAAAATAAAAAGACTTTTAATCTCAAGGTCCAGAATGTCATCAACAATACTTTGGAGGTGGATATGCCTTTTGTGTTGGGGACTAATGTCCAAAATATCAGCAAAATAAAAAGGCTACTGCACATGCTGGCAACAGAAGTACCTTATCAACCAAATATTGCAAAATTGTCTCAAAATTTGGATCTTAACAAAGCAACTTTGAATGGGTATATTCATTATTTGGAAGAGGCAGGTTTAGTTAATTTATTGAATCCGGCAGGCAGGGGTTATTCCATATTGACAAAACCAGAAAAAATATATTTAAATAATTCAAATTTGGCATACAGCATTGATGAAATGGGTATTAATAAAGGCGCACTCAGGGAATTGTTTTTTTTCAATCAACTTTATCACAAACACGCTGTAAATTCATCTGTATATGGAGACTTTTTGGTTGATGAAAAATATATTTTCGAAATCGGAGGTAGCAATAAGAGTTACAAACAAATAGCTAACATGGATAATAGCTATGTGGTCATTGATGATGTAATTTCTGGCGTGAAAAATAAAATTCCTTTGTGGTTGTTTGGGTTTTTGTATTGAAAAGGCCTCTTCTTTCGTCTTCTCACAGATGAAGTTTATTTCAATCTACTTATGAAGTTTTTTCCTGCTTTTCCAGGCTCACAGTTCCAAGCTCGTGTACAATATATCGAACTCCAGTACTTTTCAAAATCTCACTCCAACTGAGATTGTGACGCTTATGTCTAGCAACTGAAATCTTGAACATGCATATTTTATGGTTCGTTTTAGATTTTCGTACACATATTGCGTACGAATAGTTTTTAGTTTATATTTGCATATGCAAGTGAGAGTCATAAAGAAAAGTAATGTTTTTGTTCTGATCAATCAAAATAAGGACATGGCGAACTATTTCCACCAATTCTTTCAAAAATTATCCTATACGGATTGGTCAATTCCTCAAGATGTAACAAAAAGTTTTAAATCCGCAGATCTCATTACATGTGGCGAGGGTGCAATGAGTAGGATAGTTTTTAATATAGGAAATAACAAATACAGAATGATCTGTGGATATTATTTTGGAGTAAAGGAAGTAATTCTTTATATAAAATTCGTGGGAACACATAAGGAGTATGATAAAGTAAATGTTTGTACAATCGACCTTTTTAAAAAATAAAAATGAAATATAAGAAAATTGCAGATTTTGCGCAATACAATAAATACTGTGAAATCCATGAAAATTTGGTGTTTCAGAACAATGAGAAATTCATTGATGAGATAGAGCTTTTGGAAGTTCTAATTGATGAGTATGATCGTAGGGTAAATACAACTGCTCCAGAAATGAATCCTGTTGAAATTCTCCGCTCAATTATGAAGGATGAAAAGATCTCAAATGTCCAATTGGCAAAAGAATTGGGTATTTCAAGACAATTGATCAGTGATATATTGAATTATAGGAGAAATATTAGTAAAGATATGGTAATAAAATTGGCATATCATTTTAAGTTACGCCCGGATGCTTTTAGCAGGCCTTATCATCTAAAAGAGCAGAAAATCCAATCTAATGAACATGCAGCTTGAAAAGCATAAAAGTTAATTTGAGCGTATTCCCTTCAATTTACTGTTGCTTTTGATATGCTATTTCCTACCTGTGGATGTTCAATTTTGAGAACGTAAATGTATATTTACTATTCCTTGATAAACCCATCCAACCACAAAAAACTGTAAAAAATACCTCAACAAGATAGTGATTTGCATGCCCAAAATCAATAGAATCAAAACAAACCAAGATTGACTACTGTTTAAACCCTGCAATAAATTCATGATGGCCATCAATAGTAGCAATGTAAGCCAATAGAAAAGTAATAAAAGTGTGGATTGGCGAAAATTTACCATGAGACTTTTGAAGCCAGTTTTCAACGATAAAAAGAGTTTTCCATCACTCAAGTAGTGAAATTTTGCATGGATTGACCACAACCATAAATAACTACAAAAAACTAAAAATAGGAAAATCACGATAAGCAAGCTGTAGAAAAATGGAATTTCAGTCGTGTAATCATTGAATGGATTTCCTAGGATGGACGCATAGCTAAAGAATAATAAAAACCCCACAATTAGAAACACTAAATAGAAACAAAGAGATATTGCAAGAAATGGAAAATAGTTTTTCAAGCCATTTTTCACAAAGTTTTTCAAATCAAAATGATTGTTTGAAATGGAGGAATAAATTCCACTGGAAACAAAATTCGTGATCAAAAAATACAATCCAAATATCAAGCCTATTTTTGGCAATAAACTGTTTAAAATACTAGGATCGTTGTTTAATATATCATCGACTACAGTTCTGTCAAATCCAAAAATCAATTTTTCCATTTCAACAGAATTTCCTAACCCCTGATTCATTTTTGAATAAATGAAAACGCCCAATATTGCCGACAATAAAAATCCAGAAATGTATTTAAAAAGAATTAAGTGGCTACATTTTCTCAATAATTGACCGACACTTTTTACCGTTTCCATCATCAGATCAAAAAGTTGACGGTTTGTAATAAATGCTGCAACCAAGTCATTGATTTAATGGCATAATTTGTCGGTGGTCTTTTGCTGGTTTTTTGAATAAAACTATTGTTGTTGAAGTTAATGTCTAGATATACTTTGTGATCTGGATCGATAATTACTGACTTGATTTTTTTATTTCTTGGAACAGAAATTTGAAGCGTTTCAATTTTACCATCCCATTCAAATAATTGCGAGGAATTATCTTCAAAATTGACTTTAATTTCTACTGGAATAATCAAGGATCCATCTCGTTTTAAGTGAATGATATTTTGAGTTGTGCCATCTTCAATGCCTTCCACTTGATAATCACAATAACCAGTACCATGCAAAGTTTGAACAAAGAAATCATCGACCTTCAAATTCATGATCAAAGTATCACCTATGATGTCTTTTACTGATTGAATGAAGTCTTTTTCTTTAGGATGTTTGAATTTGAATGTATCATAATAATGTCTCATGATTTGGTAGAAGGTTTTTTCACCAACCAAACCCTTCAAAGTTTGAAGTACTAGAGAGGTCTTTGCATAAACTAGCCCTTTGTAATGTCCTTCATTAAATTCCCAACCTGGTCTGGCAAGAGGACCTACTTCCTTTAAAGGTAATGAAGTATATTCCGACCTAGATCTTTCCATATTGCCACTGTTGTAGCCAAAAATATCAAACATGGAGCTTTTTCTGCCGCCAAAATAATCCATGATTTCATCTTCAAAGAAATTGACGAAACCTTCATCCATCCATGCTTCCTCCTTTTCATTACTCGCAAGAATGGCCATGAAAAATTGGTGAGAAAACTCGTGGACGGCTAGTGACTCGATGGTACGGATGCTTTTTGGAACATAATAAAAAGAAGCACAAGTGATGAGCATCGGATATTCCATAAATCCTGAACCAAGGCCATGCATTGGTGGATCAACCAAAGTGATGGAAGGGTAGGGATATCTTCCTATTTTTTCTTCAAAAAAGTCCAATGCATTTTTAAGCGCATTTAAGTATCTATCTGCCATTGCCCCGTGCTCAGGTGGTATCAACAATTTGATTTCTACGCCCTTCCAATCTGATCGGTGTTCTACAAAATGAGGATAAGCAATCCATGCAAAATCGATGACATCATCTGCTTTGATCTTTAGTATTTGCGTTTTATTATTTACACCCAAAGTTTTTGATATACAACCGCTCGCACCGACTACCAAATGTTCTGGCAAGGTCAATTCCACTTCATAATTGGCAAAGTCTGCAAAAAACTCTGTTTGTCTGAAAAATTGATGACAATTCCACGCCCATTGGCCTTCTTTATTTTTTTCAAAAACACCCAATTGCGGAAACCAATGTAAAAAAGCATAATAATCATCTCTACTATAACCTGCTCTTGCAATGAATTTAGGAAGTTTTGAAACAAAATTCATGGATATGGTGACAGATTCTCCAGGTAAAACAGCCTTTGGCAAAATCATTTGCAATACACTTTCATCACCTTTATTTCCATCATCGGGCTGTATGTATTTCCAAATCAAAGTGTCTGTCTCTTCGCTTATCAATCGGGGTTTGCTAATTGTTATATATCCCCATTCATTGGCTGATCTTTTTGTTATGTCCGAGCCAAAAATTACCCCTCCACTGCCTTTCAAAAAAGTAGATTCCATATTTTTGAAAGCATTCATGTACATGTAAAATCGCAATTCACTCACTGTCTCATCAGAAGTATTGGTCCAGATGACATTTTCATGGGCTACTACTTTTTTTTCGACAACATCCAAAGTTGCGGACAATCTATAAGTAATTGGGATTTTTGGTACTTCGGTTGAGTTGGGGTAAGGGCATTGAGCGGAGGCATTGGTAATGATTCCAAAGTACGCTAAGTTGGTTATAATTAATATGTTGATTATCCTGTACATAAGTAACGAACAAATATACTAAAGGGTTAGCAAATTCTTGACTTTCGGCTTAAAGGGTTGCACTGCACAAATTTTAAAAAGCGGAATTATTAACAAAGCATAGAAAAATGGATTATTCACGAACTTTGTCCAAAAATTTTCCACTTTCTTTGCTTGAATTGGCTGTTTTGATCTTTCAAAATGCTCTAAATGTTAAAGTTTTAAGTAAATAAGCCATCTTGGCTTGAAAGTTGCACTTTTTGATACACCAATAGCTTATTTTTACATACTTTCGAGGCTTCCTAAACCTACATAAAGATGAATCGCTTAAAATTAACTCTATTTGCCATGCTTTTGGCTTGCTTTGCTTTACCGAGTAAGGTTTCTAGCCAGTGTCAAGGTCCTTTTGTTTCCGGGAATGATTGTAATGCCAATTATCTGCCAAATAATGCAACTTCTGTTCAATTTATTTTGGGAGGAGGTTATTATTTTACACTTCTTAGTTCATTGGGCGAGGTTTATATAGTACCTGGACCTGGTGTTAGTATTTATGAACAGGTTACTGGAAATACTTATAATGATGCAGCTGTTCTACCTCTAGGTACTGATGTGAGTGCATTGCCGTTAATGGGTTTCTCTTCATCACCTTTATTTATGTATCACATTTTTGCTCAATTTGGTCCTTGGGGTCAAGGTACTTCAGGATATTTAGGTGTCATGACAGATGATGGAAGATTTGGATATGTAGATTTAAGGGATTGTGGAGAATTAGAATGTCAACGAGGGGAATATCATTTTATAGTCAATGACTCAGGCATCAGTGAAGTGGTACAACCAGGCGCTACAACAGGTGAATGTGCTTCTCTTTTGATTGACAATTCTGGACCAATACCTACCATGGGCCAGTGGGGTATCATCATATTACTCTTGATCTTGGTTATTTTTGGCACTCAAGCTGTAAAAAGCACGAGTAGAACAGAACAATCATTTAATTAAAATTTGACCTTAAAGACATGGAAAACAATAATAAAGACAACTCAAGAAGAAGCGCCCTTAAAAAAATTGCAGGAGCATCAGCCGTCGTTTTGGGCATTCCTTTGGCCAAAGTACTTTGGGCAAGTCCAAATTCGGGAGTAGTTGATAAAGGAGAAGAGAAAGAAACTTTGACTCAGCTTTTTGCAGTTGGTACCACTTGTGCAATGATCACAACTTTTGGAACAACAAGGCCATTGTTTGCAACATTTCCTTTGACAACCACACCAGTTTAAGGTCGACCTTTCTGCTGCAAATATTTAATTGATACCTATATTTGGTAAATTTTAAGTATTTGCCATATAACATAACATAAATCTCTATGCGCTATATAAGAAAGCAAGGATTCTATGCTAAAAAGTCGGGGGGATATCTGGTGGTATATCCATATTCCACTTTTTCTCCCATTGTACTACATCCAAGTTCCGTCGTTTTATATTCACTCATTGACGGTGAATCTGAAAAAAGTCAAATTTTTGAACACATCAGGTCAATTGTTCAAAATGAAACTCCACCAGAAATAGAGCATTTAGAAGCATCTTTCCAACAGCTTATTGAACTTGGCCTCATTGAAAAAGCCTATGCTCAAAAGCAATCTTTGGATTTCATTACGGTAGGTTTTAAAGGTTTTTGGGACAGTTTTGACCCAAACAAAAATTATTTCCTAGAAGCACTGAGTCATATTTTCATTCCCATCATTGTTGATCCAACACAAGAGATACCATCTTTGATTTTCATAGGCGATGAAGGTGGAATTTCTGGATACAACCATTTGAGTCAGGAAAGTATCAGTATTGGAGTCAAAACCAAAGATAAAAAATCTGATAACACTTTTGATTTGACCATTGCAAGCCAAGGCAAGGAAGAATCAACGAGCGAAATTAATATACCTCTGTGGGCAATCCATTTTACTTGGATCAAACACTACACCAATAAAACACCCGACCATCATCTATTTGAGTTAAATGCATTTTCTCCAAAGTATTTGGGAGAGCGAATGTTGCAATTTTTGGATGAATATTACAAAGAGGAGTATGAAGGTGAAATCTATAATTTCTGGGAAGTCAAAGAACAGAATCCTGCTCGAATTACCAATTTTAATGGTATCAAAAAAGGAGCTCTGACAATCGGAATGGCAACCTACGATGATTATGATGGTGTGTATTTTACTGTCCAATCATTGAGGCTTTACCACCCAGAGGTCATGGATAAGGTACATTTTTTGATCGTTGATAACCATCCGGGAGGCGCTGTAGGAGAAGCATTGCAAAAACTAGAGAGTAGCATACCCAATTATCGATATCTCCCTTTTGATGAATTCAACGGCACGGCTACAAGAGATTTGTTTTTCAGGGAAGCCCAGACAGAATATGTGATGAGTATTGATTCTCATGTTTTGTTGACAGCAGGTTCTTTGCATAAATTATTTAATTTCCTTGATAGCCAACCCGATAGTTTGGATCTTTTCCAAGGACCGATGATTTACGATGATTTGCGTGCGGAAAATTATGGTTCTAGTTTCCGCCCAGAGTGGGGTGGAGGCATGTATGGCGTTTGGTATGCAGATCAAGAAGCTAAGAATGCATCTGATGATCCATTTGAAATTCAAATGCACGGTTTAGGTTTGTTTGTCTGTCGCAAGGAAGCTTGGCTTGGTTTTAATTCAAGATTCCGCGGATTTGGAGGCGAGGAAGGTTACATCCATGAGAAATTCAGATTAGCAGGAAGAAAAACAATATGTCTACCGTTCATGAGGTGGTTGCACCGCTTTGGGAGACCCAATGGCACATTTTACGCAAATACGTATGAAGACAGAATCAGAAATTACTATTTAGCATTCAATGAAATTGGTTGGGACACTGCGCCTATTGATTACCATTTTACTGAAATGTTGGGCAAAGACAATCTAGCAACTTTTTCCAAACACATTTGGAGCCAATTGGCCTATCCACTTTATTACTTTGATGCAGTATATTTCCTCGTGCCTCCTAAAGCAGATAAAAAGTACGATGAGGTGATGGAGCTCATCAAAAAATCTGAAATTGCCCATTTGGTAAGATTTTTCAACTATGAGTATTTGCCAAACGGCGAAGCAGATTATGACAGAGCAAACGAAAAGATAGTTGATAACGCCATAAAATATGGATTCAACACGGTGATGATCATACAAGATAAAGTGCAAACCTTTTATGATTTACTCGTTTACATGGCAAGAATTCTAAAAAATATCGAAAAAAGAGAATGGGCATCCTTACACATAGGATCTGACATCAGGAATAATTATATTTCGCTTTTTGACAAGAGCTTGTATGTTCCCAATATGAATAGGCCACCTAATGCTTGTATAGCTGCTTTTAACTTAGAGCATTATTATGCATTGGCTTATCAGACACAGAAGCTTGAAAACAAGGTAGTTGTATCTGATTATCTAAAAGAATTCGAACTAAGTAAATGAAGACATTTCCAAAAGTTTCCTGCATGTGTGTGACCTATGGGCGCACTGAAGTATTGGACGAATGTGTTTATTCTTTCCTACAACAAGATTATCCAGGTGAAAAAGAAATGATCATTCTGAATGATTATGGATCCTTGGAATTAAAAGGAGACTTTCCAAATGTGCGCATCATCAATGAGAAAACCAGATATGCCAGCCTAGGTGAAAAGAGAAACGCATGTATTGAACAGTGTACCGGTGAGTTGATCTCCATTTGGGATGATGATGACGTATTTTTGCCCAATAGATTGACATCCGCAGTAAAACGCATTGGCATCAAACCCTATATTTTATTGAATAAACACGTGTATTATTCTGATGAAATAAGGTTAATTCCCTATGGAGTAAAAGCCCAAGCACTTTTTTACAAGTCCTTGTGGTTGGAAATAGGCGGTTATCCTGCTATCACTAATGGGGAAGACATCAAATTTGAAAATGAAATCAGGGCCAAAGGGAAATTTAGTTTAGCTGAAATTCCAGACGAAGAAGTAGCATACATTTATAGATGGCGCCTCACCAATAGTTACCACACCAGCTCTTTCAAAGACGAAGATTCACATTTAGGTACTAAAGAACACGTCATGCGAACCATGGATGTTGAAAATTACGAAATCAAACCCCACTGGAAAGAAGACTACATAGCGTTGGTCAAAAATCTCATCCAGTCCCAACAATGATTCCTCGGATCATCCATCAAACTTACTCCACTACCAGTCTACCTGACCACTTCTTGCAGTATTCTAGTCTTTTAAGAGTGATCCACCCCACATGGGAACATCGATTGTATGACGACAAAGCATGCACACAATTGGTCAAACAATCATTTCCAGAATTGATTGAAATATATGATGCTGTACCTTACAACATCATGCGAGCAGATATTTTTAGAATATTAGCGGTTTACTTATACGGCGGTTTTTATTTTGACTTAGATGTATACTTTCATAAACCGATAGACGAGTTGATTACATATAAATCCGTCTTTGCAAAAGAACTTATCCTTAATGAACAAGATTTGGCATTAAACCCAGATCATCATCCAATTCGCATTGCCAATTATGGTTTTGGAAGTGAGCCAGGAAACCCATTTTTTCTCACCATTATCCAAGATTGGTTGCTGAACAAAGGGAAATTATTAAACATCAAAAGTGAAAATGACATTTTGGAAATGACAGGGCCAGGCATGTTGACCAGATTATATCATTCTTATTTTGCTAATAGAACAAGTGAATTGTTACTATTGGATTTGGGAAGCCATATTTGTCCTAGGTGTAATCATCATCAATGCCAATTTGGGGATTTTGCTTCACACCTTCATCTAGGGACTTGGAGATGGAAAAAATAGCAATCAATGTTGAATAAATATGTCTTGAATACCTACAGTAATGTGCCACCTGAAGACGGCTTGTCCAATGTTTTTCACATGGTAAAAACCATTGCCCCCATGGTTGATGACACAAATGAAATCCAGGAAAAGAGTGTGATTTTGGTGGCGGGTATACCTTTTTTATATTCCCATTTATTATCTCCGCATCATGTGAATATTTGTTTCACAACCTATGAGTTTGCACCATTGCCATCTGATTGGATAATGGCTTTGAATATCAATTTTATGGCAGTGATTGTTCCTCATGAAAGTGTGAAAAATATTTTTCTTTCCTCAGGAGTACAAATCCCCATTTATGTTGTTGGACAAGGCCATACTTATCTACCAAAAGTTCATGTTGTGGATCAGCAAGAAGAAGCTTTTATATTGGGTTTTTTGGGAGTTCCTGTTCCCAGAAAAAACTTGGACTTGATCATCCAAGCAATTGAACAGCTGAGTGAAAATTTGCGCATCAAGATAAAAGTCCACATCTCCAGTTTATATGAATGGTTTGAAGACAAAGATTTTATCAGTCGATTAAAAAGTCATCCTATGGTGATTTACTCAGAAGGATATAAAACCAAAGAGGAAATTGCAAATTGGTATCAAAGTTTGGACGCTTATATTTTTCCCTCTTCGGGCGAAGGTTGGTCATTTACACCTAGAGAAAGTTTATCACTGGGCATACCTACAATCATTTCTGATATTCCTGTTCACGAAGATCTTTTTCCTTATTCCTGTGTGGTGGTAAATGAAATTTCTGTAGTGACCATCAAAGAATCGATCAATCTTTTAAGAGACAACTATTCGATATATAAAGAAAAGGCATTGGATGGCCAGGGTTGGATCGCAGATCAATATCATGAAACACAAATGAATCAGGCTTTGATCAAAATAATGGATAAATATGCTGCTTTCGAATATTAGCATTTTTTAATGTTCGAATAATTATGGTGTTATTTTATATTTACAATAATATGGTTTGCTAAACTTTTTTTGTTTGAATTGGCGTCAATCAATAATTATTCATGATGATCGTAAACACTGCTCACACCAAGTTTGGAGATATTCAATACCTGGAAAATGATTTTTTCATTGCCTCAGCTTTGAGAAATGACATTGTTTGGGATGAAGGATTGATTATTGAGCATTTGCACGAGCATATTAAAAATGCTAAAGTGGTTTTGGATATTGGTGCACATGTTGGTTGCCATACATTGATTTATAAAAGCATTAATAATGATTGTAGCGTATATAGTTTTGAAATGCAATCAATTATTTACGAATTACTCAAAAAAAACATTGCAATAAATCATTTGCAAAAAGTCCAAGCTTTTCATTGTGCAATTGGGGAAAGTATCGGAATGGTCACGATTTCAGACACCATTGCCGATGGTCCAAATAAAAATGAAAAATTTGCCTATAATAATGGAAATGAATATAATTTCGGCGGGGTCAGTTTAGGTCCAGGCCAGCAAGAAATTTTAATGATATCAATTGATTCACTACAACTTGAGGCATGTGATTTCATAAAAATAGACGTAGAAGGATTTGAATATTTTGTCATCAAAGGAGCAAGCCAAACCATTCAAAAATATAAACCCGTAATTTTTTATGAAGAAAATTATAAAAAGATCAGTCAATCAACCACTGAATTATTGAAATCCATGGGATATAATAGTTTTGAAACGATCAATGAGGAAAATTTTTTGGCCAAATATATATGATAAATGATTCCTAAAATCATACATCAGACCTGGAAAACTTCAGAAGTGCCACCTGCTTGGAGGTATCATGTCAATACTTGGAAATGGCATCACCCAGATTGGGAATATCGTTTTTGGAATGATGAAGATGGTCTTCATTTTATCACAGAGCATTTTCCCGACCTGCTAGAGAAATACGTAGGTTTTCCTTATGCCATTCAACGTGCCGATTTTCTTAGGTATGCTTTGTTATACCATTATGGGGGCTTGTATGCCGATATCGACTATGAGTGTCTCAGGTCCTTTGATGATCTAATTGAGGATAGATCTATCCTTCTTGGATATGAGCCAGAAATACATGCACATGATTTAGATAGAAAGCACATGGTGAGTAACGCACTGATGGCTTCTAGCCCTCAAAATGATTTTTTTGCCCAAGTATTGAATGAGATAAAAAATGATCAAACTCTTGTTTATGCTCATGTTGATGTTTTAGAGACAACAGGCCCTCTGTTGCTTTCAAAAGTGTGTCTTCATTTAAAACAACATGCCCCTTATATTTTCCCTGCAGATGTGCTTTCACCTGTACCCAATGATTCCGAGTATTTAAATATTTTGGTGAAAAATGGTCCAGAATCTATTGACTTGAAACTTCAACTGATTCAAAATGGCGCTTATGCCATCCACTATTGGTCAAATTCTTGGGTAACTAATTTAGCCGGCAATTTGATAAATCCAGAACCAGAAGCCATTGCAGGTTTCACTTTTATTCAAGGAATGGATTCATATGGAAACGACCTTTTTAATGGTGGGAGGGATATCAAGCAGTTGGGGGAAAGGTGTCTTCAAGACGATCGAGTTATAGCATTTAATACGGATGGCTTCGCAAAATCGATCCTAAGAGATAAGCAGAAATGGAATTCAATGAAAAATTCAGCATCGAATGAAGGCTTGTATGTGAAAAAGGGAATTGATTTTTAATTAGGATTGTGATTTCCACCAGCTGCCCCAATGCAAATGGATGCAATAAGCCGAAGCCAATTGGCTTGACATGCCAACAAAATTATCTTTAACAAATGTTTCTGCTTCTAGGTAACTCAGTGGAGATACAAATTTTGGGTCAATTAAAACAACATCAGGTGCAGGGTATTTATTCAAAACCCTATTGAGCATAAATGGGCCGGTGGAGTGAAGCACTAGTTGGTTTTGATCATTTGAATGAATGTTTTGTTGGTAAAGTTCCTCCAAAATTTTTTCAAAAAAAGCATGGTTTTTCACACATCCCATCAACGCATTGCTGGCAATCATGGGCGTATTATAAATCGCATTATGAGCAGTACTTTCTATACCAAAAAAACAATCAAGATCTTCTATTAATGGATTGATATTTTTGAGTGAAAGTATGTCAAGGTCAACATAAATTCCACCAAAATGGTACAACAAGAAATATCTAATGGCGTCCGCTCTTTGGATATTATGCGGGTAACTTTTATAAATGGGTAGGAAATCAGCATAGTTTTCGCTGATAAAGGTTTCATTCATTTCGTCTGACCAAAGTTGGAAATCATAGTTTGGCTGATGATTTTTCCATGAATCGGCAAATGTTTGAAAATAGTCTGGAATCTGATCTGTTTTCCAGGTTTGAAATATGGTATTTGGTATATTCATTTAATAGTCAGTCGGTTAAGTTGAAAGAATAAAGAAAAAAGGCATGTACCTATAGCCATAGGTATGAAAGAAAAAGGCCTTTTTTAGTCTCCCAAAAATATTTTTCAGAATCTTCAACATTGCTTTTCATTGTAATAGTATTTCTTTTTTTAAGCCATTTTATTTTTTTAAAGTTCTGGCTTAGAACTAAATTGAGAAAAATAAAATTATTTTTCCAGTCAAAAATAATTTTTTACTACTTAATAAACTTTCATCTTTCGTCTTTCATCTCTCGTCTGTACAATTTTTTTAAAACTATTTCCGAACTATTGTTACGTGATACTATGATACAATTGCTCAAGTCTATAGGAAGCCTCAAAAACATTATATTTTTGATCTAAAATGTATTCAATGTCTTTCGATAGCCATTTTGTGAGTGGAGTAGAAGCATTAAAAATCGCATTCCAGTGGCTTTTGTCCCACGTATTTTTTCCATCGTAAACATAAATATACAAATACGGAGCAGACATTGTTGCCAATGATGTTGAGGCAGTCAATTGATCGATTAAATCAGTATCCTCTCCTTTGGCAATGGGCGGATAAAAATCTCCATCTTTTTTAAATGTCTTTTTGCACAACAAACTTCCCTCCCAAATACGCTTGTTGGAAAGATATGCTTGAGCAGCTGAACGATCAAAAATAAACCATTGATCCAGTAGGAGCCCATTATTTTGTCCGATCAATTGCATTTGCGTTTCCAATCTATTGCTAGAATACCAATCGTCGTCGTCCCACTGACAGAAGTATTCACCACTAGACTTGGCTATGGCAATATTTCTCAAAGCCCCCAATGATAATTTTGGAACGAAGGATACACAAATGATGAAAATGGTTGGTGTAGTTTGGTATTTATCTAAAACTGTTTTGGCAATTTCATCTTCAGTTTCATATAAAATGACCAATTCCTTGTTGGCATAAGTTTGAGCCAAAAAACAGTTGATGGCTCTTTGCAGAGACTCGTCTTTTTGGTGGGTAATGCAGATACATGATATTTTTGGTTGCATAAACCTTACTTATTCCTATGAATGATATTTTTACAAAGTTGGTTAATTCTTGATTAATTGATAAAGGTATACTTTCAGTTAATAGTTTTAACCAATTTCTTGCTGCAAATTTAACTGATAAATTCATCTTTCAATTTCGTTTGCGATTAGGTTATACCTCTAGTGTTCTCTTAATAACTATATACTTATCCGAAGTTGAATAAATGGAAGTAGGCATTTTAGGTGATTAGAGTTACACTGCCTGACCTTTAAATGCTTTAATTTTATGGTATTAAATTACTATAAATGGATGCCTTCATTTTTGGAATAGTGATGTTACACTTGGTCATTGGTTTTGGGTATATTATTTATAAGCTAGAATTCGAAAAGAAAAAATAAGGGAATCGAAATTTTGAGAAAATTTTGATTGACTAAAATCATTTCAAATTACTCATCATATCCTTAAGTTTAATTTTGCTTATGGCTTTCTAAAATGGATACCCTATCCCTAAATTGTACCGCAAATTCTCCTGCCGCCATGCCTTATTAAATGGATTTATTTGATCTATTGTCCAAACAAATCCAGCATCCTTTTGAGGTGCTCGCAACGGAAATGCCAAATCCATTCTGATCAAAAAGAAGTTGAAATCCAAACGCAATCCCAAACCTGCCCCGATTCCCAATTGCTTGTGAAAATTGTCAAATTTAAAAACTCCTTCTGGCTTGTCGGTGCTTTGAATCAACCAAACATTCCCGGCATCTGCAAAAGCAGCTCCTTTGAAAAACCGAAAAATGGGGAATCTATACTCTACGCTCATTTCTAATTTCAAGTCTCCCGTCTGATCCACAAATTGGGAAGCAAAGCCACTATTATCTGATGGGATTTCTGGAACAAAGCTGCCAGGTCCCAGTCCTCGTAACCTAAATGCCCTGACACTATTGGATCCACCAATGATGTACTGTTTGATGTAGGGTAATTCTTGGCTATTTCCATATGAAAAGGCTGTGCCCACCAATAATCTCATCGCAATATCTGCATTTTTAACAGGCAAATATTTTCGCAAATCAATCGTGTTTTTGAAAAATTGTGCATAATTAATTCCTACAACTTTTACTGGATCATCAGCATTGCCTCCCAAAATCAAATTGAGCACATTTCCGCTAGTCTCTGTTTCATTCTTTAAATAAAAATGTTTCCTATCGGTGATACTCAATTGGTCAGAATAAGTGAAATTGTATTGAATGCCTGCAATCAAAGTATTATCAAATGAACTTTTTAATCTGACATCTTTATCCAACAGATCTTGAAATTCAGCGGTCTTATTGCTCACATTGACTTGATTGATCACCAATGGATACAGTTCGTGATATTTTTTACTTGTCTCCTTCCACAAATATCCATATTTATACACAAAACTATTGAGCGTGTAATACTGGGCTCTTCTTTGATACGTATAGTTTGTTTTTAAGGAGGTTTTTGGAATATAAGTTTTACCTTCTTTGATGTTGAAAAAAGGAAGCACCAATCTTGGCAATAAAATTTCTGCACTTCCCGTCAAATCTGATGAATTGATTAAACTCAAACCACCGCCTATTTGAGTCTCCACTTGCCCACTCAGTGCCGCATTGAATTGTTCAGCATGTCCAAAAAGATTGCGATGTCTATACCTTACAGACGCACCTGTACCCAAAAAATTCCCCGACCTATTATTTAATTCAAACTCTGCAGATACATTTTGAATCTTCTCTGGAGATAATAAAATATTCTGAATCATATGGCCCGGTTTACCATTTGGATTGGGACGATTTTCAATATTGATAAACCTAAATAAACCTAAATCCTGAAAACGGTTGATGGTTTTCCGCTCATTGGTACGATGATAGAAAGTATCCGTCTTTTCCAAAATAATGTGGTTGATCAAATCATGATTGAGATAATGATTATATTCATAGATATTAATGGTGTTTGAAATAGGGGCTTTGTTCAATGTTACTTTAAAAGTATCATTGAGTGTGTAATTGGGAAAAATGTTGATTGAATCTAATACATATCTTATGTGATTGGTCGAATCAGTTGGTGGTAAAATTTGCACGTATAAATCGACGCCATTATTATTTTTTGCAGTGTCTACATAATAGAATACATTATCAGTTCCAAACTCCGCAAAACCCAGATCTCCTGCCAATTGTGTAATCCGGCTTCTTTCATAATCAAGTTTTTCACGATCATAAAAACTGCCCTCTTTTAAGACTGCTCTTTTCAGATTTTCATCCAATTTTAATGCTGCATAAGTGCTATCCACTGGAAATATGATGCTGTCGATCGTGTATCTTTCATTCAAATCAATATTACAAGTCATGTATACTTTTCTACCTTCTGTTGTCGTATCGCAGCTGACATTATGGGCGAAAAAACCTTTTCCATTTAAATAGTAAGTAAACTTTGCTTTCGTATTATTGAGTAATTGATGATCATAAATCACAGGTTTATTACCCAACTTATTTTTAATCCAATGTTTAATACCCGTTTCAGCTGTAGAATCAAATAAATTGTATAAACCTACATAAATGTTTCCTAAACCAGGTTTGGTGGATTTGACCGGTATTGCCGTATTGATTAAATAAAATTGATCAACAGAAGCGGCATTGGATTTGTCAGAAATTTTGAGCTTTGTACCCATATAAACCTGATCTTTTGGGTCTAGTCGTCTGGTCAAGCTGCAACTAGAGTAGAAGGAGATAAAGGCCAAAGCCAAAATAAAGGGATAATAAGTATTGCTATTTTTTACCATCAGTTTTTGAATCAAAGGATTGGTTGAAAAATATACTTATACCATTGCGGTTGGTATTGGCGTTGAGCAATCGATCATAGTCAGATTTTGAAAAAACTTTTATCTGATATCTGCCATCATCAGTCAATTTGTAATTCAACACAAAATCGCCAATAAAGGAAGAATAACCAGCACTGGTATTGCCTTGATTGATGTCTAAATTCCCTCCGGCAGAAAAACTCAAACGATCATTGAAAAGTTGCTTACTCACTTTTAATCCAACTTCCGTGACATTTCCTCCTGTATTGCCATTTACATAACCAGACTCGTAAGAATTTACGTTTACATTGATATCCACTCCTTTGACTACTTGGCTGGCAAATCTATTGAGCTGATTGGAAACTAAACTAGATAAACTCTTTAAAGCGATATTGTTTCCCAGGTTATCAAAACCGCTGGATACATTGTCAGACAAAATAAAGCTGTCAAATATCAATAAGCCAAATACTTGATTATTCAATTCGTTTGGATTGTTCCTCAGTTCAGTCAACTTACGGTCAATGGCAGAAACCAAATTAGTGGATTGTAAGTCTGGAACCTCAATATTTAAAGCAATATTTGGGTTCAAAAGTGTACCTTCCAAGGACAGCGAAACTTTGACATTTGTCCGTCTTTTTGCAGCAGCGGTTTCAGATTCACTGATGGCCACTTCATTTTTTATCAACTCATAAGTAGAAGTGTACACGTCATAAACGGCGTCAATATCCAATACTGCACTGAGCGGATTACCCTCAAATCTTACTGTGCCTCCAGGTTTTACTGTAAATTTTTTAGAAACGAAATCACCGTAGGAAAAATCATAAGTACCTTCATCAGCTGTGTAAATTCCAAAAATTTCCTGACTACCATCTGGTTTTAATTTGACATTCAAATTTCCACTTCCAATTGCTTTGATTTTATCTCCCGATATTGGATCAATTACAAAAGTAAAATTAGCGTCCTTCGTAGCATTGAGTAAAAGGTTGACATCAAAAGGAAATAATCGGTTTAATTTGAGTAAATATTCGTTGGTGAGGTCTTTAAAGTCTTCTGGTTTACCGTAAGTTATAAATTGTTCTTCAATAAGTACCATTTCACTAGCAAAAGGAGAAAGCGTTATCGTCGAATTTTTTAATGTTGTTGCCACTACTTCCACATTGAGCTTGGCTGGGTCTCCTTTGATCGTTGCTCGAGCGTCCAAAATAACCTTCCCAAAGAAAACTGGATTATCTTCTGCTGTAGTGTTCAGAAAAGTAAATTTATCAGTTTTCAAAGCTACGTCTAGATAGAATTGCTCCAAGAAATTGTGATTTATTTTTCCAGTCAAGGTGGCTGTATTTCCTTCATCATCTTTTATCTTAAGATTGCCGATGTCGATTGTATTGTTATCAAAAGTGATGGTGTGATCGTCAATTTGATATCGAGCATTGTTGGCAACAATGGTGGTTGTCACGCTGTCAAATGTCAAAACTCCTTTAACAGCAGGCCTGTCCAAACTTCCCATGAGACTAGCATTACCAGAGAGGGTCCCCTTACTGTCAACCATGATTTCAGATAAAAAGGGATTTAAAATCAACATATCCAAGGAGTTTAAATCTATTTGGAAATTCGCTGCTTTGTTGGATATATTATAAGTACCACCACCTTTTACATCATTGGTCGGGCCAATCAAAGTGAAGTCAGTAGTCAGTAATTTAGTATTTGGATTGACATTTGCTGCAATGACCAACTCACCTACTGCAGTGGAATCATACACCATATTGGCAATCTTTAAATTGGTGATGAAATATGGATTGGTAGGGATGTCATTGACATCCAGATCTCCATTTACCTTTCCAGTAAATTTCGAAGGCTCCAAGGTGAGAAAAGTGGTAAACTGGCCGATTTCAAAATTTTTGAAATTCACATTGATGTTGTCTCCTGAATTGCTGCTTTGAACAGTGAGAAACTCATTCTGATCTGTTATCGCAAATTGGTCTATGATAAATCGATCATTATAAATTCGGATGTTATTTTTTTCGTTTACCAGCCAATCTTTTTGATTGAGAATGAAACTGTCCTTCATGGCAATATTTAAAAACTGAGGGCCTTGACTTGTTATAAATTCAAATTTTAGCCGAGGAATATCGTCGCCATCTCTAGCTAGAAAAGTTGAAGTAATTTTTTTATCTGCGAGCAGATTATCTAGAGCTATCAGATCGATTTTCTTTCCCTTCAATATATTGTTGAGGGCTTGTAGATTGAAATAAATTTTTCCATCTTCTGTTTTTGCATTGGCGGTTAATTGTGCTATTAAAACATCATTGTGGATTAAGCTGTCGATTTTTATAGATCCATTAGTTGCATAATCAGCAAAAGAAGTATTCAGATCTACGGAAATTCTTCCGACTTGTAAAAAAGTATCTTGAAGAAATACAGCGAGCGGCTGGATGGTGGAAAGAGAACCAGTAATTTGCATATTTTCTGAAGAGAATGTTTTATTTACGAACATGCTATCCGTGGACCAATGGTGATTCATAAATCCTTTTATTGCTTTTGGAAGATCCTGTAAAGTGTAAATTCCTTTCAAATCCAAATGGCCGAAATTGCTATTCATTTTAAGCAATACAGTATCCAAATTTTTGATACCAGTTATTTCGATGGAATCAGCATGAAAAGACTGATTTGGATTACTAAAATTGAAATTTTTGATTTTAAGGACACTATTTTGGGTTGCTGAAATTGGGATTTGGAAAGCTGAGTGAATTTGACCACTCATATATAATGGCCTATCTATTAAATCCAATTCTTGCAGTTTTAGGGTATCAACATTCAAATCAAAATTAAACATCGCATAATCATCCTTTAAAATGATTTGGCCATTATATTCCAACTTTGCAAGATCATCATTTAAGTTTAGTTTTCCATCAATGGTACTTTCAGATATTTTGGCGTCCACCAGGACATTATTATAAGTGTAATCTCTGAAAGTAAAGGCCGAAATAACACCATCTATTTTTGAATTTAATGTTGGTAGTGTTGTGCCTTTTCCATCTAGATTTACATCGAATGAAACAGAGCCAACTTCATTGTTCCTTATCAAAGTTCCCAAGCGAAAATCTTGCAACATTAATTTCCCTTTGTAAGCTAATGCTTCCATATTTTTGGGAATGTCTATTTTGATGTCGGACTTCAAAGCGCCTAATTCAGATTTCAATAGACCATCAATTTTCAGCGATTTTAGATTCCCAATGATGGATCCTGCAAAGCTCATTTGGCCTAAGCTGTCGAGGGCGATTTTATCATTGGGAGGAATGGGCAATCTTTTGGCATTTGCCTTAAATTCAGCTATTTTCAAATCAAAATTCAATTGATCCATGTCAGTCAAATTGCTGATATAACCATTGGTTCTTAACCTTATGTCTCTATCAACATTGAGATCTAGGGAATGTATTTTTAAGTTTTTTAAACTTCCACTAGCGCTGGCTGCTCCTGAAATATTTTTATAAATGCTGAAATCTTTGGGTATGGTCAAATCTCCTAAAACTCTGTCTAGTGCAGAAAGATTAGTTGTTATATTAGTAATTGTGGCATTGATGCTTTTATCAACTTGGTCCAGGTTATCCATTATGAAATCACCTGAAGTTTTAATTACATTTCCATAGGTGAGATCTATATTTTGAATATTTATACTAGA
>JAKQLF010000144.1 GCA_029567325.1 Bacteroidota bacterium | reverse complement strand
TTACTTGTTTTTTGGCATATTCTGCGTACTTGAGATTTTTTTTCTTTATGAATGGCAACAAGGCTGAAAGGTCAGTTTTTGATGCAAAAGGAAAAGGTTTTTCGTCTTCGTAAGCATACCATTCTAAGATAGATTCTGTTTTTTTATTATTATCAAAATCACCTACATAACAAGCTAGTTTGCGCTCGGGACTTGCTTTCAGTTTCATATTGTGTCCCCAATTGCCAATGATATAATCGGTATCTCCATCTCCATCAAGATCAACGCCTTTGATGACATTCCACCATCCGTGACTATTGGGTATTGCGCCTTGTTTTTGGAGCATTTGTCCATCTTTTCCAGCCAAAACTGTGATAGGCATCCACTCTCCTACCACAAGTAAATCTGCCCATTTATCTTGGTTGATATCAGCCCAAGCTGCACTTGTCACCATACCTACAGGACCTGAATCTTCCGAAGTAATGTCGTTGTATGTTTGATTGTCATTACGAAGAAGCCAACTTCTAGGTATATTGCCATAAGCACCAGGTACAGCTCGACCACCGACAAAAAGATCCATATCATTGTCTTTATCCATATCAAAAGGTGCGATACAACCCACAAATCCTGTTACACTAGGTCCAAGCAGATCCCTTTTGAAATTGCCCTTGCCATCATTGAGATAAAAATAAGAAGCAAAACCCATCAAGCCATCTTGGTATTCATTGCCACCTAAACCTACTAAAAGGTCCAAATCATTATCCTGATCGTAATCAAAAAATGCGCCTGAAACTTTGTCATTGCCAATATCATTTACAAAATCAGGGACATCTTTTTTCGTAAACTTCCCATTATTATTTATGAATAATTGATTGGGTTGGCCTTTTGCTCCTAAAATGATAAAATCTTTTTGGCCATCTTTATCTACATCACCAACCACTATTTTGGGTCCTTCATTGGAGAGTTGGTGTGGCATGAGTCTTTCATGGTCAAAATCATTGTATTGATTTTCAATATGGAATATTTGATCAGTATAAACTTCTTCAAAAATTGGTGTTTGATTTAAAGTTGAACTTATTGTTTTAGACGCATTGGAATCGTAATTAATTTTTATTTTTTGGTTGATCGATGGAATGTCGGTTATGATTTGTTTTTTTGCATCAGGCCAAACAACAATAACTGAGTCTATGTTCGTTTTTTGTCCCAATCCAAATATCATTGTTTGATCTACTGAACTTTGAAATCCACGAGATAGCATACATTCGCTTTTTTGTATTAAATCTCCTGCATACACAGTGACTTGAGCGCCAATGCCAAGTTTATTTTTATCATTTCCGATAAGGTCAATACTTACAAAGTTATTTTTTTTGATGTCATTTCTATAAACAAAAGCTTCCATATTGAGATTATTGACTACAAGGTCGTAATCGCCGTCATTATCTAGATCGCCATAAGCTGATCCATTGCTAAAACTTGGTTCGGCCAAACCTAAGTTTTGCGATTGATTCTTGAATTTTAAACCACTTTGGTTGATAAAAGCATAGTTGGATTGTTTGTTTTGGGGTAATAATTCTACAAAATCTCGGAAATCTGATCTTTTGGTTTTTTCTACGATTTTTTTGATGGCTTCTTTATCTGATAAAAAATCTACAAAATCTCTATCTGTGATATCATGATAAATGCCATTGGATACAAAAATATCTTTTAATCCATCATTGTCCATATCAAAAATTAAAGCGCCCCAACTCCAATCCGTGCTTGCGACATCGCTATAAAATGCAGTTTCTTTGAATGTGCCATCACCGTTGTTTACGTGAAGACAGTTTTGGATATATTGAAAAAAATAACTGTTTTTTGATTTGAGTTCATCTAGATAATATTCTTCCATCATGATAGCAGACTTTAATCTTTTGTTGGAAGTAGGAAGCATATCTGTTGTGAAAATATCCATGTGACCATCATTGTTGATATCGGCAATATAAGCGCCCATACTATTGGCAGATACATAAGTCATTCTTTCAGTGAGTGACTCTTTAAATGTTCCATTTTTTTTGTTGATATAAAGATAATCTCTTTCCCAAAAGTCATTAGAAATAAAAATATCTGGATAAAAATCATTATTCACATCAGCTACTGAAACACCCAATCCAAAACCAGACTCACCTGAAAATAGTCCTGCTTGCTGCGTCACATCTGTAAATGTATTATCATCATTTCTGTATAATCTATCTCCACCAGGTGTACCAAAAACCATCCTTTGTTGTGTAGCGTTTTGCTGGATTTTATTAGGATTTGTCATACTGTTATTGAGGACAAAACAATCGAGATCTCCATCAGCATCATAATCAAAAAAAACTGCATGGGTAGAAAAACCATCATCGTCCAGACCGTATTGAACTGCCGCCTCTGTAAAAGTAAGATTACCGTTATTGATGAATAATTCATTTTTACGATCAGTTTCTGCTACATCTCCTGAATTACAAACATATATATCCAAAAAGCCATCATGATTGATATCTACAAGCGAAACACCTGTGCTCCATGCGCCTTTTCCAGCCACGCCAGCAGTAGCAGTAATGTCTTCAAACTCCATATTACCCTTGTTGAGATATAATTTATTTGCTTCAAGATTGGAAGTGAAATAGATGTCTTTGAGTCCATCATTATTAAAGTCACCTAT
>JAKQLF010000124.1 GCA_029567325.1 Bacteroidota bacterium | reverse complement strand
ATGGTATTTGGCTAAAGCCTAAATCTTTTGTCCCATGATCTTTATCCACAGGCTAAAGCCAGTGGCAAATAATGATTAAAATAAAAAACAATTTAAATAACCCAATCATTATCGGCATATAAATGCCTAGCCAACAGCTTCGGCTGTTGGAAATAAATGAAAAATAATATTGGCTTTAGCCAAAAACATGAATGGTATTTGGCTAAAGCCTAATCTTTTGCCCCATGATCTTTATCCACAGGCTAAAGCCATTTGCAAAGAAATAATTAAAATAAAAAACAATATAGAGGGCTCATTTATAATCGGAATATTAATCCATAGCCAACAGCTTCAGCTGTTGGGAAACAAGAAAAGAAGATCGGCTTTAGCCAAAAGAGTTTTGTTGGTTGATCGCACCCATACATTTTAAGTATTGAACATCAGGATGAAACCCATACCAATTAGTTTCATAAAGTATAACCCAAACTCACCAAACCCATTGTATTCTTGATTTGGAATTTGCCCAGAGGTAGAGCATTAGCATCAAATGCACTATATTCTTCAATTGCCTTCAAACCATATTGGTAACCTAGTTTTAAATAAAAACTATCTAAAATAAATTTCAAATTTCCAGAGATTCCATAATCATGACTTTGTTTAAAAAAATCAGATTTTCTCCAATCTATCACTTTGCCAATCTTGAGTTTTTGATCGGAAATGGCAATTTGGTAATAAGGAAGTACCTCTAAGCCAATTTTTTCAAACAACTTAAAACCAATTCCTAATGCCAAAGAAGCTTGGTTGATTTTGTAGTCAATGTGGTCAGCATCAATGGGAATCAATTGAAAATCTTCATCCAAAGCCATTGCAACCCCTCCTGTTGCAATGGCAAATTTTCTATTAATTATATCAAAACTAAGAGGAATATAAAATCTGTTTGACACTGAATAACTAGCTGAAAAGCCCATTCCGTACCCCAATCTAAAGACAGTTTGAGGAAACGTTAAACTGAAATTTGGATTATTCACATTTTCTCCAGCCCATAACATTTTACCGGCATTTCCGGTAATGTGTATGCCTATGTTCCAGGGACTTTGAGCACTTTGTGCTTTTGCCGTAAAATGAAATATTAAGATGCAAAATATGAATGAAAGTATAATATTAATTTTCATAAGTATCTGATTTTTAAATTTGAACATTGCAATTAACTCTAAACATGGATCGCTTGCTTCAAAAATAAACGAATTTAATCTTTTTACATTGCTTTCAGATATTTACGCTTTACCCTTTTCCAAAAACACAGTTATGGTCGTGCCAATAGCATGTTGGCTCATGATTTGAATATCTGCGTGAATGCGTTTTGCTCTATATTTCATATTGATGATGCCTTGACCAGATTTAATTTTATTTAAATCATAGCCAATGCCATTGTCTTTGATTTTCATAAAGAATCCATCTTTTTGTGATTTTAATTCAACTTCTATTTGAGAAGCTTCACTGTATTTAACTGAGTTGTTGATCGCTTCTTTGGCTATGAGAAATAATTGGTATTTTTTTTCAAGAGATAAAGCGATATCTGATTGTAGATCTATGGAGTTTTTAAATTGTATTCCTTTGGATTCACACATATCTTCTGCATAAGCTTTTGTTTTCGAACAAAGACTGAAATTCATCAGTAAGTCTTCACTTGAAACAATTTCTTTAATTTTCTGAATGGTCGTTTGGGCTTCTGTCTGTATGGATGTAAAAATATTGCTCGCATCAAAACCTGGATCATCCAATTTTTGAACCGCCATATAGGACTGCAAATTGATCTTACTCAATGAAGTGCCAACATTGTCATGTAATTCTCTATTGATTTCATTTTTCATTTTTGCGATCTCAAGCTGAGCATTTATTTTTTGTAGGGCAAGCTTTTTTTCTTGGTCCACCCAATTGATGATCAAATAAAATTGGAATAAAAGGATGTCAATGAGCATGCCAATTCTAACATATAAAAGAGGGTATTTTTCGATATAATATCCAAAATGACCTTGGTTGTATCGGATGGTCATAATCATAGTTACAATTACACCAGTAAAGACAACAAACATACCTATTATGAGTAATCTAACATTTCCTTTTTTGTGGAAATTGTAAATAATGATCAAGGTGCAAAACGGCCCATTGATGACGTGGGCAGCATAAAATACCAAATCACTATCATAGTCAAAATAGGTGCAAATGACAAAGACAATGTAGGTGATAAGAGCCAAAATAAGCGTACTCCTATAAACTAGTTGGACATAAGGTTTCTGGTAAGTTTCGTCAAATATTTCTCTAAGAAATATTAAATAAAGTAACATCATGCTCAATAACAAAGCAAAATTGATGTATGAATACCAAGCTGCGTTAAATATTATGATTTCATCAATATTGAAAAAAGTGTCTGGCGCATTGAGAAAGAAATACACAGATGTTACAAAAGTCATTAAACTATAATAAAATATTTCTTTTCGACGGGTCAATAAAAACAACACCCCAAAGAAAAGCACTTGGAACAAAAGAATACCCTGAAAAAACAAATAGAAATTTTCAATTGCCGCAACTGTATCCATAGCGAAACTCTAAACTTAATATGTAAATTAAAGATAACCACTTTTGTGAAAAACACTTCATTATAAACCAAGAAGCTGCATATCTCTAGAATTTATAGTTCATATGAACTATAAAGTTTTTAATTCATAAGCCAATGTTATCCAAATACTTGTGTGTGATTTACCACAAATGAACTATTGTGCAATCGACAATGCATAGCCAATTTTGCAATTGTAAATATATAACCATGCAAAAGACAAATAACGTTTATTCTTTGAAGTCAAGTCACGAGCTTGATGTAGCGATGCGGCTCTCATTTTTGGAACGCGAAATTGAACATCTGAAAAAATCTAAAACAAAACTATTGCAAATAAGAGAAAGAAATTTGATCAGATGTGTACCAATCGATGACATCATATTGGTGAAATCCAGCAGCAATTATTCATTTATCTATTTAAAAGGTGGAAAAGAAATTTTTACTAGTAAGACCCTGAAATATTGGCAGGATCAAATAAACGAAGAAAATTTTTCAAGATGTCATTCAAGTTATTTAATCAACAGAAATGAGATTCTAGAAATATTTACCAAAACCCAAACTTTGAAAATGAGCAATGGCATGACGGCTAAATGTTCAAGGAAGATAAATGCTGAGCATTTAGGCAAGGCAATAGTAAAGAAAATATCAACAAATTAAATAGGTAATAAAATGAAACAATCAATTTTTATACTTTTTGCAATCCTAATTTTATGGAGTTGCAATCAAAAAACAGAAGTAACTCCAAGCCCTGCAATCCCAGAATTTGATGAAGCAAACGAATTGCAAGCCATTATGAAAGTCATCAAAAATGAAACCAAGTGCTTTTTTGATGGGAATTATGAATGCTGGGCAAGCAATTGGTCTCATGCAGATTATGCCATGCAAGCTTGGAACAATTCTGACGGTACTTCAGATGCAGCTGTTGGTTGGGAAGCCATCAACAAACAAGGTAAAGACTGGATTGAGACCTATTACAAAAATGGTGAAAATGTCATTCACCCCGATTTTATTGCCTCAAAACCTCAAATAAAATTCTTTGGAAATGAAGCTGCTTATTTGATGTGGACGCAATACAATGCTGATCAAGACAAGAAATTTTATAGAGTTAGTCAAGAAACAAGGTTGATGGAAAAGGAAAGTGATGGTTGGAAAATTGTCAATGTTTCTGCTTTTTGGGAAGTTTCTCCAAAGGTTGTCAGAGATAGTATTCCAGCAGGATTGATAATACAATAAAAGAAGAGAAAATGAAATCTATTTTAATCTCTTTACTAATCTGCTTTACAATTTACAACCTAAATGCCACACGGTGTCAAGGATGTCCAAATGATAATGGAGGTGGAGGAAGCGGAAGCGGCGGGCCAGCTTATGACTGCGACACAATGGGTACAGTTATATATGTAGATATATCTAGGACTACAAATACAGGAAATGGTAAAACATGGGCAACAGCAAAGAAGTATTTGCATTCTGCTTTAGATATTGCAAATAATTGTACGGGAATTTCAGCAATTAGGGTGGCTAGAGGCACTTACAAACCAGCCATCACAGGAACAAACCGCGATTTAACATTTTATATAGGTAATAATATAACAATAGAAGGAGGATATCCGACAGGAGGTGGCGTAGCAAATCATGTACTTAATCCTACAATATTGGATGGTGAATTGGGTACAAATATTAATTCCTATCACATTATGATCATATATGGCCAAACTAATGTCACTGTCAAAGGATTTAGATTCAGAGGAGGTTTTGCTGACGGTGTTGGTAACATGGAAATAGGTGATGGTATTTTTGCTGATAGGAATGATGGAGCAGCAATTTATATGCGGAATAATGGATCAGTGAAAATTCAGGATTGTGCCATTTACAATAATGTTAGCAACGACAAAGGGGGCTCTATCTATGATTATGCTTCAAATCCTCAGTGCAGAAATGTGGTTTTTTCAGACAATGTAGCAGGTGTAGATGGGGGTGCAATTTATATGCAAGCTGGAAGCGTAGGTGATTTTATTAACTGTACTTTTGTTGATAATTTATATTTTTCAGGTGGGGGTGGAGCAATCTATAATACTGTTTCTACTATAATAAATGTTTTTAATTCAATTATTTGGGATAATACAAATTCATGGAATGGAGGTGGAGTAAGAAATGTGGAACATAGCTTATTACAAGATAATAACTCATTAAATGGAGGAGATAACTTGAATAACATTTATGATCATGATCCTGAGTTTTTGAATAAAAATGATTTAAATGGAATAGACAATATTTGGTTTAATGAAGACGATGGATTAAATGTGTGTGATGGAAGCTTTATAGTTAACAGGGGAAAGAATTATTCTGAATTGTATACCTTAAAAGATATCGCTAAAAATGACAGAATTTTTAATAGCCAAATTGACATAGGTGCATATGAAAAACAAAATTTGCCAAATGTAAATCTCAACACAGTCTACTCATTGGAAGATAGTGTCACTGCCAGAGTATATTCAGGAAAAACAACATTTGCAAATGGCTGCCATATAATTGCTGTCTTTGAACCAGATACAATTATAAATCACAAATTTACTGCAATTGTTAAGGAAGTTATTGGAGGAATTTACACTTATAATAATGTGTATTACGCACTTAAAATTTATTATTTCGAAAAGAATCCTTGGGGAGATTTCAATGGAAAGATTACTTTACTTTACAAGGATTTAAACTTTATAAGTTTTAATTCTTTACCATATTCTGTATTGAATTTACCTTCATCAGCAAATCAAAATTCTAAAAACAACGTAAGAATTCTAAAATTTCCACAACCTTTTTCAACCTATCGACCGAATTTAGCAAATGAAGAACCTATAATTATAGATCCTGTGGATTCTGATATTATTTATGACCCAGTTGCAGATCTTTGGAGTGTAACTTTTCAAAATAGTGGAGAGCTTGGAATGTTTTTGGTCACAACATTTAATGAGTATGTTTTTGAAGAAACAGGAGATTTTAGTGACGATACTAAATGGTTGAATAATAACAAACCACTTGGCAATCTACCTAGTTTTAATAAAATTAAAATAAGTCAAGGAGTTGAATGTATATTTGATGAACCTCTTATTTTAAAACCATATTCAACCTTAACTGCCGAGTAACGCCTGCATAAACCCAATCAACTTCACACCCTGTCTTGAAGATTTCTACATCAAGATTTCTATCTTTGTTTTAGAAATCTTCAAAACATGTCCTCAGCAAACCCCATCATCCAAGGTAAATTCGTCATCCAAAAAATGGAAATGAAAGGTGGGTGGTCGTATGTTTTATTGCCACCCAATCATTCCAAATCTGGTTTGCCGTTTGGTTGGCTTGTTGTCAGAGGAAGCATAGATGATTATATTATAAAACAATATAAACTTTGGCCCACCGCCAGCAATCAGCTCTTTTTACCTATTAAGGCAGAAATACGCAAAAAAATCAAAAAGCAAGAAGGGGATACTGTGGATGTTGTACTTTTCGAAGACAAAAGTGAAATCGAAATTCCAGTTGATTTTTTGACTTGTTTATATGAAAGTCCGAAAGCACAATTCCATTTCGAGAAGATGTCGGGCACAAGTCAAAAGCAATATGTAGATTATGTTTTTGGGGCCAAGAGTTTGGATGCACAAGCTAGAAGAATGGCAAAAACTATTGAGAAATTAGAAAAGGGCTTGAAATATCACGAGAAGGAAGAATGAATTTGGGCGGTATTTTAATTAGGATTATTTCAAAACTCCAGCATAAATTTCCTCAAGTGATAATTCTTCCCCAATTGTTTCTATAATGAAACGGTCCGTTAGCATTTTGTAATCTCGGAGCAACCAACTATCGTCTGTATTTCTTATGTATTTTTCTATTCTTATAGATTCAGAATCGATCAGAAGATATTCTTTAAGCGAATTTATATCTCTATACAAAGTGAATTTTTGCCCTTTGTCATAATCCCTTGTCGTCTTTGATAAAATTTCAATGATTACGCTAGGATTTGTAACTGTATCAGTTTTGTCATCCAACGTTTCAGGATCGCCGCAAATAATTGAAATATCAGGATAAGTAAACATGGTGTTTTTAGGAATGTGCACTCGGAGATCACTTCCAAATGGTTGACAAGTTTTTCCTTGTAACTTTATTCCGAGATTGATAAAAGTATTTTTAAAAATTAAATTATGGGGTAAAGAAGCTCCACTCATTGCAAACACTTCCCCTTGATAATATTCATGTTTGCAAAGTGCATTTCGCTCTGTTTCAAGATATTCTTCGATTGAAATAAATTGTACTTCTGGTAGTCCCATCACTTAAAATTTAATCCAAATATACTGACAATATTTTATAATGGGCCAGATAACATCTTTTGTGAGGTAATGCATCTTATTCCGTGTGATCTAAATAAGAGCTCATTCATAGCCGTCATTTAAATTTTCTAAAAGTGACCTTTAGACAAAAATTCAAAAACATTTTTGATCATATCCGCTCTACAAGACTACACCACATCGTTTTCTCGTTTTAACCTTTAATTGTGATACATCATATTAAAAAAGGAAGTAATATCTATCTTTTTTGATATATTTGTGCTTAAATGCTTATACATAAAAGGCTATAAATGAGGAGTTTTATTCAAATAATTTGTGCTTTGCTATTTGTGGTTGAAATGCAAGGACAAGAAACAGCAAAGTATAGAGATAGGTTGGATGAGTACAAAACAGGTAAAGACTTGTTTGACAAGTCTTTGTATCTGCCATCCAAGTATGAAATGGAGGAATACATCAAGGTTCCCGACCAACCACATTTCGATAAATTTGACAGATTGGTGAGGGATGCCAAAGCAAGCTCAGTCACTAGTTCGTTGAGATTGGAACTGCCTCAAGCAGAAAATGAAGTAATTACTTTCATTGATGAGTTTTTTCCAGATCCGATCAGCCAACCGGTAATTCTTGAACTTGCTTCTTATTATTACAACAATAAGCGATATACCGACGCGGTATTTTATTATGAAAAGTTGGATCTCAATGATCTTGGCTTATTAGAGATGTCAGAAGCCAGTTTTAAAAAGGGGTATTCCTTGTTTGTGCAAAAGAAATTTGTCGAAGCTCAAAAAGAATTTACTAGAGTAAAGGAGGTAAGGAATGAATATTTTTACCCAGTGAATTATTATCATGGTATGACTCAATACTTTGCCAATGATTTTAGTGGATCTGTGGAAAGTTTCAAAAAAGCCAGTGAATCAACGGTTTATGGCCCATACATTCCATATTACCTCACACAAATCTATTTTGCGCAGAAGGAATATGACAAACTCATTGCCTATGGTGAGCAAAAAATAAACGAACCTCAAGTCAATAACAGAAAGGAAATAAGACAACTCCTTGGACAAGCATACTACATCAAAAGAGATTTTGCCAGAGCACTTCCTCACTTAGAATATTATGAAGAAAATACGCCTAAGTTGACCGTTGAAGAATTCTATCAATTGGCGTTTACACAATACCAGACCAAAAAATACTCAGAAGCAAAGAATAATTTCTTGGAAATTTCTAACGAAGATTCTAAGCTCGGCCAACAGGCAAATTATTACATGGCAGATTGTTATCTCAAGTTGAATGATAAATTATCAGCGAGGGCTGCTTTCAAAAAAGTAAGCCAGATGCAATACGATTTGGGCATGCAAGAGGAGGCTACTTTCAATTACGGTAAAGTTAGTGCAGAATTGGGCTATGAAAGGGAAGGTATCAACGTTTTGATTGAGATTGATAGCAAATCGCCTTATTACACTGAAGCCCAAGACATTATCAATGACATTTTGAATAATTCCAGGGATTATGCCAATAGTATTTCCATCATTGAGTCCTTGCCTCGGATGTCGCCAAAAATTGAGGCTACTTATCAGAATCTCACGCTCAAAAGAGGAAAACAACTGTATCTGGAAGGAGATCAAGCTGGTGCTGAAAAGCTGTTTTACAAATCTTTGCAATATCCAAAGGACAGTAATTTTTATGCTCAAAGTCAATACTGGATTGCCAGAATTTTCTCTGATAAGAATGATTATGCCAGAAGTATCAAGGAATTTGATAAATATTTTACCCTTGCTAGTAAAGTCAACGACTTACCACAAGAAGCATCAACCGGATTGGCTTATTATTATCAGGCCTATAACCATCTGAAGTTAAAAAAATACGAAGAGGCAAAGGAAGGTTTTAAAAATGCTATTGTGAGTTTAAATTCTAATAGAAACAATTTGACTGACGATGTCATCCTCAATAGAGTATTGCCGGACGCTTTTATAAGAGCTGGAGATTGTTTGTTTAAATTGAGGGATTACGCAGACGCTAAAAAGTTTTATGATCAAGCCATTTCGAGAAAACAGGCGGGATTTATTTATGCCCTTTACCAGAGAGCGGCAATAGAAGGATTATTAGGTGATCCATTCAAAAAAATATTAACGCTTGAAGAGATTAGGGACGACTATCCAAAGTCGGAACATTACGATGATGCTTTATTTGTTTTGGGAGATACTTACCAAGCAAGTGGTTCTGTGGACAAAGCAGCCGCATCGTACTTGAGTTTGGTTGAGAATGAAGGTAAAAAGTCGCAATATTATAACAATGCTTTATTGAGGTTGGGATTATTGACCTACAATCAAGGTGACATAAACGGTGCATTGGCATATTACAAAAGGGTAATGTCCAATGAACCTAATCCTAAGGAACGTGGTGAAGCCATGTTGGGTATTGAGGAGATTTATATCAAAGACCTCGGGCAGGCAGACAATTATTTAGCATATGTAGATTCCATTCCAGGATTTGAGCTCACAGAGTTTTCTAGAGACTCTTTAAATTACACCATTGCTAAAAACTTCTATCTCAATGCAGATTATAAAAAGGCGATATCTTCCTTTTCTGATTATCTCACGAGATTTCCGAAAGGATTTTATAGAACTGACGCCTTCTATTATCGAGCAGATTGTTACAATTTGAATAAAGACTACGGCCTAGCGGTAAAGGATTATGAAAAAATCATTGAGCAGGGTACAAGTGCATATCTGGAAAGAAGTTTGATCAAAGCAGCCATCATTGCCTACAACTATTCTCAAAACTTCAGTGATGCTTTGAATTATTATAAAAAATATGAGGCGCTCATTGCCGATGAAACTGAAAAATACAATGCTCAGCTTGGCGCTTTGAGGAGTGCATTCCGCATTGGAGTAGATAAAGATGTTTACGATTATGGTCAAAAAGTGATCAATAGTAAATTGGCTAGTGCTGAAGAGAAGGCATCAGCTTATTATTATCTCGGTAAAACTCATTATAAAAACAATGATACCGAACAAGCAATTGCAGCTTTCGAAAAAGTAGCTTCCATGTCAAACAATAGCCAGGCTGCAGAATCAAGGTACCTTATTGCTGAGGCATATTTTAAAGCAGGGCAATACAAATCCGCTGAAAATCAATGTAATATTACCAATGAAGCGAGTGGTAATTATCCATTCTGGGTTGCAAAGAGCATCATTTTATTATCCGATATTTATGTGAAAAGAAATGATTTACTCAATGCAAGAGCGGCTTTGGAAGCAGTGATTGAAAATTTCAAAGACGACGAAGGAATCATCAATACTGCCAATGCAAAGTTAAAGCAGTTGGAAGGTATAGAAGCAGAACAAAGCAGGGTGAAACCAGCAGCATCCAATTTATTGGAAATGCAAAACCTCAATGGTGGTAATTGATAGTTGAATAAAAGAAAGTAAAGAAACATCATGAATCAAAAAAAGATAAATATACTCATCGCTACTTTCACACTTTTTGTGATGGTACCTTCATGGGCACAGATAGAAACTGAGCAAGTCGAAGTGGTAAAAGCATTTGAGGTTCAGCTAGAAGATGCAATTAAAGTGCCAGTCAGTCCGAAGATAGTGGTTGTAGAACCTCAGAAGAAGATTTACCAGTATGACGTGACGATTGTGCCTTTGGACATCAAATATCCAGACCCTGTGATAAAGCCCTTGGCAATGAATGTAGAGGATCCTTTTGAGTCAAAACAATTGTTTTTGAAAGCAGGTTATGGCAATGCTAGAAATCCGTTTTTCAGAATGCGATTTGCCACAGCCGGTAATGATAAATACGAATTGAATGCCAGATTTGACTATGCCAGTATCGATAATACTAAAAAGATTGAACTACAAAAAATGTCAAGTAGTCAAGGACAAATTGGTATCAAGTATAGATTGAAAGAAAATATGTTTGTAAAAGGAGGCATCAATTATTTGATGGATCGACGCAATTTTTATTTCATTTATGCGGATCAGAGCATGGCTGTTGATGAAGAATTGCTTAAACGTCATACCAATTCATATGGCGCATTTATTGGCATCCAGAATGTAGAAAAAACTGGTTCAAATATTGATTATGACCTCAATTTCAAAACCGATTTTTTCAACACAACAAATTTCAATGCGAATGAGCAAATCATTGGAGTAGACGGTAAATTTTCATACCAGGTAAATGAAAATATTAGCATCCAAATGCCTATTTCAAGTTACGGATACAGAAACAGGATCAGCGAAACAAAGGAGTCTAAGTATTATTTCGTTTTGGATTTCAACCCTTATTTTCATTTCCACAAAGGAGCAATAAACATTAAGGCGGGGGCAGAATTATTGGTAGATGGCGGAAGTTTCAGACCTTTTCCTACTGTTGATTTAGCTTATGCACTTGCCGAAAAACAATTCCAAATCTTTTTGGGTGTCGATCAAAGGCAACAAATCAACGATTTAAGAAATCTCACCAACTTCTCACCATGGGTCAACACCATTTTGGATACCATCAATGTAAATGTTGGTCAGGAATATTTTGGAGGAATCAGAGGAGATGTCAATTTTCTTTCTTATCAGGCAAGGGCTGGATTCAGAAAAAATATCAACCAACCATTATTTACCAATTATCGCGTCAGGAGATTGGAATCCAATGACAAGCCATCAGTTGATTATACAGAAATGAGTACTGTGTTTATCAATGGTAGCGCTGATTTTGCATTGACTGATAGAATAACTATTGGCGGTATTTTGACTAAAAATTTCTATGGAGAAATTGCCAAAGATGCTTATGGTTTGTTGTCTATTGAAGGTAATGTCTATGCAAAATTGGACGTCATCAAAGATAGAATAACCTTAAAGGGAGATTTATACTTGGCCGATAGAACATCTAGTGTTTATCCAGACGTGAGTGGTAGACCTATACAAGTTCATACAACCAATTTATTTGATTTGAATTTTGGTCTTGAAGGTTGGGTGACCAATAAAATAGGGCTTTATTTTGACGCTTATAATGTATTGAATAATAAGAACGTCCGTTGGTATGGATATCCACAAATTGGTATTCATTTCAACGGTGGAGTAGTAGCGAAATTTTAATAACTTAATATACAGCTTTCATAAAACAACATAATGTCTAAGACGATTTTGCTCATTGGAGCCAGTGGATTAACGGGGCGAGAAGTCTTGGATTTACTTTTAGAGGATAGCCGCTGTAAATCGGTGATTGCATTGGTAAGAAAACCTATTCCGGTTAACCATTCAAAACTTACGCAATTACCCATAGTTTTTGAAAAAATTTCTGCGGTAAATCTTCCTTCAGATATTGATACTGTGATGTTGTGTTTGGGTTCGACCATTGCGAAAGCTGGAAGTAAAGAGGATTTTGAAAAAATTGACCGATCTTACAATTTTGAGTCAGCAAAATTGGCTCAAAAGTACGGTGCTAAAACTTGTGTGTTGATTTCTGCAGTTGGTGCTGATCCTAAGAGTAACATTTTTTATAGCAAGGTGAAAGGCTTATTGGAAGAAGATTTAAAAACGCTTAATTTTGAAGGGTTGTATTTTCTTCAGCCTGGCCTTCTTTTGGGAGACAGGCAAGAAAATCGTACGATGGAATCCATTTCTCAAGTATTATTTGGAAAATGGACACAGAAAGTTGGCATCTTTGGGAAATATACATCTATACATGTCGAGCAATTGGCAAAAGTAATGGTTGAGTTGGGTTTAAGACCTTATAGCAATGAGCAGGCAGTGCTCCAATTTAAAGAAATGAAAAAATTGTTTTAGCGTGTCATTTTGGTTGATCTTACTTTTATTTTTTTTTGTTGCAACCATTTACTCATCAGCTGGATTTGGAGGGGGATCTTCTTATTTGGCGATTTTGGCCATTGCCTTATATCCCATTGAAGAAATGCGGGTGATTGCTTTGGTTTGTAATATAGTTGTGGTTTTTGGTTCCATCATTAATTTTCATTTAAAAGGGATAAAGCCTTGGTATGATGCCATTTTGATCATGGCAGCCAGTATTCCTCTGGCTTATTTAGGTGGAACGATACAATTGCCTAAGAGTTATTTCTTGTTATTATTGGGCGTTGTTTTACTCATTGGTGCCTTGTTGATGTTCATTAATTATGATCGATTTACGGTAAAGCGTCCCAATAAAATTACCTTGCCAGTTGTAGGTGGAATCATTGGTTTTGTCTCCGGATTGGTAGGCATTGGAGGAGGAATATTTTTAGCCCCCGTTTTACATTTGCAAAGGTGGAAGGCTGCCGCAGAAATTGCTGCTCTTGCCAGCTTTTTTATATTTGTTAATTCGATTGCAGGGCTTGTAGGTCAATTTAGTAAAAACCCAGTCATTGATTATCCTAAATTAGGCATGTTGGTTTTAGTTGTGTTATTGGGGGGGCAAATTGGCAACCGCTTGGTCATTACTGCTCTTAAACCTGAGCATGTAAGGTTTGTGACTGCTGTGCTTATTGCCATTGTTGGGATCAATCTCATTTCAAAGGAATATAAGGTCATTTTCAATCTGTTTGCATTTTAGTGAATGGTAAATGGTGAATGGTGTGAGATGTGAAATGCGAGTTTAGTAAATAGTAAATGGTGAATGGTGAGTGGTGGTGAAATGTAAGATGTGAAATGTAAGATGTAAAATGTGGGATGTGAAATCAATGTCGTTAAGTTAAGGCTCAATAGTGCTTATAAGCATCATAGAAATGCCTT
>JAKQLF010000116.1 GCA_029567325.1 Bacteroidota bacterium | reverse complement strand
GTTGACCCAACTAAGAGATTAGAAGTTGCCAAGCAAAAAGCGGAAGAATATAATACGAGTATTGAGTTGTGTCGAATGTTGTTGAAAAAGGATTGGAAAAAGGTTTCCGAAATTCTAAAAGGACTAAAAGACCAAGACCCTGAAGCTATTCGTAGAGTTGTTTTAGGATATTGTCAAAGCATTTTATTGAATGGTACTGTTAATGATGATTGTGGTTTAATATTGGAATCATTTATGGAACCTTTTTTCAACTCCGGTTTTCCTCAATTAACATTGGCTTGTTATATCGTTTGTCAAAATAAATAATATATGTCAAAACCTATTATTGAAACAAATCTCCACAAGGCATTAATGAAGTGTAATGAGTGGTCTTTGGAAGAAGCTGAAACAGAAATACAATGTATGAAAAACAGAGTAGCTGAGGGTGAAAATCCTGAGGATTTATTGTACGAGCAGGGACTTGAACCTGATTACTTTTTTGACTTGATACCATAAACAAAAAAATAATATGAAAGAAAATAATTACCGGCAAGATGTAAGTATTGATGAGTCTGCTCTTGATGTTGAGTGGTTGAAACAATCATCACTCGTGTTCAAGTATAGTGAAGCCTCTGCTCATTACAAAAAATTAGTCAGTCAGGCAAAAGAGCAAGTTGATATGGTCAAAGCAGGATTGGACAAGGCAATACGAATAAATCCCAAAGCATACAACCTTGAAAAAGTGACCGAAGCCTCTATTGCTGCAGAAATATTAATGGACGCCGAGTACAAAGAGGCAATGAATGATTTAATTGAGGCACAGTACGAATTCAATATGTGTAATGGAGCAATAGCAGCCTTGCAGGACAAACGGTCCGCTCTTGAAAATCTTGTCAAATTATACGGTCAAAATTATTTCAGTGGACCCAAAGCTCCTCGGGATATTAGTAAGGAGTGGGAAGAAAGTCAGGTACAAAAATCAAACAATAAAAAAATTGGTGAATCAATGCAAAGGAGGAGGTTTGACAATGAATAACTTATTAATTGGAATTGTTTGTATATTATCATTTCTTGTATTATCTTATTGTTTTGGTCGAGCAATTACTCGTGGAGTTATGGATGAATTTAATCGTAGTTTAAAAAATAGTATAACTAAATTTAAAAAGCAGAAAAATGAAAAAAACGAACTTTAGAAACTCTATCAAAAAAAATGTTGATAGACAGCAACAACAAGAATCCAATTTTGGGTATCTAAATATTCCAAAGGGTGTTTCTTTGTTTCAACCAAAAGAAGGTACAATGTACCTTGATTTTATACCGTATGAAGTAACCATTGATAATCACCCGGACAGGGATGATGATACTGCAGCAAAAGGGACTTTGTGGTACAGATTTCCTTTTAAAGTACACAGAAACATTGGTTCTGATAACGACGTGGTGGTTTGTCCGAGCACTTTTGGAAAGAAGTGTCCAATTTGTGAGCACCGGAAAAAAAGAGCGTCTGAAGATGCCGACAAAGATGAATTGAAAAGCTTAAATGTAAGTAAAAGAAATTTGTATGTTTTGATTCCGGTTGGTGATAAAAAGATGGAAGAAATCCCTCATATTTGGGATGTAAGTCATTACTTGTTTCAAAAATTGTTGAATGAAGAGTTACAGGAAAATGAAGACAATGCAATCTTTCCGGACATTCAAGATGGATTAACATTGAAAGTCAGGTTTGAAGAAACAGCACTTGGAACTAATAAATTTATGGAAGCAAATCGTATTGACTTTCAAAAAAGGAAAATCAAATACGACGATACTATTTTGGATGAAGTTCCAAATCTTGATAAATTGTTAACTGTTTTGTCATACGCAGAATTGAAAGCAAAGTTTCTTGAAATTGACCCCGAAGACGTATCCAATGATGATGTGGTTGAAGAGCAAGATGAAAAACCAACACGACGTATTCGTTCCACTGAAAAAGAAGAACCACAAACTCGTTCAAGAAAAACAAACAAACCACCGGTGGAAGAGGAGGATGAGAATGACATCCCGTTTTATGATGACGAGGCTGATGATGGCATAAGTATTCCAATTAAAGAACGCTGTGTGGCTTGTGGCGGAACAGGTACCAATAGCAAAGGTAGACGGTGTCCAATTTGCAATGGAACAGGAAGAAAACCTATTGAAGATGTTGATACTGAAGAGGAACAAGAAGAAATAAAACCAAAAAGAGAAACCCCACAAAGAACTCCTCAAAGGGAATCACAAAAAGAAAAGGCAAATAAATGCCCGTTTGGATTTAAGTTTGGTACAGATGTGAATGAGCATGATGAATGTTCTGATTGTGATAAATGGGATGCTTGCATGGACGCGTCTGAATAAGTTGTACTAATGATTACATGGCGTTTTTGGCAGGATAATTACAAATGAATACTTTTACTCACTTGATAATTAGAATGCCAAAAAACGCCATTACATTTATTTAAAAATTACTGTTATGATTTTCAAAACAAGGTGGGCAAAAAACAGAAAAAATATTAAATCCAAATTGGTTGGATTTTATTTATCAGAGGAACTTGGGACAATCATTCATTTGTATTCCTTATCTGAAGAACAAAGTACTTCAACCACATTCAGAAATATTGTGCTACAATGGTTACAAGATGATACTACAGACTGTATTCAAATTTGCATAACCAAGTTAACAGAAATTGCCCAAAAGAATTGGAATGAAAGAAAATTGAACATAAAGCAGTCTAAAATAAAAGTTGATTTTTGTGAGTTTAAAGAACAAATTAAAATTGAATTGGCTCCTAAAATTTCAATAAGTATTATTAACAAGATTATCAATAATATAACGCTATAATAATGGAAAGAAGACCACTACGAATAAGTTCAGAAATGACTCGGGAAGTCCCGGTTGTCAGAACAAAAAAAGAATTTGATGGCAATATTGACATGATGATTTCTACAGGGTCCACCTTACTTGACCTTGCTATTTCAGGCGGGAGGAAACGAGGCGGAGGACTTCCGGCAGGAATATTTGTGGAGATATTTGGACCAAGTAGTTCCGGAAAAACTGTTTTGCTCTGTGAAATAGCAGGAGCTGTTCAGAGGCAGGGCGGGGATGTTCGTTTTGATGACCCTGAGGCCCGGCTCAACAAAACCTTTGCTAAATTGTTTGATTTGGATACTGATGAGATTGATTACGATAAACCAAATACTGTGACTGAAATATTTGAAAATATCCGGGAATGGAATCCTAAAAACAAAAAAATAGTCAATGGAACTTTCACGGATTCTTTAGCTGCCTTGTCCACTGATTTAGAAATGGAGAACAAAGAAGGGGACAAGATGGGTCAAAGGAGAGCGAAAGAATTCAGTGAGGGCTTGCGAAAGAATGCAAGGTTGATTGCTGAAAATAATTACTTAATGGTTTGTTCCAATCAAATAAGAGAAAACCAAGACGCAGGCAAATGGGCAAGTAAAGTGAAATCAACCGGAGGGTATGCAATTGGATTTTATGCTTCTTTGCGGTTGCGGTTCAATAATCCGAAAAAGATACCAAAGACTGTTAAAATTGCCGGCAAAGAAGTTGAGCAAATTATAGGAGTAACCACAATTGTAGAGGTGTTTAAGTCATCTGTTTGGAAGCCATATTTGACAGCACCACTCACTATTCTTTTTGATTACGGGATTGATGATATTAGAGCTAATCTTCAGTACATAAAAGATTTCACAAGAAATACGACATTCACGGTAGGTGGAAATAGTGTAGGTGTAAGCCTTGAGGAAGCAATTCACAGGGTGGAGGAGGATGATTTAGTGGAAGAGTTGAAAAATGAAGTGATTGATTTGTGGGAAGAAATTGACAGTAAATTCAGTTCAAACAGACTTAAAAAACAAAGATAATCATGGAAAAGAAAACCCCAAGTTGTCACGGCAAATATGATTCTATCAATAATATTAATTGTAGGGGGTGTGATTATTGGGAAGATTGTGAAGATATTTCCACCCCACCTGAACCGAAAATAAAAATAAATGAAGATGATGTTAAAAACAGATTAATAATGGTACAAGATAAAATCAATAATATGAACACAAAAACAGTGGATACATGTTTAACAAATAAATCAAATCAAATGAAAAAAGTTCAACAAAAACAACAACAAATTGAGGACACAATCCTTATGCTGACCAATATGCTCCCAGCTGAAAAATTAATTGTCACAGGTTCTTTTGCTTTATCAGAACTTGGTTTATATGACAGGCAAGTGAAAGACCTTGACATCATTCTTATAAAACCAACAGACCACTCTATGGAAGTATTGAAACAAATGAATAAAATGCCTGCAAATACTGACTATCCTGAAAGTTCAAACCATTTCAGATTGGAATTGCCTGATAAATTGAAAGTGGATGTGTGGACTTATGGTGTATTTCATGAAGATACTATTGAATTAAAAAATTTTATTGTAGCAAGTCCGAAATGGATTGTAAAAGCAAAAAAAATATATTCATACACAAATGCAAAACACATTGCTCAGTTGAAAATAATTGCGGAGATATTCTACAAACCTGCTGACCTATTGGAATACATTGAAAAGGAACAGAGCAAACTTCTGAAATAATGAGAGCAAAAAGATTTTGGTTGGATATATTTAAAGAAGACTGTTTTCAAATTGGAATCGCTTTATGTGTCAGGGATTTTATTATGCTGATTATTAAACTTCCATTTTGTGAAATCAGAATGGGTTTCAGTTTCAAAAAATAAAAGTAATGGAAAGAACAAAAAGTAATAAGGTGATGGATGAGGAAAAGTTTTCCGAATACCTCAAAAATCCAATTATGTCACGTAATGTAGATTTCAAAACACATCACAATTCTGAACCGGCAAAACTATATATGTTGGGTGATAATATTGACATTCATCCACCTACAATCATGACTCACGACCCCTCCATATGTGCATGGGGGGTTGTGATAATTGATTATTCCGGAAATATAATTTACGCAGAGTGCATAAAAACAGAAGGGACCCCGGCAAAAAAAAGACGCATCCGTAAAGGAGATGACGATGTACGACGGATGACTGAAATTATTGACTTCTTACTATCTTTAATTGAAAAGTATAATGTACAATTTATGTTCACAGAATTACCTCACGGAAGCCAAAACGCTGCAGCTGCCAAGATGATAGGAGCTGTGTCAGGGATTGTTCAAACTATAAGCCAATGCATGAAAATCGGTGTAGAGTGGTATAGTGAAGGTGATTCCAAACATCATTTGCTTGGAAAAAGGTCTGCTGTTAAAAAGGAAACAATAAATGCCATTAAAAAGTTGTATAATGTGCCATGGACGAATATTGGATTCCGGGATGAGGCAATAGCAGACGCAATATCAATTTATCACTTAGCACTAATGGAATCCCCTGTTTTGAAAATGTTAAAAATGAAATAATATGTCACAGATTATTACAGACAATCTACAAATGATTTTGAAAAGAACAGCTCCTTTGCTCATGCCACATTTAAAAGGTCAAGACTTGACGGAAAACAATGTGAAACAAGCCTATATAAAAGCCCGAATCAAAGCAAGTAATAATGGAATCAAGCAAATGCTCAAATATTTAAAAAGTACTAAAGCATAAGTATTATTTGTTTTGAATTGTATAATAGATTTGAAAACCAAATAAAAATATTATGAACATTTTTCAAAGAATTTTTAAACCAATAAAAAAGGTAAACTCAATAGAGGAATTAAATAAAGTTCCTATTGGTAAAGTTGTTAAATTTCAAGGTGTTAAATTAGAAGTTAGAAGAAGTTATGGAATGCATAACAATTGTTATTTCAGAGATAAGAATTGTGCGGGGATAATATGTAATTCCGCCTCAAGATATGACAAGACGGATGTGATTTTTAAACAGGTATGAAAAAGCTGCTCACACTCTTCATTTTCCTCCTATTCAATCAGTTTGACATCCCCGTTAAACCTGATAAAAATGCAAAATATTGTCCGTTCATAGGAGAATGGGAAACAAAAGTGAAAATCAGAAACAGAAACAATGGGGAACTCAAGACTGTCACAAGTGAATATGATTTTTATGAGGGAGGTGTTTGTTATTTTTTTTACGATGGTGACAGGATTCCAATACGACTGTGGTGGGAAATGCCAAGTTACCAAAAAGTGAGAATCTATTATTCCAACTCAACCACTCGATATACGGAGTATATTATTGCTGGTATGGGTAGAGATAAGATGATTTTGAAACATCAGTATAAGACAGTCAAAGGAGATTCTAAAACTGAAACAAAAGTATTTACAAGAATAAAGTATTAATGATTACAAGTCTAAAAATAAAAAACTTTCAGAGCCATAAGAACTCAGAACTCCAATTCCATAAAGGAGTGAATGTAATTGTGGGTACTTCAGATTCCGGAAAATCTGCAATAATTAGAAGTTTGCGGTGGTTGGCGTATGGCAAACCCCGGGGAGATTCATTTCGTAGTTATTGGGGAGGAAATACATCAGTTGAAGTTGAAATGAAAGAGGGTATTGTCAAAAGAATCCGAACAAATTCTGAAGCATCCTTTCTAACTGAAAAAGATGAGGTCATACTTGAATTCAAAGCAGCCGGTGTTGACATTCCGGAAGAAGTCATTCAGTTACTTAATTTAGATGACATTAATCTTCAACAGCAATCAGACAAACCCTTTCTTATTTCTGAAACCTCAGGAGAAGTTGCTCTGCATTTCAATCGTATGGCCAACCTTGAAAAAATTGACTCATCCACCCGAAATGTTAATTCGTTGATTCGTGGAATTGAGGCAGACTTGAAGTACAAAGAAAAAGAATTGGACAAGGTCAAAATTGATTTAAAAGCATACACATATATAAATCAAGCACAGACTGATGTTGAAAGTCTTGAAAGCCTGCACAATCAATTAGAATCCACCAAGACATCCAAAATACACTTAGATAAAGTTTTGACAGTAATAGATTCCATACAAGACCAAATCACAGTGAAAACTACCACGATTAATGGAGAGGGTCTTGTTTTATCAACACTGAATTTATATTCTGATTTAAAAAAGAAAAGTGACTCATTAAGTACATTGGATAACCTCACTTACAAAATTGAGGGAATTGAAAAAAGGATTATATATTGTAATGAAATTATCAAGGCGGACACCTCAGTTACTTCATTAATTTATATGGAGGACAAATTGAAGATTCAGGACAATGAATTATTAGCACTCACAACATTGATTAACAAAATCAAAGAGATAAACCGCAAAACTATTGAGATTGAAAGTGTTGAATCTGCGGGTGGAGATTTGGATAAATTACTAACTAAAGTCAATGAGTTGAAAGTATTGAAAAGTTCATTAAACTCATTATCAGTGGTAATAGCAAAATTGATTGATGTTCACAACCGATTGTACCAAGGCCAAATATATCTAACAGAGCACGAACAGAAATGGCATGATAATTGTCCGGATAATTGTCCGCTATGTGATGCAAAAATAAAACATTAATAGAATGATACGAATAAATAAAATACCTGTTCCTGATGCTATTTTTACTTCTGATTGGCATTTGCGTGATTCAATTCCGCCTTGTCGTACAGATGATTTTGAAGTCGTTCAATGGAGTAAAGTCAGATTCGTTACAGAATTACAAAGACATTATAATTGCCCGGTGTATCATGTTGGTGATTTGTTTGACAATTGGAAACCAAGTCCTTACTTATTGACTCAGACTTTTAGATATTTACCGGACCAATTTTTCACTATTTATGGAAATCATGATTTACCACAACACAACCTTGACCTAACGGATAAATGTGGAATTAATACACTTGCAGCCGGTGGTGCTCTGAAAGTTTTACCCGGCTGTCATTGGGGACAAAATCCTGAAAATAAACACCTGATAACTATTCAGGGAAGAAATGTTTTACTTTGGCATACGGGAGTGTATCAGGGAACACTTCCCTATATTGGATGCAGTGATTCCTCAACAATGGGATTGATGAGAAAATACAAAGGGTATGATTTAATTGTCACCGGCCATAATCATAAATCATTTGTAGAAGAATATCACGGTCGGCTTCTTGTGAATCCCGGAGGAATCACTCGGCAAGAATCAGACGAGGCTGAAGTGGAACCAAAAGTATGGCTGTATTATGCAGTTAGTAATACGGTCATTCCAATTACAATACCTCACGAAAAAGGAGTGATTGTAAGAGCTGCAGATACCATTAAAACAGAAGAGCGGAATGAAAGAATTGATGCCTTCATTTCTAAACTAAACTCCGATTACACCACTGACATTGATTTTGAAAAGAATTTACTACATACTTTGGAGCATAATAAAATTGAATTTCCTGTAAAACAAATAATACTTAAAGTAATAGAATAATGAAAACAATTGAATGCCCTTTATTTTCAACCCCTCCTATTGAGATACAAGAAGGGGATATTGTAAAAGATATTTTCACAGGAACATATTTTAATATTGAAAATTGTTCAAAAGATAGTTGCAGCAATGAGAGGAACCGCTGTTATTTTTTATTTTCAGAAGAAAAATGCCCCACCAACCCCTGCTGTAAACAAAAAAATACTGATATATTATTTATAAAAATGACATAAAATGACAACACAAATCACTCCCGAGGAATTGCTTGAAATAAAAAGCAAAATTGACAAAACAAAAAACAGACTTGCTGAATTGAAAGGGCAAAAGGAAAGTCAAATGGAAATCCTGAAAACTGAATTCAATTGTTCAACTCTGAAACAGGCGGAGGTAAAAAAATCAGAAATGGAATCAGCCATTACAGATTTAAAAATAAAGATTGAAGATGCTTCCGAAAAATTACAAAATGATTATCCATTACTATTTAATGATTAACAAAATGATTACAAAATTATTTTTATTTTTTGCCTCAATTTGCTGTTTTTGCATCACTATTATTTTAATAATTGAAACAGGGATTCCCGGGATAACCTTGGGAATTATTTCCTTTATTGTATCCTTTTGGTGTGGACTTATGGTATTTGATAGGCAAATTATTAGAGCGTATTCTACCAAATTACGACCTAAATGGTTATGGAAATGTTTATATAGTATCGTTAAAAAATAATTGCTATGAAAAAAGTATTTGTTGCTTTTTGTATACTTTCTTTATTTATGTTTGGAGTGCTCTATATTTTAACAGGAGTTTTATTTATGATGGAAAAAACTATTCCATATTATATAATTGGATTCTGTTGCGTGATTATAGGCCTATGGATTATTGTTATGTCATTTATAAATCAGATTGAAAAACACCAAGACAAAAACCCCCGGTGGTTTTTTAAATTTCTATTTTATTTGATTTCGTGATGAAAAAACAGACCATAATAAAACAAAAATTTTCAAATTCCGAAATTATTTGGAACAGAAATCCTGATGTGATTTTTATTAAATCATCAAATGATTCCACCAAGTTTTGGCACATTGAGTCTCCGGGAAGACTCAAAAAAACTGTAAATGTAACCATGGCCACCCAATATTCTGATGTCACAAAATCACTACAAAAACTAATAGAATTACGCAATTTATACCCGGATTTTCAATTTTTTCTACAGCCATTTGACCCCTCTCTACAACCGTTGGTATCAGAGGAATTTCCACGAACTATTTTCAGACGTACTAACTATCCACCAAAAATTTGAGTGGCAAAAAACAGCCTTAAAATGCGTTATACGAGGTGTCATGTTTTTAGTATCAAAAAAATAACAGCCAAAAAATCAATCAAAAAACAACAAAATTTATGCCATTAATTATTGAAAATGAACCGGTAAAATTGACCCAATTTAAGAATGGAACAGTCGTAAAATTGACAAATAGAAGTATTTCCGTACTTCAATGTCAATATAGTAAAAATGTCAAAAATCCAAATCCAACAAGATTCAAAGTACAGTTTAAAAGTGTTGACAAAGGAGACAAAAATCCAAGAGCGTACTCTTATTTGTTCCATAATAAACTCCACCTAACTGAAATTTTTTTGTCTGAAAATGGAGCGAAGGCATTAATCTTGGCATTGACTAACGAACTCGGATTTGAAGCAATTTTTATAAAAAAGAAGTAAATTGATTTAGAGGCTGTTTTTGCCCTCCAAATTTTTGGTGGATGCTTACTATTAATTTATCTTTTTATCGCCTACAATCGCTTCTAATTAAGCCTGTTTTATCTGCTAATTTTAGAAAACGTAGTCGGAGGAGTGATTAAAGTTGTTTTTGCATCAGGCTCCAAATAATCAAAGTGTATACTTTTGTAATGACGACAAATTGCATCCGGTAAAATATATAAAGTTTTACCAAGTGCTTTTATATCCATTCCAAACCGCCAATCATGAGCATTAATATTATTGATTTGTGGAAAAAATCTTGGAGGACAAAGGTCTTTCCAAAACAAAAGACAACCGGTTCCTGTATAATCAACTTGCACCGGTTTTAGTGTAGTAATTTCAGATTCTTTGAAATCTTGAGTTTGTTGAGGATTAGTTGTGTTATAAATTCCTCCTACTATCCTATTCCAATGTCGGTTTAAATATAATGCTCCCACCCCTGCTCGTTTCTTATCAACAGTAATGTCAGTTATAAAATTAAATAGCTTTTCAAATGCTCCTTTGTTTGTTATCATATCATCCTCCCGGAAGTGAATCAACTCCCCGGTTGCTCTTTTCATAATCATGTTACTACAATCTGCCATTAATTGGGATACTTTGATTCTCCGTTCCTTTTCTTCTTTGAATTGAATCTGTGGAACACCTTTCAAGACAATGACTTCACTGAAAAACTGTTTATGATATGATGTAATCCAATTCAATGGTCTTTGACTGTTGTTTACAATTATTAATTGAGGCTTGTTTTTTAATATGGAAATGTCATTCAATAATGCATCCAACCAATATGGCATTAGTGTTTCCAATCTGCCTGAATAGATTAATCCGATTGACATTGTCACTAAGCATCTTCTAATATTTATATTGATTTTAACAATTCCATCAGTCTGTGCTCTTTCGTGGGATTCAGAATAACTTTCAGGATGTTGTCTATATAATAGAACAGCAGGAGATTTTGCCGGAGTTCCTAATCTGCTCAACCTGATTGCTAAACTCCAATCCCACATTGTGTTTTCACAAGTTTCCAACCACATTCCTGCTTCAATAAATTTATCTTTCCATACCATGCATGAAGTATTCACAAAATTTTGATGCCATAAAAACAATTTACCCCATTCATGAACATTCCACAATGTATTATGAGTACCAAAAGCTTGAGCAGCACAATATACAAAGGGGGTTTCATCAGTTAAAGTAGTTAAGTGTTTTTCTAAAAAATCAGTTGGTAAAATATCATCTCCGTCAACATGAACTAAAATCGTTCCTTTAGTTGCTAAGACCCCGGCATTCCGGGCTATCACAACCCCCACATGCTTTATATGTGGGACTATTGTAATACCTTTCAATTTTGAAGCTATTTTTATAGAATTGTCTGTACTACAATCATCGGAATAAATTATGTCTATTGGTTTAACTGTTTGATTTAAACAGGATTCCAAACACTCTTTTAAATATTTACCATTGTTTCGGGCTGTTACCACTATTGAAACTGTTCTCTTTTTCATTTTGATTGTAATTTTTGCATAAATATTTCTACAGACTTTTCACAGGTATACTTTTCCAAATACAATTGATAGGCATTGTCTGTGATACGTTTCATCTCCACGGGATGAGCTAAGTAATAGTTCAACAAATCCATATAATTGGTATCATTTATAATTATCATGTTCTCACCATCCACATACCCCAATACTTCTGAATCAATAGGCAAAGGAGCAAATACCAAACAACCACAGGCCATTGATTCAATGTACTTTTTAACCGGAATGTTAAAAATTGTTCCGTCAAATAGAGTACACTTAGCATTTCTCAACTTATTAGCAAATTCAAACAACTGTTTCTCAAACTGAACAATCATTTCCTCTTTTGATACTTCATGTGTTTGAATAATCTCCTTTGCTTTGTTTCCACATATAGGAGAGTATTGTTGTTTAATTTGAGGAGCATTTTGTAAAGCTCTTTGAATTTTGTTCCGGAGTGGATACCATTTCGGGTCCATGGCTCCACTGAAAAACACATCATACTCTCTTTCCTTACCCGAATTAAAAAATGTATCGAAAGGTAATGAATGAGGAGTGTATATGTATTTAGCATGCTTCAAATGAGGAACAATGTACTCTTGAACGGGCTTGTTTGCTATAAACGAGGTGTAAACATCAAATGAATCAATCCAAGCCAATCCTTTATCTGAACTATTTTTGAAAGCTACAGAAGGGGCTACAAATGGTACTTCAAGCATATTTTTTAAACTCTCATCCACCAATAAATCTACATTCAAAGTATTGACCAAGGACCAAGGGTCACTCAAATCTACAAATACTGATATTCCAACATTCTCTTTTACATTGATACCAATGTCCGCATATACATTAGAGGATTCCGGGATATATTCAGCCCCGGTGAATTTTAATAACTCCATACACCATTGTTGAATATGGCATGGACATATTGCATACCTATATGAATCACTAATTTTTATTTTCATGTCTTTGTTTTCTTAAATTCCAATACATCCCTACTCTGAATGATTTATCAAAAAAGCAGTACTCAACCTGATATAATCCGTGGTTTTTTGTAGATAATACAAGACCAACCCCGGCATCAAATCGGTTTAAATTGCCTCCAACAAATCCTCCTATCCCCATATTCCATTTTAACCCGGCATCTATCATTGTTGTATTTGTGATAATCTGAGTGGGGGTTCTATCTTTGTACTCCCAACTCCTTGACACCATTTGGTTTCGTGTAATTGAATCCCGGATATAAATAAAAGCAGTTGAATCATTTAGTAAAGTGTCTTGGTAAATATAACTTGCTAAAAACTCTTTCAATATTGCTGCAGAATCAACCGGAGTGAAAAAGAATTCTGGTTCAAATATGTATTCGTATCTTGTAATCCATTTAGGAGTGTATTCTGTTCTTATTATTAAAGTCGTGTCATATTTAGTAATAGTATCCGTTTTATAAAGTACCTTTTGTTCCGGGCATTTGTGACCACATGACTTTTGTAAAAAAATGATAAGTATAAGAATTGCAATTACAATCACATAGGGACTTCTGCTTTTTAAGAAGTCCCATATTTTTTTGATTAAATTTTCCATGGGTTCTGAATTTAATTAATAAATGAATAACTTACTAAAAGTATATGCTCTTTCCAATCCCTCTTTTGTAGGTGTATTTAACCACCCTGCATTGGCTCGGAATATAGTATACACAGCAGAATCAAGGTCTGTGAAACCATTGATATTTCTTACGGACATATCTTTTGGAATAGTTTTGAATCTATTGCTAATGAAGTACATATATGCCATGGCTGCAACTTCCGGGGTATTCATTAAATCAGGACTACTTACCAAATCAAGATTGAGTGCCTGTGATAATTTTTCGTACAGACTTTTAAAAGTGTTTTGATTGAACCCCCTGCCTCTGTACTTGTATCCATCTCCATACTCTTTGTTCCCATATCTACCTCCATATATAGCTTCATAAAAAGCAACATCATTTCTTTTTAATTCAGTCAATGCTTCTTCAGAATATTTGGATAATTTACTTCCAAACAATGAACGTAGTCTATTATTAGGAGTTCCTTTGTAGCTATATTCTGATTTCGGAATGAATCCTGATTCTTTACCTACAATAGTAAGTAAACCCCTTCGGGCATATATGTTGAAAATACCCCACGCATCCATCTGCTCCTCTATCAAAACTATGTTTCTGAGTTGGTCAGGACTTGTAAATCTTGTTAATACTTTACATCGCAACATCTTCCCCTCCTCTCTTTTCTTTTTCACTAAACATATTGGTCAATAATTTTCCCACTATACTGAAAATCAACACTACAATAGGTAACCAAGTTAATCCTGATATAAACCCAATTGAAGGGAGAAACAGAGCAACTGTAAGACAGGCATCTCCAATGATTCTCAATGTTTTTGGTGTGGGTTTGAAATATTCTTTTAACCCAAATTTTAAATTTTTCATGCTGTTTTTGATTTAAGTTTTTTCAATAGTACATTATGCCCTCCGATTTGTTTTGAATGGGTTTCCGTAACCTTTTCCAACTTGGTTACTCTCTTTTCATGAGTAAGTACATGGGATTCTACTCTGTCCATCTTATTGATACACGAGTAATTTTGTTTTTCAATCATTAGCTTAATTAAATTACTTGTTTCCTCAAGTCTGTCAATAGCAGCAAAAAATCTTTCATTTTTTGTGTCCTGACTTCTTACATACCGCATCAAAAAGAAACCTAAAACTGTTAGAACAATTGTTACAATCCCTGCTCCAATTGACATAATTACTTCAACCATTCCCTCCTCCTTTCATTGTTATTGTTAATATTACCTACATTTTATGCCGTCACTATTTTAATCGCTGATGAAGTTGTATTCCAATACATACTACCAACCACCAATCCCCCTGCTACCGCAGCCGCATTATCCACGAATTGCAATACTACAAACCGCTCATCTGTAATGGTTGTGGTTGGGTCAACCTGTGTAATTGTTCCAAGCAGGACAGTTCCTTGTTTAATGGTTGCAGTTGAGGTGTCATTCAACTGAATGTTATTTTTAACCACGCTATTTGTTGTTTTAATCTCTGCAGCATTGGTCAAGGCAATAACACCAACCACCTTGCTATTAGTCAGCTTGGTAGTGTTTGCCGTGATTTTGAAAGCGGTGGATGAGATGAAAGAACCATCTACATCCAGCTGAGCTGATACCGTCAAATCCTCAACCAAAATACTACTATCGAATAACACCACATCGGATTCTATTGTAAGTGATTCAAAAGAACCTGTTGCATACAGTAGAATATATGGTAAGTCTGAAATAACAAAATTATTATATGATGTTGGTGCGGAAACAAAATGACATCTCACTACTCCATTTGTACCAATGTGTGACAAATTTGTGATGTCATCCACTCTTGCAATGAATTGTACCCTTTCCCACTCACCGACAATCAATGTGTTACTGAAATCCCCTCCGAATACATAACACTCCGTCAATTTTAAATGCCCGTCAGTATCATCTACCACAGGCAATAGCTTGTCAATCGTACAATTTTGAATGTTCAAAATCGTATCTTCAGCAATATATACAGTTGATATTGTCCCACCAATAATTACTGCATCCAATAAAGCATCAGCGGGAGTGGCAGGCTTGAAAGCCCCTGTCACTGATTTTACACGAGTTCCTGCCTGTAGTTGGATGTCAATGTATTGATATATCAACCAATCCTCATCAATGAAACCCCCTCCTGTTTGAATTGTCCAATGATTTGATTCTGACGGGGCATCATCTCCCGTTAATGTTGCCAACCAAACATCTGCTTTTGCCTTGGTTTTAAACATTTTACGGGCTTCAATACTCATTGCAAGGTCTTGATTTAGATATATAGTTCTATCTGTTGTTGCTCCCGAATCCCCTCCAATGACTTCTTCATCTCCGTTCTCATGAATGAGCACTACTTCTTCATTTGTATTGATTCCCAATGAAGCATGATTGACTTGAGGGGTTCCAAACTCCCCTGTCGCTGTTTTTAATAGACTTAATTTTGCCATGATTATAATTGTTTTATTTGTATTGATTTTTGGGTTAATTGTGAAACCAAGTCTGCTTCCTCTTCCACTGATAAATCACCAATCAGTTTGCGCCTCATAATTTCGGCTGTGATGTGGTCGCATTCTGCCTGATACGTTGCCCTTTTATCAATGCTTTCTGATGTTGTAAGAGCAAATTCTATTACTTCAACTCCTGCCAATGTGCCGTTATTCATCTGCTTTGCGAAATCAACATCGGTTGTTTCAATAAATCCCCTGTCGTTATGTACTCTGTATTTTATCATATTGTATTAATTGTATTTTTGGTAAAATTTAATGAAATCAACATATAAATCACGCTGAGTAGTTCCGATTGACTTGATTATCTGATTAACTGTATGTAAGTCAACGGCAGATGGTATATTTGTTGTAATAGTTGCAACTAAGTTTCCATTAATATAGAACGCCATTGAGCTGGCGTCTGAATTACTAACTATTTTCAAAATGTACCATGTATCAGCAACCACAGTGATTAGGCTGTCAGCAGTTGACGAAACTCCACCCACACAAGTAGAACAAAGAAACTTTCCCGAGTTCAATGTATCGAGATATTCGAAACGCATGTAGTCGCTTGGTGATGAAGTGATTCCGCCCTGTAATCCATTGTAACATACGAACCTTTGGGCAGCCGCTGACAATACAGGTATTTTTATTCGTGTTTCAAAATTCATTACTCCGTAGCTTGGCACTACTGATACCAAGGCATTCACCATGGAATCCCCCGCAGCATTCGTATATGTATTTAGATTCAAACAACGCTTCTTACCAAACCCCGTATCAAGTACAGAGATAGAGCTTCTTGCAGAATTGGCAAGTGAGTAATAAGACAAGCCAACCTGCCCGACTGCCGTGGCTGTTTTTGCATATAAAAAATTATCATAAAAATAAATGCCTTTGGAAGCATCAGACATAATGTCACGCATCATTTCGCAATCGGCAACCTTTTGTTTTTCAGTATTACTGTAATTATTGTCCGTATGAACATAAGAAGCATCAATAATAAAATTACTATCGTTTGTTATGTCGCTTGTTTTTGTTGGAATCGTAGGTTTGTTTTTGAGAAAATCAACAGCTTCTTCATCATCCTGTTCCCAATCAGTCTGAACCTGAGTACCACTTCCCCCTTCTGTTTCCTCAGTGATTTCCATTTCCCCTGCCACTTCAACATCCCCATCAACCACAAAATCCTCAATATCAACTTTGTATTGAAAAAACTCAGGAACAGCAAGGGTTTCATCAATGAATACTTTTGTTCTGACTCCTCCAATAACAGACTGCCCAATGCTACATCCATCAACTTGTTTATAGGTGCTGACAACCCCCTCTGCTGTTTTCTTACACAGCGTTCCATCTTCATCTATCATTACAGCATGAATCCCTTCAGGGATAACATGAAGTTGTTTTTTTCTTGGTATCTTATTGAGTTCTAAAATATCCAAGTTAAATCTTGGTAATTTTTCAGTAGGTGTTTGTGGACTTAAATCTATGTCCACGAATACATCCCCACCACTTGTTTGATGGCTGATTCTTAGCCTTGTTCTGCTTATTTCAATCCAGTCTCCTGAATAGCTTTCCATCACAGGATTGTATGATATTTGGTTGAGGAAAAACCTGTATTGCCATCCCTTGAAACCAAACTGCAAGGCATGAATCGGTACCAACTGCGAATTACTGCGGTCATGCAATTCACCGCTGAACAACAATAAAGCATGATTTTGATTCTGTACTATTTCTTCAACCAAAACCTGATTGAAATACAAATTCATATCACTGTCAAACCCTTTCCCCCACTTGGCACCCGTAGGTGTTATATAATTTCCATATATTGTCTGCGCTGAACCAAACATGGAATCTTGCTCCTCATACGTTACATTGTAGTCCTCTGAATGCTCATTAATTGCTTCATATTCAACCCAATTCACAGGGCCGATGTTATCTTTTATATAGATGAGATAATGATTACCTTCATCTATTGTAATTGAGGGCAATGCAATGAATGTCAATGTGGAACCATGTTGTATGTACTCAAAAATGAAATCGTGTAACATTATTTTGAATAAACAAACACCATTTTCAGGTATATCAATCGTATTCTGTTCAAAGGTTACCTGTGTCCCTGTCAATGACTCAATAATGCCAGGGTCTGTGATTTGTGCCATCCATGTACTTCCTCCATCAATCGTATTTGATAAAAAGCCTGTAGAACCTGCCACATACCCTTTTTGATGATTGAACGGTTGAAAATATACAGCATACAACTCTTCATCAGTTGATACATTTAATTCTGACCATGTTCCTCCGTTATTTTCAGTCTTGAAAACTGCTCCATTTGAACCACATAAATATTGGATTGGATTATAGGTGTCCGAATATCCCCACACATTATACAGGTTGGCATCAGTTTCTAAATCAATTACACCCCACATCGTTTGTTCAAAGGCAAATAAGTATCCATCATCTCCGCAACATAAAACCCATGTATGCCCATCCTCAGCGTATATATGTGCTCTTATGCTATTTAAACCTATTGTATATCCTCCAATATTTTCTGTTGTCCATGTTGTCCCTCCATCTACAGTTTTAAGAACAGTCCCATGAGCACCACATGCCCACCCCTTATAAGTATCAATAAAATGAATACTATTCAAGGCATACGTTGTTCCTGATACTTGAGTAGTCCAAGTTGCTCCGCCATTCAATGTTTTACGAATCAGTCCATCATCCCCACATACCCAACCTGTGGTATTATTGAAAAAATAAACACCATTCAAATTCTTAGTCGTTCCTGAATTAAGCTGTGTAAATGTTCCACTATTTGATGTCTTTAGTATTGTTCCTCCATAACCAACCACATAACCTATATAAAATGACGGAAATTGAATTGCTCTTAATGTTACAGAAACCCCTGATTGTACCGCTGCCCAAGTTGTTTCTCCTGCGTTCTGTGTTCTTCTAATTACTCCCTGAGCACCACATACCCAACCTGTATTTATATCAGTCCAATGCATTCCGTAAAGAGTCGTCTCAACTCCTGAATCTTGTGGGTCTGTTTCGTTGAATAATGCTCCTTGATTGTACATTTCTGCACTATATTCCAAACGAGTTCCCTCAATGAGTTGATACGTTTCCGCTGATTGCCAAGCTGTGCCATTCCACCATTTTGTTCCAACTTTACAATAAACACGGTATCTTGGTATTGCTCTGAAGAAACCACATTCAGGAAACTCAGCAGGACTTGAAAACTCTTGTTCAAAACCTACTTTTATTTGCAAAAAATTATCTGCACCAGCTTCTAATGGAATTGTTGAATACTGTACTTCAGGTTGATAGTTCCAAGGAACCAAACTATCTGTATTCATATTATCCCCTGCCACATATTTAACCTTGGCTGATAATAAACCGGGTAAATAATTGAAATTTCCGGCAGAACGATATCTTTCGGATGTGGGTGAGAATGATTTATATGTTTTTTCTGATACGGTTGAAGGCAATGCTGTCCAATCAGGAACAGCAGGGGATTGTCTCAAGGGTTCCCGCCTATATGTGTGATAGGTAATGTCTGACCCTGAAATTAGACATTCTCTTTGTATGATATACCACGCTCCATTTTGCAATATCAAAACGGCACGAAAACGAGTTAGGATGTGTTGTATCACATCTCTGTAATTTTGATACGTAATTACTTCTATCTCTGTTCCATTATAACCTGTTTCAATACTTTTTGTTCCCCAACATACTTTTCCTTGATATGGCATAACAAATGCCTTTTCCATTGGTTCATCTGTTTCCAACATCCCTTCTCCAAACCACTCTGTATGAACATATAGAAATTTAGTTTCTTTATCTTCTGCTTCTGTTTGTTTCCAAAATAAATCTGAAGTTGGCAATCTTTTCAATCCGTACAAAATATCCCCCAAAACACCCATGTATTTCAAATCATTCAAATAATCCCATGTATGAGTCTCTCCAATCCACTCATCAACGTGGTTTATATCAGATGCTTCAATGTGATTTAAGTAAGCAAGACCATCAACTGCAGATAACTCAATACTACTGTTAGGTAAATCTTCAATTCCACTGAAATCAGGCAATAAAATACCAAACCACCACAATTTTTCATTTTTCTTTATTTCTACAATGTACCTATATTCTGCAGCATTGACCAATGAATTCAGGAACGACCTCAATACATCACTGATATTTCGGATGTATATACTACATTCTGACTCAATTATACCACAAGAAATAACATCACTCGTGCCTGTATTCCATCTAACTTCGTACCCCGGAGTTTCTAATGTCAACACATCGGGGTCATCTCCATCTTCATCCCTATCGTATATATTGATTTCATGTGATATTTCAGCGAGTTCTTGTATGTATATAATTATACCCTGCCCTGCCCCTGCCTGCCCTATATTAGGTAGATTATTTGTATAGTATGCCCTGATACAACGAACACCTCGATACCATGCTTTAAAATCATTAGAAATAGTACCATTGGACATCAAAAGTGAAGGGGCTTTTCCTCCTGCCACTTCTGAGGAACACCAATAAGGAGTAGTTGTATTTAGAGCAGGTATAATTGTCTTATTATCATAAATCAACTGTAATTCATCCAAAGAAGGTAAATACCAATCATTTTTTCCACCTGCTACAAAGGCAGCGGCAAGTCTTGCAGCATTATCTACAGTAGAGTCTGCTTCAATGATAGTAGTAGTATTAGTTGGTCCCTCAAACAAATCATCAGACAAAAAACCAACATTCATCCCCATATCCCCCCAAAGAGTTGCCGGTATAATATCTGAAGCATCCGTTCGTGCCACCTCAATAATCCTATACTTATAAGGTAAAAAAGCACTATTAAACCCCGCTGTAAATATTCGTTTCATTATCCTCGACCCCTTCTATTAGTGGTTTGTGAATTTGTTCTTTGTAATATTATTTCCAAATCTCTACCGGATATTCGTGTGACCAAAGTATTAGAATTCCCTGACGCTCCTAATAAATGATTTGGAGTTACTGCAGCTCCTGCTTTTAAATTTACCAATTCAGGACCACTTTCACCAACAAGAAATGCTCCTGATTTTGTTACTGTTCCTCCCGTTTCTAATCCTTGGAATACAGACTTCAATATCATACCTGTTGCAATAGCAGCAGCCCCGGCTGCAATGGCTATGTATGGATTTTCAAAAGCCTGTTTCATGGCATCCGTTGCCAACCCTATTGCCATAACAGATTTACCTACAGTAATAAGAAGTTCCGCTAAACTATTTATTATCGTTTTACCAAAGCCAATTTTTTTAGAATCCTCTTCAAAAGAAGCAGTTGCCTCTTTCATTTTATCAACATATTCCTGATATGATAAGGACCCCGATTTCCATTGTTCATTTAACGAGGCCATTGTATCTGAATAAGTTGCTTTTAATTCTTTCATGCTTTGAATGGCAACCATAATAGAGTCAGGAATACTTGTAATAAAATTGGTTGAATCTCCGCTAAAATCGTATGTCTTTTCCTCCTTTGCTTCTTTTGCTTCCCCTGCTATTTCCAAAAAAGTCTTGTCATGTTCTTTTTTGGCAGCCTTAAAATCAGCAATCTGTGATGTTAAAGAAGATTTTGACAATCTGCTTACATATGCATAGTACGACTCATCATCAGTAGCCCTGTTATCAAGGTATTCCTCATAGGCACATTCCCCTTTATCCATAATAGCCATCTGTTCCTGTAGATTTTCAAAATCTGCCTGTCGTCTAATTTCGTAAGAATCGGCGTATGATTGAGCATTTTCTTGATTAATCTTGTCCAATATAACCTGTGATTGAAGCATGTACTCAGAATCCAATTGTTCCCTCCTTGCATAATATTGAGCATCAATAATAGATTTTTGTTCGGCATTATCGGAATACATCAAAGACTCAAACTTGTACATTTCATCCAATTGAGTGTATCTTTCCGCAAATTGGGAATCCAATAAATCTTTTTCCGATTTATTGTATTCTTGTCTTGATTTAGACATATTTTCCAAGTCTTGGTCGAAGGCTTGTTTTACTTCCCCTGAAGACTGAATCCAACTTTCATCAATTTGTTTTTTCTGTGCCTCAAGTATTTCAAGTTCCTTTTTTATTTTGGGAATTTTCTCAGCATCCGCATCCGATATATTTCCTTGATATGCCAAAGTAGTTAGTGATTGTAATTGTTCTTTATAATCTCCAATTGCTTTGGTTAGTTTTTGGTAGGCATTCAAAGCAGTAGTTGGGGGAGCATCTTCATCTCCAAGCCCTCCTGTAGGTACAGGAGTTGAAATAGGAGTGGTAAATGAATTAAGAAGAATGTCATACATACTTCCAACCCCTGCTATCACATTTTTCTCATCTTGCAAAGCTCCTGACAAATCATACATATAGTCCATCAGGCTTGATGTTTTTCCGGAAGCCCAATCAAAAGAACCAGCCATTTCAGTTACTTGTAAAGTTGTCAATCCTAAAGAGTTTTGGAATGCAGCTTGAAATGTATCTCCCTTTCGTAGTGAGGCTGTTAATTTATTCATGCCTGCGTTGGCTTGAGCTGCACTCCATCCGTTCTTAATTAAAGTGGATTGTATATTGGTCAGGGCTTCTTTTTGAGTTTCAAGAATTCCAACAGTTTCCTCTTCAATAGTAGCATTCTTACTTTTCAAGATAATGCCCTGAGCAATCTGATTGTTTAAAATTGATTGAGCTTGTGCAAGTTCAATTGTAGATGTTTTGTCTGTCAATAATTTTGGCAAATATTCTCCGTATCTCTCGTTGATTTCTTTTATCAATCTTGCCCGTTCATCCTGTTTGGTATTATTGTTTTTTAATGCTTCAAAAGATTTATTCAAAGCATCTTGTTCCGCCATGACTTGACCCCTTGTATTTTCAACCGCTGCAGACACTCTTTTGTGCATCTTTTCGGCGGCACTTCCCTCTTTGACATATTTAGTTATTGCGATTGCTAATACAAGAACAGCTGCAGCGATTGCTAAATATGGATTGGACATTAATGTTTTATTTAATGCGGCCACTGCTCCTTGCATAGCTTTAAATCCTTGAACCACATAAGGAATCACTCTCACTATTCCGGCAAGTCCAAGCAATAAGGGACCAACCGCAGCAACAATAGATGCTAATACAACAATAAACTTTTTAGTTGGTTCTGACAGTGATTGAAATTTTACAACTAATTTTGAAAGCCAATTAAAAAAGGGAGTTAAACCTTCAACTATTATCTTTCCAAATTGCTCCATTAAATCTCCCAAATTGTTTTGCATTTGCTTCATTGGACCTAATCCCTTTTTAGCTGCAGCTTCAGCCTGCCCTCCAAACTCAACCTGTAATTCATTCAGGATTATTTGTTGAGCTTCTTGTATTTTTCCCTCTGCTACAAGTTTCTTTGTCAGGTTGATTTGTTCCTCTGTAAAAGAAACACCAACTCTTCTTAAATTGGTCATACCTTTTATTGGGTCATTCAATGCTTTTCCAACTAATACAGCTGAGCTTTGTAAATCCTGTCCCAACATAGTGCTCATGTCCATAATTGCCGGAATCGCTTTATCATATATCTCTCCTCGTACTTGAGTAAAAGTCAATAAAAGCCCTTGAGCACCTTGTATTGCATCATCTCCAAAAGTTGTTTTTTGCTGAAGTACTGCAGACATCTCCATCAATTCCTTTGTGGATTTCCCTGCAACCCCTCCGGTTGATAGGATTGCCGCATTCAATTTCGTTTCTGCTTGTATTGCTTCATCCCACGCCATTGTCATTTTACGTCCTATTAACAATAAGGGAGTTGTCACTGCTAATGACATAGCCCCTCCGGTAATGGCCATCTTCTTGGACATAGAATTAAACTTTGTAGTCATGGTTGACATCTTTTTTTCAAAATCTGTGGTATCCAATCCCAATTTCGCTATAATATTTCCTAAATCCATATGCCCTCCTATTAATTTACACGCGGTTGTATGCTCTTTATTATTTTACTTGATGATTTCCTCCTTTTACATCAAACAAAGGCAAATTTGCCTTGTTTTCGCGCTCTGCTTTTATCCTATGACGTTTTCCCTTCTTATTGACATAATTTGCCACATGCAATGCTGTTAAAATCGCTTTCATGTCATCTACAGTTTGTGCTTGCTCTTTCCTTTCAGAATCCCACCGGAACTTCAAAACATCTGTTACTCTTTTTGGACGTTTCTTTAAATAAGGATTTCCAAGTTGGTCAAACATTATATGGACCCTCGTTGAATCCCACAATGTCTGAACTATTGTGGTTAGGTAATCCTTATCTCTACTCACACTATCCGTTATTGCTTCCACAAATTCTGCCGGAGTCATTTCGTAGAACTCTTTACTTGAAATATGTAGCCGTGAAATTGCCATGCCACAAAGTTTATTAAAATTAAATTCTAACCTTTCCCCTTGTGTACCGGTTTGCCCTCCCCCAACTTTTGGTTCCCTTCTTTTTTTGCAAAAAATTTAGGGAGTGCTTCCGTGAATTCTGTTAAACATTCATTCAGTACAAACTCCATATCATCTCTTACCAAGTCAAGGGGTTTATCCTCCAATTTGTGACCCATCACTAAACTATAATACAAAAGTGGTTCAAGAATCTCCATATCTGTCCCCATTAAATTGTCCATTGATAAAGTACCTTTTCCGGCTGATTCCAATTCACGATTAGTATGCTTTAATGCATAATATCCAACACTTATAAAATATTGGTTTTTCTTGTATAAAATAACTTCTGTCATCTTTTTGATTATTAGATTGTTTAAAAAATAAGTTCAAATTCACAAAACAAAAACAAAATAAATATGATTAATTTACTTCATTTTTAAAAATTACAAGGCTGCAACTACTACTGATACAGATGCTTTTAATCCATTTACATTCAATACACCATCAGGCATAACTAATGTTCCTGAAAAAACATATGTTCCAGCGGTTCCTCCATCATACATCGGAGTTCCGGCATTCCAAATAACATCAACATTATCCGTTGTGTCATCTGTCATTGTTACCTCTACTTCTGCAGGTAACCCGGCATCAGCTAATTGAGTTCCATTGGCTACAGAAATATTTTCAAGAGTTTCTACTGAGTCAACAATATCAACACTTGACAATTCTGTTTCTCCTGAAATTTTAATTGTTAAATCACACGTGATTTTGTCATCCAATGGAATATCAACCGGTAACTCTGTTACAAGTCCCTCAAATTCCAAAGTGGTATGGCTTGCATCAGGTAGTACAATTTGATATTGCTGCCGTACATCACTTTCAAAATCTGATTTCATTAATGTATAAGTTTCCATGATAAAGTTCATGGATAGACTTACATCTCCACCATCTCTTAGTGACCCAATGAATTCCCGGTATCCACCTGCAGAATCTAATGTTGTCACATCAACTGTTTCCCGACTCGCTGTCGGTCCACTTATGGAATTAATATTTCCAACTGCAACCCAAGCGCTTGTACCTGTGTCCCATCTGTTGAAAATTGTTCCTTTTCCTGTTACTGCTACGTTTGGCATTTCTCGTTTCTCCTTTCGTTTTTTAAATTATTAACTTGATTTTTGTCTCTTTACCCTAAAATTAATTGATAGTTCAACTTGCCCTCTTCTTTTTCCCGATTGTAATATGGAGACCCCTCCACTACCTGCTAATTGACTTGGTCCGCTTGATAATGATATAAGCATATAATAAGTGTTGTTCCAAATCTCATTTGCTTTCCCGTTCAGATAATCAACTATTGCCTGAGCAAGAGCATAGGCGTCGTCGTATTCTTGGTTTCTGATTAGGATTTGAAAAGAATTATTGTAAATAGTAGTATCTCCATTCAATGTCATATCAGGATTTCCCGCTGATGTGTCATAAATAGTGACAATATCAAGAGGTACAGCCGGACTTTGCATGATGAATAAATTAGTTGCAAAAGTCAGATTCAATACTTCTTCATCCTCGAGCATATCCTTTATGTCTTCACAGATACTATTCATTTTTAATTCCCTCCTTTACTTCTTTAGTTAACACAGCAAGCATCTTCTGAGTATTCCGAGCAATGGCAGACTCAAAAAATTTTGCTCCTGACCCTGCTCTTGTGTAGTGTTTAATATCCATTTTTTCATGCATCCACTCAGCATAGTTGGCAGAGAATCCTAACATTATCATCGGAAAACGAGAGGTCTCCACTTTTGATTTTCCTGATTGAATAGTTCTTGTATGATTTGAAGCCATTTGTCCCGCATCATCTCCTTCAAACTTAGGACTGCCTCCCTCTGCAACACTTTTAGTAGTCACAATAAAAAAAGAACTTTGAAGATTTCGGGTGTCTGCAGGAACAGTTGGTGATTCTTTGTCCATACTCCTTTGTAAAATAATAGCACATTTAATCAGCCCGGGCAACGTAATGTTAGGTATTTTTTTGATGAATTTATTCAACTTTTTGGAAGCATCATCAATTCCTTTCATATGGACTTGTACTTTTGGCATGATTTTTTACAAATAAGCAGTTTTAACAAACAAAGTTTTTGATTTTAATAATGGAACTTTCGTAAACTTCTGAATGGAGTAAGCATTTTCAACTTCCAATGGATTGTCAGGCATCACTTCCGGATATTCAGGAAGTTCTCCAAGCCACAAAAACCCGCCCAAATCAAGTTCCTGAGTACATAATACTATGGCGTTAACAGTTATCTTATCTCCACCAATGAATGACGGAGCAGACTTTGAATCATCCCACCGCACATAAATTTGAATTGGTGAATCATAATTGTAACCACCGTAACCGTTTGGTATCGGATTACCCCAATACACGGCCGGTTGAACACAGATTTTAGAAATGAACTCCAAGATTCCCATGACTTTTTAATTATAGGTTGTTGTTATTGCTTTCACTGATAGAACTTTCCTTGCTATCTTGGCAAGAGTTCCGGTAGTATCAAGAGTCGTAACCATTTGACCGTATGGAGTTGAGCTTAGTGCATCAGCAAAGGTTCCTATGTACTTGATATAAGCCCCACCGGCACCCTCTTCAGTCGCCATTCTTTCACGAGTACTTGCTATCATGTGTGCCGTCATCCATCTTTCGATTTCCTCCAACACAGCACTTGATAACGAAGATGTCCCAAGATAGGCTGTTACAAATGTATTTGCTGCTCCAATAAAACTCTCAACATCAGTATCAGAAACCGTAATTTCTGACATCAATGATAATACGCGTTCGAGTGTTGTTCTATTTGCCATGATTAACTCCTTTCGATACTTTAACTTTGTTTAACTTTGTATTCATAAATGTTGTGACTTCATCATTCCATTCCAAACCCAACCACTCAATCGTTCTTTTTATTTCGGAATAATCATTCCACACCATTCTTTCAGGGTAGATTGTGACTAAATTACTTACATTGTTTGCTATATCAAGGAATCGCTCATTATATTGCTCAATCCACCACTTCCATCCATCAACAACAGAGGTCTTTCCAATCTGTGATAGAATCTTTGGGTCCTTGAATGCTCTCATGTATCCTGTTTTGAGGCAAGATTCAACAATGTCATTCGTATTTCTTTTAACCACAATCCATTTTGCTTGAGGAAATGCTGCATTCCAAGTTTTCCATAACAAAGCAATCCGGGAATCTTTACAAAACCAAGTATTTGCATCATTATAGCCTTGTTGGTGCATGATGAATGAAGTTAACGCAACCCAATCGTTAATCACCGGTATCTGTGAAGCATCAGGCAAAGGAAATTGTCCGGCCGAATCCATTCCTAAGTTATTAAGAACGATTGTATTCATCTCTTTAATGCGTGGATTTTCTCCCATGGATGAAAGAACACCACCGAAGCCACCACACATTGAAATGATTCCGCTAATCATACTTGCCCCACTTCTTGGGATTCCTGTAATTAATATGGGTTGTGTAATCTTCATTTTCAACATTACTTATCCATTCAACCTTTCCAACTCCTCATTTGCTTTATTCTGTCTCATCAGACCACCCACTTGAACTCCCTCATTGTCAACAATCAGATACCAACCCGACCCATTGTGCTTTTTCACATAAGGCTTTTTGGTTGATTCTTTTGTATCCTCATCCTGTTTGGCATCAGCTTGTGCTTCTTCAGCAAGTAAGTCCTGTAGTATTTCCTCTTCAGTCTTCACTTCCCTTGGTGCTCTTGTTCTTGTGAGAACAGGAGGGTCTTGGTCTTGTTTCTTTTCCTCTTCTTTTTTAGGAGGAGTTACACAAATAACCATGTCTCTAAATGCTTGAGGAATGTCTTGGTCCTCGGCTTCAAATGAAGCCCCGGGAGCAATCACTATTCCCGTGAGTAGGGTTAGCGATTTTGTTGTTTTACTTATCCAATTTTTCATAACTATTTTTTGATTAAATTGTTGTTACTATTACTACTTATGCTAAGTGAACAATTCCTGATTTACCACTCTTATCTGCACGAATCTGCGGAACCTGAATTGTGATAACTTTGTAATTGTTTACAAATTTGCCTTCGGTCTGCCACTCAATATTCTGAATAGCTAATCCTTTAACCAAACGAACTACATCGGTAGTCATTTGAACCATTAAAACATTGTTTGCAGCCAATCTGTCAACCACTTTAATTCCACTAAGGCCTTCGATTTTCAACAATCTTTCACGAATTGTAACTCCATTTGAAGTTGCGGAAAAATCATTGTCAAGGATTGTGTCATAAGCAGTAGGCACATACAATTCCCATGGTCCGAATTTATTGTCGGCAAGTTGTTTAGCTTTCATAGCAAGAACATCGGCCAAAATCAAAGCACCTGTTTTACTCGGATTATCCCAAGCAAGTGTAAGGGTCTGAGGATTTCTGTTTGGATGATTCACATACGAATAAATAGAACCACCACCGAATGTGTAAGTGGTATTAGTGAAGAGCATGTCCTCCAATTTTTCTGCTACTCTACGTGAAGCCTGTTCAGCCTGTATAGTATCAATTCCATTCCCCATGTTTCTGCTTGCATTCAAAGCTCTTGTATTAATCTGATAATCCACGTGGATAATCGGAATTGGCAAGTACTTTGTACCAAAATCAGGACGGTCATTTTTTGAACGAGTGATTCCATCCATGCTAAGCTCTGCACTCAAATTGTCATCCATATCAGAATACTCAAGAACCGTAGTTCCCATTGCATTACCGAGATTGAATATTAAACCGCGTGATTCCAATGCATTGATTCCAACCAATCTTTCACGTGAAGCCATTAAAACGGCATCATCTAATTGTTTCCACTCATCCCTACGCAATGTAGCATTTGTCTGCAAGGGAACAATTGAATAACTTTTTGGGTCATTCGGATTCTTTCCTGAATACACTGTTGCGTATGCTTTTCCATCATTGCCAATGAACGGGCGCATTAAACCTACGTTCAGTTGATTTTTTTGTAATTCATTTGCTACTGCTCCTGAAATACCGTCCTGTGAAATAATATCTACATTTTCCATTTCTTTTGTCTCCTTTCGATTTTTTTAAAAACTTAAATAACTCTGAACATGATTCTTCCAACTGCACTTGTGGTTGTCTTTGCTTCAATAGCCTGACCAACAATAGCCTGAACTAATATTGGAGTGGCTGCATCAGCTACCGGATAGTCTGCCTGAATAGGAACATGTTTTTTAAATGTCCCGTCTCCATTACTTGCAAGAAAATCACCAATAACAATCACCTGATTTGTTGCTAAAACTCCGTAAACTTCATCACCACGAGATGGAACCCATACCTGAACTTGGTCAGCATCAGCATAGTCTTCTGTGATTGCTTTACCTTGCAACTCATCTTCAAGGGCAATCATAACCAAAACATTTCCCTCTGAAGTTGCATGTTTTTTTACCTTTCCTGCAGAAGTCAATTCTACAAGCATTCCGGGAGTCATCACTCCATCTGCTACCAACTCAAGTTGGTTTTTGTTGTAATCTTTTAACTTAATTGTGTTCATTTTCTGTTTCTCCTTTCAATTTAATTATTATTTCTGTTCTTCAATTTTCACTCCTACCGGGTACAATGGTTCTTCAATTCCTTTTTGAGTTGACGGAGTTCTTTGTCCGCCGGCTGCACTGTAATCAGTTGGGGCAACTGTTGTTTTGCTTACTTTCTCAAGCATTGAATCACTCATCACTTCCAATTCTTCTTTTGTCCACACGGTACCTGAATTGGTCATGATTTTTTCAATCGTTGCGTTGCGTTTTTCGGCATACAATAACATTCCCTGTTTTACTGATTCACGAATTGACTCGGGAAGTAATTCAATGATTTGTTCCTTTGATTTTTTGCCTACATAAGTAGTCACAATTGAATCATTCAGTTCTTCTGTTTTCGGTTTTCCGCTTTGTTCAAATACACTTAGTTGCTCCTCTGAAGCCTGAAGCAACATTTGCTCATCACATTTGGAAAATCCTTTGTTGGCTATCAATGCAGCCACTCTTTCCGCTTTGTTCATTTCTGTTTCTCCTTTCGTTTTATTGTTTTGTTCATTAATTTGTACAGGCTTATATTCAACCTGCTTTAATACTCTTTCCGGTTCCCCCATGAACTGAATTGATTGGTCTTCCACGACTTCATAGTCTTGTTTGTACCACCGTGATTCTGTTCTTGGTGTTCCTTTTGATTCTCTACGATAAATCACGTAATCGTTGAACATATCCTCAACATAATGATAATACATATCCGAGTCAAGGCTGTTTACAAGAGTATAGAGTTTGTCCATTTTTTCTCTGTAACCTTGTTCAGCATTTCCTTGAATAACATTTATTACATGTCCATTGTCCAACAATTCCTTGATTGATTCTTTCACATTAAACATTTGGCCTCCTTTCATTTTTGGTTTGTTATCTTGTTTCGAGTTCACTCTGATTCCACAGCCATCATCCCAACTACATGCTCCCACTTCCCCGGGAAGTATTGCCAAGTGGTCGGGTTCATAAGCAATCGTGGTAGCAATATATGTTTCACCGTTCCATTCTCCGGAGATATTCTCGTTAATCGGATAGGCTCCTATTGATACATCTATTGGCCTGCCTTTTACAATATATTCAACCGCCTTTGGAGATGCTGAAGCCATAATCAAGGTGTTAAGAATCAAATCTGCTTTCAATTTTCCACTATCCCACCTTGTATTACTAATCACTCCAACATGAACTACCCCCTCACTCTCAGCGGATATGTAATTGCCTTCGGAATCCTGAGGGTGATATATAACCACCGGTTTCCCATTCCATTGCTCTACAGATGCTTCTAAACCGGCGGAGGTGTGCATAATCGGTCCACCACTTCCATGATGAACGCCCTCAACCATCATGACCACCGGTACATTAATTGTGGTGGATGTCTGTGATGCTTTGTAATCACTTAAAGAGGTTGTGTGTAATAATAAATCTTTCATATTACTTGGTTTTATTATCTTTTTGTTCTTCTATATCTTCCAATATTTCTTCTTTGGAGAACATAAGTATTGGTTCACTGTACAGTTTATCAATTTCCTCCTGAGCTTTTGCATCTCCATTGTCTGCTTTTTCCTGCAGCCGGGCTGTTCTCAACCAATCATCATTACCGGCGTCAGCTCCCGGGGAAAATATGATTTCATTTCCTTTTTTTTCAATTACATTTACTGTTTTTATTGATATCATCATGATAATTTGTTTTTAAAAATATAAGTCTTTTATATTAATTTTTCTGTTTTTACCTATTAAAATGAACTCATTTTCACGCCAAAACCCCTGAGTCATTCCCCGAATTAAGTCTTTATGTAAAAATATTTCTGACTTGCCAATCTTTATTTTTACTGTTACTCCCGAATTATTTCGTCCAAAATGATTTGCTATAGCTATATCATCAGTATACCCTGTTAAATTTGCATCCTGAATAGTCCATTTTGTCCTATGGGTTTTTGATAATGAAGTTAACGCCCGACTCATTGTTCTGCCTGTATTTCCTCCGGTACCTCTATATAATGTGATTTCATCAGCAACCCCAATCCAATCCATATATGATTGATTAAAAGCCCGTATTTTAATATAATCAGTCATCAACCCTTCATCCATATCAGTAACCCATTTCTCTGCCATTTCCTTGTAATGGGTTCTAATAACAAAACTTTCTTGTCCCTTTTCAAGGGTAAATGTTTGGAACTTCATTTCAACACAAGGCTTACTACATGGATTGGTTTGCCATTCACTAATAAAATTTTCAAATACTTCTTTACTATTACCCAATGTATCTTGCATTTTAGCCCGCATTCCCTCTATGTCAACTATAACTTTTCCACGGGGGGAATCTTCTGAATTGACATATGTTATCCATGCCTCCTTTTCTTCTGCGGTAAACTGAGAAAACATTTTATCATACTTTTTACGGTATATCATATAGTCGTCTGCATCTCCAGCATTTTCAAACATTTCTTTCACCGGGTCATCAATTAACCCGGTCGTTGGTACTTGTGATATTGAAGTGCCTTCTGTAGGAATTGATTCCCCCGGAGATGTCTCTGTTACTCCTGCTTCTTCTTGGGTCTTGACATCTTCTACCTCAGGTAAAAACGGTAATGCCAAACATCGGCAATTAGGATGTACCGGAATCATGTTCTCAATCTCATCCAATGTATAAATTCCATCATTATTCACTCCGCCGGTTGCCAATTCCTGACACTCAGGGCAAGCATCTCCTAAAGCACTGAATTCAGCCTGAACAGAAACCCCCTCAACATTCCAATTCCGATACTCCTGTATTGTGGCTTGATGATGTGCTCGTATAATCTCAGTCCTTGCCAACATCGCTGCTCTTCTCTCTGCCGGAATGAATCTGCCCAATGAGTCAGTGATTCCTAAAGTAGCCCCTCCACCTGATATTACCGCGTTCAATTTTCTTGCTATAGTTCTTGGATTATCTCCATCACCCATTGCCTGACTCAATACTTTGCTTATCTGATTATCCATTGAATTGGTAATGCCTTTCAAATCACTGTATGTTCTGCTATATAACAGACCAAGTCTATCAATGTGGAATGGATTCATCATACTACCGACTGCGGTGGTTCCTGCAGGTAAATTGAACCCGGCTTTTCCCAATTCGTAACGCCCTCTTGTGATTCCTCTGTTATATGAGTCTGATATGTATTTGTTTGTCCATGCTCCCTCTACTGCCTGACCCAATTGTGCTCCCTCTTTTACAGACAATATTCCTTTTTGCACCTGACCGTCTAACCAACCCATGAATGCGTTTACTTTATCTGCAGAGCGTGGAAAGTTGAATTTCCCTACCGGAGATGCTGAGTAAATAGTTGGTTGATTCAATCCAAAGGCATCCTCTGTTACAATAGCCTTGGTAATCTGTGATTTCAATTCCTTGAATCTGCGTTTCATATCGGACACAAAGGCATTACTCAACGCGGTAGTTTTCGTTGGGTCTGCTTTGCTAAGTCTTATATAGACTTCAATATGTTGACACATTTCACACATTCTATTACTCTGTTATATTTTCTTTGTCTTTATTCTTCTGTTCTTCTGTTTCAGTAACGGAGGGGTCTTGTTCTTCAGGCATATCAAGTAACATTTGTTCTTGGATTTGCTCAATCTCTGTTATCTGTTCATCTGTGAATCCTAAGAAATGTTTGTAAAACAAAGCCGGGGGCATGATTTCTTGAATGCCGGGGGTGCTTGAATACTCTTTCAATGCACTCGCCCTAATCCTGCCAACTTCGGCTTTGTCTTTGTCATTAGTGAGGTGTAACGACTTCCACTCAATTCCGTAATCACGTTTATCCGGAAGAATTCCAAGTTTCTGAAGTCGTGAAACGAATTGTCCCAAGATTTGTGGTTCCGCATACTCTTCACGCCTTTCATCAATCTTACTGTACCAAGCATCGGTGTCTTGTGATGAAGCAAGTTCTGCTCTTTCCGACCCCAATAATATGCGTTTTGGTATTCCGGTGATACATGAAATCATTGTTATTTGAACATCGACTGAAGCGGTTGGGTCTGATATTTGGGTTTGCAATGCTGTGATTTCAACCCCCTCATTTATCAATAGTCGACGCAGATTGTTTTCATATTCATCAAACTGTTTGTTCAACTCTTGGTCTGTGGTGTCATCAGACGAGTAATCCTTATCTACTTTGCCAGCATATCCCGGACGTGCTCCTCTCCAAAACATTTCCGCTGACCCTCCTATGAGTTTTTCTAAATCCATTAATCTGTTATAAACTCTTTGAAGGGTTGGTATTCCATATGTTTCAGAGGTCAATGTTTCCCCGGTGATATGGATTACTCTTGAATGATGCACATTGATTGAAAAACTTTGGCCTGAATCATTGACCGTATTCACTTCATATAATAGAGGCAAACCGTATCGGGGATTTGTGGTATCTGTTACAAATGTCTTTATTTTTGCCGTATCCTCTCCATGAGGGGTCACATAAACCAATTTCAACCCGGATGTTTTTTGGACCTCAGTTTGGAAATCCGACTGAGCATTCTTCACGTCATTGAATCCCAATAACAAAATACCATATCTACCAAGACTGCTCAACTTATCTACCCGAATGAACTTCTCCTTTAATCTCAATTCCCAATCAAGGTCAATCCATGCCTTCTTTAAAGTATCAATTCCATCAGTATATTCAAGTGGATCATATATAACAACATTTCCTCTCCATGTGGCTTCAATCGGTCTGTTGATAATTGCCCCCGCCATATCCATACGCATATACTTGGCAAAGTATTCGTCGTAAGTTATATTATCTTCAGGATACCCAAGAGCTTTATATATGTTTCGCTTGCCTCCGTATTGTCTTCCCAATAGCCCTGCCAAGTTCATCCGACCGGTTAATTGATTGTAGGCTGCAATGTTAGTCTTATTTTTAGTATTCTTTTGTGCCATGATTTTTGTTATTTATTTACCGCACGGGCTTTTCTCTTTCCATTTACTTTACTAAATGCTCCGGAAGCAGCATCAACTTGGTCCTTATATGTGCTAAAAGGGAAGTTTTCATGTTCATTTATGAATTCTCTGTTCCATTCACCCCTCAACAACATAATATTCCCATTGTTCACCTGAACGGAATAAGGGTCAGCTCTGTAAATCTTATCTCCTTTGGGTAAATCAGCATAAATTTTATGTCCTGCTAAGTTCCTTTTTGTTGATTCTGCAGATTCCTTTCCACCTGACCCCGGTTCTTGCTCAATCCAATGGTCTGTTCTTGCTCCATCAAATTCTGCAGTATTGAGAATCCGACGTTCTCTTTCATCTGTTCCCCATTGGCCTCTCTTTATATCAATTATAATGAATTTCCCGGACCGTAATTTTGTCATTTTACAACCAACAGTGAAACATCCTCCACCCTGAGTTCCTGCTTTATCCCAATACCTGACTATTTGTTCCATCTCATCAATGTGAGGTAGGGTGTCAATGATTTCAAACTTATCAACTTTAAACATTCCGCCTCCGGGAGGTGTCGGTTTTTGCCCTACTTGCCCGGCATATCCATATTGCCCTAAATCCTCCTCCATCTCATTTAACACAGCCTTGTTGAGGCGTGTAGGGTCAAGTAATCCATCCTTATAATACTTCTTCAATTCTATTGGTTTAACTTGGTCAGAGTAATTGATAATTTCCCCGGGAAGGCAAATATGTTTTAGATTGGATTTCTGTTTATCTAATAAATGTCCTGAGGGGTCATTCTGATTTACGCGTTGCATGATTCCGATTGTTACGGCAATCTTTTTGTCCACTTTTCTTGTAGATATGACTTGGTCAATCCATCTGTTAGTTGAATTGAGTACCGTGGAACTTGTTGCCTCATGTGGGTTAATCGGGTCATCCCAAATAATAATGTGTGCATGGAATCCCGTCACAGACCCACCGACTGATGTGGTATATCTGTTACCACCAAGAATTGATTGTGCTACTTGACCTTGTAATATCTTTGTTTTTTTAATCACCCGGTAATTTGACTTGGTGTCCTTATCTTCTTTAATTCCGATTTCCGGATATATGGCCCGGTATTCATTACTACGGATTAAGTCCCTACATGTTTCAGAGCTTTCCAATGCCAATGGTGAAGAATAGGAGGCAGTAATGAATCTCATCCAATACCATCTCGACCAACACCATGCTACAAACATGATTGACACAATTGTTGTTTTTGTAGTTCCGGGAGGGATATTTATTAGTATATCATTCAATTTAGGTTTATTATCTCCTACTCTTTCGGCCACTTCTTGTAATTCATTACATAGGTATTCAATATGCCAATTAAGGATTAACTCTTCAGAACTGATTACAGACCAAAAGTATTGGAGGAAATGAAAAAAGGACCTGTTATTTAATTCTCTTACGATTAGCCCGGGGTTACCAATAAGTGTTTGGAATACCTGTTTTTTGTCAGATATTCCGGTAGTATTTATTGGAGTGGTTCTATTCATTTTGATTTAATCTTCATTCTCATTTAGGTATTCGTATTCTTCGGAATCACCTTTTTTACTGTTAATTTTCTGACGGATGTTTGGAATCATTTTTAACATGACTTCAAGTTCCTCATTAGAGAGGTCCGATAAATCCAAATTGTCAAGGTCTTTTAATTCTATTGCTCCACCATTCTTTCCTGTTACTTCTTGTCTTCGTAGGTCAATCCATGGATTTGTTAAATCACGCGTTCTGTTCTTCAATAAGAATATAGCAGCAGCGGTATCAGGGGGGTAATGTTTTGTGGTTGGAACTTCAACGACTTCACCTTTTATTACAAAGAATTGGGTATCCGGATGAGAGTACCCGGTGGCTTTTCTGTAAAGAGATTCTACAATATGACCGTCTGCTTCATGTCTTCCTCTTAATATAGCTTCTTTAAATTCTTCTTTTTTTTGGAGCCAATCTTCAAAAGTAGTAATATGGATACCAAGTATCAAAGCAATTTCTGTCTGAGTCATTCCAAGCAATGCAAGACGGTATGCTCTATCAGGCATGTTGTCTTTCCATAAAGTTGCTGTTGAATGTCTTGTTCTTTCCATTGGTTTGGTGTGATTTTACACCAAATATACGGTGGTATATTTTTCTCTTTGCTATGATTTTGCTTCTTTTTTCGCTAAAGTTTAAAACATTCAATTTACTGATTTGTATAGTGTTAAAATTTAATGATGTAGTGGTATTTATATCCATTCTAAATAAAAAACCCCTCCAATTTGAGCGGAGGGGTTTTAGTTTTATTGTTATATTCTGTATTATTAGGAGATGATTTTAACCATAAGTAGAGGGCAATTGGATTGGTGTTTGTAAATCCTCAAATAAGATAACCACTGTGTATTCCTGAAAGCCTTCAGGATTGTTGATTCTTGAATGCCAGTATATACATCCACTTTTGCAATAACGATTATGAAACACTCCAATTGGTGTTCCTGTCATTGTTATTGTGAATCTTTTCGGCATTGGATTTCTGTTTGAGGTGTTTCGTTCTTTTTTTACTTAGAGAATTGTTTTTTGTTTTAAAAAGCCTTTCACTTTTCTGTGAGCCCGTCCTCATTGCCCCACCTTTTCCGTAATATCCAAATAGTGGTAAATCTTACTCCCCTGATTTTATATGTGTTGCAGGAGGAACAAATTGTTTTTGTTTTCGAGGATTCCGTGCCTCAGTACACGGCTGTCTATATAAATGCCATTGAATAGGCAATCCGAAAATATGACAATAATGGTGGAAACCCCTTTGTGTCGCTTTTATTTCCAATCATTGCAGGAAAGCATAATGTAACTTTTGTGACGTTGTGAGGGATTACCACCATTTGGTAGATAAATCCAAGAATAATGCTGTATGTGATTGTGATTAAATACATTCTATTATTTGGGTATTCTAAAATCAAACTTGTTACACTCTGATGATTGGTTTATTATCTGAACCAACTCTTTGTACTCATAATTATTACCATTCTCATCCTTTAGGCAAGGCATATCAATAAACACTCTGCGGGCATCAATTTGAATTGTTTTACGCATGGTGGTAGTTTTGATTGGATACCTTTTTAAAAACCATTTCCAATGGATGTTATCTTGTTTAAAATGCTGCCACCATGACGAAGGTATTTGGATTTCAAAGGTGTGTGCTGTTCTATTCTTTTGGCTCCAAAATTCCTTTGTTATTTTATATTTACACCACTGAGCAAATTCCATTACAGATTCCTCCGTAAATAAGGATACATTAACTGATTCCATGTGAATCAATCTAAACTTTTCCAACAATATTCTTTCAAATATTTGTTTATTTGTTTCGTTATAAAGAGGAGTATTTGCCATTGTTTTTATTCTTGATTGTGTTGGATGATTGAATCTACTATTCTTGTTGACATTACCAAAGGGTGAGGTATCCCTATTAATTGGAATCTCCGAAATAAAAATTCCACCGCATGAAACCTTGGTGTTCCCATCCCTGCAACGTGGGGTTCAGTACATAATTCAACCACACGTTCCCTGATTTCAGGCTTCAGCATCAGGTTGCCATTTATCACTTCAAACATTACTGTTATTTCCATTATAATTGGTTTTTGGTTTTATATTGATACTTTGGTGCTTCTTTCCTTTTGTGTGGCTGTTTTAGTTTTTCAAATTGCTTGATTTTTTCTTGTAGGAGTAGTAAGTTTTGACGAGCTGTTCTTATTTTTACAAGAGTCTCTGCTTTCATGAATGCCTTATGTATTTCAATGATTCTGACCACCCATGTTGAAGCAGGTGCTACAACATCACTGCCAACTTCAAGGAAAGTTACAATTCCATTGATTCTTGTAATCAGACTTCCGTTCCTTTCAGAAACAAGAATGTCCACTGTGAATTCATCACCAACTTCAATTCTATTCATGTCTGTCATTTCCATGTTCATATTTTTTTGGTTTTTAGGTTTCAATCTATTATACAAGCAATGTTAATTTCATTTATAGCATTCCGTATTTTCTTTTGTTCTTTTGTTCTTGAGTTTCTGTTTCTGATTTGATAAATCCGATTGCAGACATTGGTACTACAAATAAAATAGACAAATCATGTTGTATAATATCCATTTCTTCGTCAGTCATTTCTTTATTGTATTCTTTTTTGTAAATCCATTCCCCTGCTCTGAATACTCGCACACTCTGAACATGATACTTCATAATATTTCTGTTTTTAGATAATCGTTGTTTTGAGGATATTCTTTGTCCTTGTTCAATAGCATTAACAGCAAAATCAATGTCCTGCATCTTATTTTGAAGAACTTTGTAGTCAGTACTCCAAGCCGGGATTGAATTACAAATAGTATTTATTTCTGCCCTCTTTTTGAGTAGTATTTGTAATGAGTACTCCATTAATAAGTAATGTAATTATCTCTTTTAATATCATTTTTTAACTCATCCAACTCAGAATCAAATAACCAAATCAATAAAGGATGTCGTAATAAAAATATTACCAAGATTATATGTAAAATAATTGTACCCAATATCAATCGGAAAATAAACCAAAGTACAGGTGTTTTTAAGCTATCTAAGATAACAAAATAATAAAAAACGAATAATACTTCCAATAAATACCAAAATCTCTTAAAATAGCCTGTAATCGCTTTAATGATAGGTGGGGTTGTATTGATTTTGATGTAATAAGAATCCATACAAGGTAATGGTAATGCAATGCATAATAATTCTTTTTTTACTTTCTTACTGAAACAACATAAATTACAAGTAGTAATATTAGAATCAGACTCAGACCTTTGAACTCTTTGATATTGACTTTTACCAATTTGTATGACATCCCCAATTTTAATACGGCCTATTTTTTTATGAAAAAACCGTCTTTATAAAACACTTCCGATTTTTTAAATTTTTTCATGCTCTGTTGATTTTATTTGTGATACTTTGTTCTTTATTGATACTTGAAACACTTTGTCAGCATATTGAGTTAAAACCTCCTCATGGGTCACAATTATAAATTGTATGTTTAATCTCTGTGACAACTCTTGAATCATTTGACTCGCTGCGGCTTGTCTATCTTCAGACAAAAACCGCAGTGGTTCATCTAATATAATTACATTTCTACTTCTTGGATTCTTCATGGACCAAGATGCTACCCGGAGAGCAAAAGAAGCCACGTCAACAGCTCCATAACCACTTGATTCCATTGGGTCTACTTCGATTTTATCCCTGACAAATAACAAATCACATTCAGTCTTATTTCTACGCTGAACAAATTCAACTTTTAATTGGTAGGGGTCATCAAATACAGATTCCAACGCAAGGCTTGTAATGTCTGATATATGGTATTGGAGTAATTGTTGGGTCTTGATTCCAACCTCTCTTATTACTTCCCGGGCCTGCTCATGTTGATACAATGAATTTTTCAAAGACACAATATCATTTCGGACCAATTTAATTTGGTTCTTGATTTGATTTCGTTCTCCGATTAACCGCTCTAATTTTTTACGAATTTCTTTCATTTATATATTGGTGTTGATTTGTCCAATGGATGTCTTAATTCTCCATGCTTTGCTTTTATATATGTTCCCTTTCCGGACCACAAAAATTTTCTTGAATCTATTTTTTTAATATTTTTTGCAAAATAAGTAAACACTCCTCTTACTGCATCAAAGTGAGTGTGAGGGGATGCGTCAATGGAGAAATATTTTACAAATCCAAAATCTTTCACCACTCTTTTTTTTCTGTTTTTCTGTTTCATTGTTTTGTGTTTTATTGTTTATGAAATATATAATACAATTTGACTCATTTTGATTTATGTTAAAAATAAGAACCGCAAACCGGTCTTCCGGTCTTCAGGGATTGGAGTACAGTAACTTGTTTTGTCATATCAAACTCGTCTTCCCGTAAAATCAACTCTCCAACGCGAAGTATGCCCAATTTTTTCTCTCGTCCTAAAGGGTCTTGGTTCAAGGCATACATAGCAGTCACATGAGCATATTTTCTTTTGTCCTCTGAAAAGTTTTTCAAACGGAGACTATTTTGTTCGTATGAATTTGCATCAGACTGAGTAGCAGTAATTAATAAACAATCCAATTTCTGATTCAAACCGCGTAACGATTTCCAAATTTTATTCTGTTGATGTCTGAATTCAATTCTTGAGTCATCAGGCACCAATAAATCGGCATAATCAATAACAATTAAATCGGGAACAAATCCATCACGCACTTTCCAATTATTGAGAATCGACTGTATCTTTTTCACTGATAAAGTGTCATTTGGGTGTGTGGATATTCGTAATTGTCTATTTTTTTGTACAAAAAATGAATTAATGCGTGATTGAGCTTCTTTTACAGACAAAGTATTCTTGATATTGACTTGCTGAAGCCATACGGCACCAAGAGGATTGGTTTTCCATTCTTGACAATTATAACAATTTTTGTACTTTTGTTCATTATTCCATGCGTCAATTAAATCTTGTTTTGTGATTTCATCCCGTAAAGTCTTTTCATTCCACCCTCTATCCTCGAACACTCCAAAATCACATTCACGTATATTTTTATCACAAATATTTAGTTGATTTTTGAGGCAATCTTTGACCGGCAAAAATTGCTGCCCTACATATTTTTCTTTGTCAGACTTCTGTGCTAAATAGATTCCAATTCTGCGTATCTGTTGATTTCTTGTCATATCTCCCGCCTGAAAAAATGCCACTTTTCGGCCTTGCTGTGATGCTCGTATTGCTATATCAATTAACATCCAAGACTTACCTCTCTTTTCCGGAGATAAAAAAGCCACAAAATTGCCTCTAATCATTTGCCCGTTCCACATTTCCCCTAACGCTCCCGGATATTCAACAATCGGTTCAGCACTATTGGTAAATGCTTCCTTTACAATTTCATTAATGCCTTGTCCATTTAATTGAACCTCATCTTCAGACTCAGTGATAACTTTATGTTGTGCTATTAATTCCTCCGCTTGGTTCAGGTCACCTTTTTCAACACAGAACTCAATTCCTTTTTGTAACTCAGTCAATGCTCTTTCCGTCAGGTAAATAGTTGATTGATTTATTAAGTACTCCAAATCAACCCCCTCTTTCACATATTCCTCTGATAAGCCCGGTAATATGTCCTCCTCAATCTCCTCAGCTAAGTCCTTTTGAATCCGGGAAGTCTTTAGTTTTGAATAATAAATCTGTTCGATATTTTTCCCCGGTGCTACATGATATTGGTCGTAATAATCAAGACACCACCGGACCAATAATTTTGCAACCGGTGATTCAATTAAATCAGCATTAACTTTATGTCTGATTGTATTTAAAAACTCAGTTGAAGTGATTAATCCAATCACTAATTTTCTTTCAATCATACCTTATATTTTGTTTTTTTCTTGATTTGACACATTCTTTCAATTCTACTTGTAATCCTATTATCCCCAAACATCAACTCTGTTTTCTTCATGTCATTATTACTTGTGAAAATAGTGATAAGTAAGTGCTCATATCTGTAATTAATAATGAGGTACAATGTCTGATATACCCAATCTGAAGGTTTAATTGTTCCAAAATCATCCAAGACCAAAAATGGAACTTGTTGATACTTTTTAATTATGGATTGCTCAGTGATTTCTTTATTCTCAAAGGATTCTTTCAAAGTATTAAATAAATCACAGGTATTTACAAATAATGATTCCCCGGGCAAATTATTCAAGTACAACTCTTTTTCATATTCAAGTAACATGAATGAGGCAAGTATTGTCTTCCCGGTATCAGTATCTCCAAATAAGTATAAACTCGTTCCTTTTTCGGGCAAATTTGCAGGTATATCAAGGCGTTGAAGGTCATTTTGAATCCGTGGAGGGAATCTTTTTTCAACTACCTTTGATTTCACTTTATTATGCCAAATTTCGTCTGTTCTCATTATATTGATTTACATATTGGTTTTTGCCACTTTTATTTTTATTGGATACTTATTATTGATTTGCCTTTTTATTGCCTACAATCGCTTCTAATTAAGCCACAAATTGAAATTAAACCCTATTTTGATTTTATAATTCACCATCATTTCTGTACTCATGATTCACTTCATCTGTATATCCAATCCCTATTGGAGATGTGTTGTAAGAAATCATTGTGGACGCATCATCTAACCACCGGGACTGATTTAACCAAGTGGAGGCGTGTGGGATGAACTTTGGTGTTTGCCATCTTTGAGATTGTTTTTGTTCTTTCAGGGCAATTCGTATCACTCTCCACTCAGGCCGCTCAGATGTTGGTTTTTCACAGATTCTGTTCCACATGGTCAATGCTTTTCCTTTTTGAGATTTATTTGGATAGCATTCCCAAAATTTGTCAAACATGGATTTTATGATTTTTTTATTTGTTATGACCATATATGACTTTAAAGCATTTTTATTATCAGTATTTAAAGCATTTCCCTCGGGATTTCCCACACTGTGGCGAGAACCACCGTCTGGTTTTTCCCGAGGGTGGTTTTTTGTAGTATTATCAACAAGATTGAGCTGTATATAGTGACCAATAACTTGTTGTGCTTCATTCTTTTCAATCACGTCTTTAATTAAATCAAGAATCCGTAATTCTTCTTTGATTCGTCTGACTTTTTCCACACTCCAATTCAATCCCTGCGCAGTATATTGAGTGGTTGCTTTTGGCCTGCTTGTTCCCTGCCACTTTGCGGTGTAATAGTAAAACCAATACAACGCCATTGAATCACCGGGAAATTCTGAAGTTAAAAAAACATCACAGACAAACTTACTAAATACTAATGGCTCATCTTGGATGTTATATTGAATCACCGGTGTTGATGTAATTGTCGTTATTTCCATTTGTCGTTAATTATGTTGGTAATTGTGGTTTTCAGAGCGTAAAAATATAGAATTCATTTTGACTTACTAATAAAAATTTTGTTTTTATATAAATCATTTTTGTATAAATAGAATAGCATTTACGTAACATATAGTATTATTTTATCTTAAAAGTCTGTAAATTTCTTACAAAATTATCTGCTTCATCCTGCTCCATTCCCCCGGGGTCTCCATTGATAGTCACAGAAAAAGCATCAACTCCTCTGAAAAGTAACTCTGATACTAATTTCTTGGCTTGTATCTTGGCTTGGGAATCATCATCAAAGACCACAGCCACTCGTTTAAATGTCTTTGCCAAGACTCTTACCTGCTGTGACTTGAATTTGATTCCAAAGATACCACATGAAGATTCTCCAAATCGCCAAACATCTGTAACTCCTTCAACACAAATGCCAAGGTCAGTCCATTTATTTTGATTGCCATACAAGATTGTTTTTATATTCTTGATTTCACGATTCTCCGGGCAGGCTAAGTATTTCATTGGATGTTTGTCTGTTATATCTCTACCCTGAAATGTCACGACTTCATCATTCCAATAAATAGGGATGATGATACGATGTTTGTAATCAATATCATCTAATTTGCCATAAGTCGTGGTTGCTTTGATTTTCCAAATCCGCTGAATTTCATCGGGGTCAAAATTTCGTTTTAGTAAATATTTTCTGTGTGAGATTTCCAAATTGTCTTGAGTTCCGGAGGGAAGTTTAAAAGGCTGTAGTTTAATTTTGACATCCTTTTTTTCTGTGATTATGAATTTATTGTACTTCTTCAGGATAGAATGGACTTCATTTATGTTGATATTTAGAAGCCGGGAAAAGGTTTCGTTGATATGATGACCACCGCAGCGCCAACAAACAAAATACTCATCCTCCTCATGCCATCCCAAATGGTATCCGGGATTCCCTGAGCAAAAAGGACAGGTCACATTGACCCATCCTTCTCTGTAATGTTTATGATTTTCGGGAGCAATAAAAAGTCCGAAATCTTGGTATAACTGAACAATATTCATGACTTATAATACAAAGTCTGCTTTGATTTACTTAGTCTTTTAATGAATTAACAAATAATTTCAGTTCATTCTTAAACTCAACTCTTTCGTTGCTCTCAATCTCCAACAGCTCTTCGTATACCTCACGGTTGAAGATATTCTCCAAGGCATTTTCACAAAGTATCATTAATTTTTCAGGTCTCACGGCATCAAGTTCAACCTGACCAAGACCGGTCCAATTTGTGGTTCTGCTGTCGGTTTCTTTTGCCGGTGCCGGTGGTAATTGCCACTCAATCACTTGATGCTCCATTAATGCTATTCTTTGAACATCCACTTCAACACCAAATCGGTTCAAATTTTCTTGGATACTTCTTGGAATGTCTTCACCTGACGGGTCATAATCACCAAAGTAAAGAATAACCGGAATCTTTCCATTGCTAACAGCCTCTTTGAATCTCAAACTTGCTTCATATAAAAATGTGAGTGAGGGATACCCTTTGCAGGCACCTAACGAAACATTCCATTCTGTACACTTTTGTTGAAACACGCCTTGTAATGCTTTCTTTTCAATGAAGACCTCAGGGTATATATCTTGATTTTCCCAACGATTTTTACGGTAGCTTGTCATCCATAAACCAACTTGCCTTTTTGCCTGACTTGCTTTATCTTCAACATTGGTTTTTTCATAATCTGTGTTCCCTATCATCACGCGGTCAAGGTCTGAAAAAGTGTCAAATGAAATCACATTTTCCCACCGGGCATCAATCATACTCATTACCACTTTTTTGTAATGCTTAATATCATTGGTCATACCTCTGCCTACTAATTGATAGTGTAAAGCTCTCAAAGTGAGAACCCCTTTATCATATTGCTCACAAATTTCAACTGCATTTTCTATAATCCAGTTTTTTGAAAAGTCACTTTTAATTTTTGTCATGATTTTTTGTTATTAATTGATTGCTAATACTTTTTTAACTTCACTCATACCGTCCCAAACTTGGGACCAACTCATTCCATTTTCTCTTAATAAATCAACAACTTGTCCTCTCATTTGTTTTCCGGAACCGTCAAATTTGTCTGAGTTTTCAAGCACGATTTTAACTACTTTTTTTGCCTTTTCCGGAAGTATTTCATACAATTCAAACCAAGGACAATAATTGTAGGAAATTGAATTAAATCCGGGCAAATCTTCAACATAAGAACAGGTCACATATTTATGTTCTTTTTTACAAAAATTGATTAGAGCATTTTTAACTCTTTGATAAACATAGGTTGTTGCCTTCACTCCCTCTGACTCATCATAATCATTCATTGCTTCCAAATACGCTAATGTTGCTTCTGCTTTGAGTTCTGCAATCTCGATTCTGGTGGTCTTATAAAACGACCATGCTAAATAATTGATTAATTTTTCCATTTTATTATGCTTTATAATTATTGATTAGTTCTTCTAAATCACGAATGCTTTCCAAAGCGTCTTTTCTATCTTCAGAATCACAATAGTACAAAGAATTTTTATGCCAAGCAATTTCAGTACTCCAAATACGAATCTGAATAGTTCTAACATCTGTATCACTCATCTCTTTAATTAATTTCATGAGCATTTTAATTGAACAGTCAGATAATTTAATTTTTTTACCTGTTATCAATGTCGCCAATTCTGAACGGGTAGAATTATTGGTCATATATTTGTGGAGCAAATGGTGGTATAAATCACCTTCAGACATGGTTCTCATTTTAATTACATCTTGTATCATTGTTGAAAATTATTAAGTTAAACAAATATACGATTACCTTTTTTACTCAGTTTATAAATGCCTTTGTTGACTCTTTCAATTAATCCGGCATTCATGAGTCTTGAGCAAATTAAACTAAAATAATAAGAAGGTCTGTCAGGGTATTTGATGTATCCGTATTTATTGATTAGTGATTCAGTGCAAAATTTATCAAGACCAATACCTTTGACAATATCTTTGGATTTGCTGATTCCATTTTGTTTCAGGAATGTGATTGTCAGTTCCGGAAAACTTCCAAACCTTGTGGCATATTCTCTTTTTGTTGTTTTCATGATTTTAAGTTTTGTGGGAGGGTTAACATTGCCCTCCCGGATTTATTAATTATTCTGAAGCCCAATTTGTCAATTCGTCTGAATCCAAAAGTTCCATATTGAAGAACATCATGTCTCCATCTTTTGCACCATCTCCCCACCAATCTGAACACATACTGATTAAATTGGTTTTGGATTCTTTCAGTTTTTTTGAAATGCCTGACATAATACCTGAGTGAGTTTTTCCTCCTTTTAGGTTAGTGCAATAACCGTACGAGTAATATGTTTCCCCATCTTCAAAATCCATGTCTGTATCACCCCAAAATCCTTCTATTACTATTGATTTTAATGTTTGAATTTGAACTTCTGTGAAGTTCAGGCTGTTTAATAATTCTACTGTCTTGTTTTCCATGATTTTGTTGATTATTATTTTAACAATGTTTGAACTTCGTAAATCATGTTTTCAAACGCACAATCCTCATTTGCTTTTTTCTTTGCCTCGTATAATGCGTTTACATCTGTGCCCTCATGTTTGAGGGGGTTGAATGCTCCCATAATTATTGCGAACGCTTTTAATTTTCTAACATCGTCCACGTTTTCAACATCAAATGTGATGCTGAATGTTCGGGTGGTTTCTTTGTGTGATTTGTAGTGTACCATTGTTTTAAGTTTTTAAGTTGTTGATATTCAATAAGTTAGATTTTCAGTGTGTCAATAATTCCATTTCTTAAATCTACCCTATATTATTGAAATATATCCAAAGTTTTAAAGATTTTTTTCAATCTTATACCAACAGCCCTAAATAGATGCTAAAATAAAGTATATACATGACTAACACCCATAAAAATTATATAATTTAAAATCATTTATTGCTTTCTTCTACGATTTTCAATGTCTTTAAAAACACCCCTCTACAACCGTTGGTATCAGACGATTCCTGCGAACGCCATACGACCTGTACTAAGTATCCACTTTTGATTTGGAGGGCAAAAAAACAGCTTTAAAATGCGTTATACGAGGTATCATGTTTTTTAGTATGTTTTCATTAATTCAAATAATAATGAATTCTGTTCAGTCTCAATTCCGTCCAAAACCGCATCTAAAATGATTTTTTTCCGGTCTAAAATACGGACAATTTTTTCTTCAATAGTTCCGGCAGCGAGTAAATAATAAACCGTAACACTATTTTTTTGACCAATTCTGTGGGGTCTGTCTTCAGCCTGAATTAACTCCCCCGGGGTCCAAGGCAATTCTAAAAACGCAATATTTGAAGCAGCGGTCAAAGTGATTCCGACACCGGCTGCTTTAATATTACCAATAAATAATTTTATGTTTGGATTTTCTTGAAAAGAATCAACAGCAATTTGTCGGTTGGCTTGGGAAACACTCCCGTCTATTTTAACAGCAATTTTGTCAAATTCTTTCATCAAGAAATCAATCACAAATTTATGAACTGCCATCACTATTAATTTTTCTCCGGATTCAATAAACTCACGAATCCAATCAACCGCTTGAATTAATTTGCCTTGGACTGCTAATTGTTTCAGCGTCTCAATTTCAACTAAGGCCTGAGCAGAACTTGCTTTTTCTGCAGCAATTACTCCCTTTTGATTTCTGATAAATTCTACAAAATTATGTTCTGCCTTATGATAGTCAGTTCTGTTATTGATTGACATTGGAATATATGAATAAACTTTGTCAGGTAAGTCCTTTAAAACATCGGCTTTTTTTCGTCTCAGCATCACAGATGTAATCAATAGTTGATGCAATTCTTGAGTATTCGTAGCACCTGATAAATCCCAACCGAAACCGTTATGCTTCGCACCACAATATTTATGCACAAATTCCCAATAATTCGGAAGTATATGAGGATTGACCAAGTTAATAGCGTTATAGAATTCAATTGGTCTGTTAACAATTGGAGTGCCTGATAACGCAATTACATTTGGGATTGCTTTGCTCAATTTCTTTGCTGCCTTGGTTCTCTTTGCTGCGTTATTTTTAATGGCGTGTACCTCATCTAAAACCAATACCTGAGGACGCAATGTTATGAGATATGCGTACCACTCAGAAAGTATATCATAATTGATTATGATTATGTTTGAATGAATCTCTGTATTGACCTTGGTTCCGGAGATGATAGTAATATTGTTTCTTTCACTTTCAGACATCCACAATTTGATTTCTTTAAACCAATTCAATTTTAGTGAGGCCGGGACCACAATAATAACTGGACGGATTGAAAGATTGAGTTGCAACCAAGCAAGAACTTGAATTGTTTTACCCAATCCCATCTCGTCTGCCAAGATTGCCCGGCCGTTATGATTTTGAATAAATTGAACGCCTTGCTGTTGAAAAGGTCTTAATTCACCTTTCAATCCGGTAATATTAATTGGTATGGATTCTGTGGGATAGTTGAACCAATAGGCTTTCAATCCCTCATCTAAAAGGAAACCAAATTCAATCAATTTATGGACTGATTTTCGAGTTAGAGGGCAGGTCCAAAAGTTCAAAGAATCAGTGACATGATATTTCCGGCCTTCTAATGTCTTGACCTTTTCTACAATGGCAGCATTGTAAGGGAATGTTATTTTTATAGCCGGCAAGCCCGACTGATATTTTACCAATCGGGCTGCTCTTACAAGAATTTGTTTTGATTTCATTTTGCAGTTAATAATGTGGCACAAAATGTGAGGTTTCTACCTTCTACTTTCCAAAAATTAAACACTTTTTCAATGTATTCTTTTGGTTTCTTCATCATTATTTTAGTATATTTTTCCCACATTGTTCCGGAGAACATTTCATTCAGCATGTCAATTTTTTTCATGATTATATGATTTTTAGTTGGTTTCAAATTCTACAAATATAAGTCTTTCATCACAATCAAGAGTTTTGCCTGTCTTTGGGTCAATCTGTTTTACCCATAAATGAGAGGAACCAAATCCGATTTTGAAATAAAGAGGGAGTCTGTTCTGATGTTTCAAATAAGTAGACCAAAGTATTTCCCACGATTGTTTGAAACTAATTTTACCATTGGTTTGCTTTACAACATTGATATTAGCACCAATGAAATTTACAAGGCTTCCATAAATTAACAAGACCTCATCCATTTGAAGTGCAGGGTCGTACAAATTTAATTTGATTGTGTTTTCGATTGTCATTTTGGTTTTCATGATATTAAGTTTTAAGTTGGTTTATATTTTATCACTGATTATCTTCATGTAAGTTTCAATAACTCTTTTATTATATTTTGGATTTTCTGACATCATCCTGATTTCCAAATAGGTTTCATTTTCGTTTTCTCCAATTTTTTCACTCCAAATTCCCATCATTGCAGAATAGGTATCATATACCAAAGAAATGTCAGTAATTAATGTGTCATCATTACAATTATAAAATGATAATTTGTATAATTTGCACAATTGTTTGATTGTTAAAGGAGTCTCTAAATGATAACCATGAAGTAAGTAATCAATCCAAAAACTTAGAGGTTTTCCGGCAATATAATTTACTAT
>JAKQLF010000112.1 GCA_029567325.1 Bacteroidota bacterium | reverse complement strand
GCCGTATTTTTTCGATGTCCAAATACCTTTCCAGATAATTTAATGTCTGCTCAAGTGAGATCATTGTTCGTTTTGAGTTTTCGAGTGTCATTCTCATTAGTGCGGCAAAGTTTTTTAAATATTTTCTTGCATTTTCGTTTTCGTTGCTGATGATCATTTCGTATATTCCATTGATACAATTGAATACAAAATGTGGGTTCATTTGGGATTGCAAAGCTTTCATTTCCAATTGTGCTATGGTTTTTTCTGCTAAAGCTTTCCGTTTAAGATTATTAATGCGTCCGTTTATCAATAAAAATATGACCAAACAAATAATAGATAGGATTAACATCCAAAACCAGTATGTAGCATAAAATGGTGCTTCAATCTCAATTGTTAGTTTATTATTCACTAAGCTCTCATTGTTCAATGCATCTTTGGCTCGGACAAAAAATGTATATTTACCTGGCGATAGCTGCGTATAACTCACATAGTTTCTATCTGCAGCATCCACCCAAGTCGGGTCTACGCCTTCGAGGTAATACATATAATCCAGTTTATTGTCATGATTCCCATTGGGACTGATGAATTGGATGTCAATAAAATTCTGATTGTGCTCGAGATGAATTTCTCTCAGATCAGTATAACTCGTATCGGTTACGAAAGGCTTGTTTAGAACATTAATCTTAATTATCTGCGGCATCGGGACCTTATGTAAAGTTTCCTTTATCTTTAATGGAATAAAATTGACTCCATTCACACCACCAAAAATTAATTCTCCTTTTTGATTTTTCAGTACAGCAGCAGAATTAAATTCCACATCCTGCAATCCATTTTCTTTGGTAAAATTGGACACAAGTCCGGTTTTCTCATGGATTAATGAGAGTCCACTATTGGTAGATACATAGAGATTGTTATTGGCATCTTCTGCCACTGCATAAATAAAATCATTGGCGAGACCGTGATTTGTGGTCCACACTTTTTCGATGTTGAAATTTGGTTTGCACGTTTGAATGAGTCCATTATCCGAAGCGATCCACAACCTATCTTTTTCTTCATAAAAACAACGTGAACTTCCATACTTTTGAAGGTGTGGAAAAAACTGAAATGTCCCTTTCAAGTAATTGTATATAAAAAAATTATCTTCCATACCAGAAATATAGATGTCACCATCTTCCTTTTCCTGCATATATCTGGCGACCAATATATTTTTTTGGAGTACATTGGATATGTCATTACACTTAGTCCATTTTTTAGTCTGTAGATCAAACTGGATCATACCTTTGGTACCGCTGAGCAACAATTTGTCCCCATGCGCTAACTTCACAATGGCATACAATTCTGTACCAATACCGTATACCTCATCAGGATAGTAGGAAAGTGATTTAGTCTCCGTATCAAATGAACATAAACCAGCCCAAGTTGCCATCCAAATCATTTTTCCAACTTGAGTCATACCATAAATATTCTTTGATTCTACTGGCAATCGATCATCCTTATAATATTTGTATTGTCCACTATTCCTGTCATAAAAAAGCAATCCACCATATAGTGTTCCGAAATAATACTGATCTTTACCAGCATCCATCATGCCCAAAACCATGGGATCTTGTAAATGATTTTGCTCTCTTTTGGAAGGTCTGAATAACTCTAAAAAATTATTCATCATAGACAATCTTGCCACACCACCACCACTTTGACCTATCCAAATCTCATCCTTATGTACACCATAAATAATAAGGACAAAATCTCGTCTTAAGTCATTTTTTTGGTTGCCTGCCTGATAATTGTAAAACATCAACTTGTCAGGATCGACTTCCAACATCCCGATACTTCTGG
>JAKQLF010000094.1 GCA_029567325.1 Bacteroidota bacterium | reverse complement strand
GGTCCCATAAACATCAAATAAGTTCTTACCACCTCAACACCATATTTCTTGATAATATCGTCCAAGACAATCACATTACCCCTAGACTTACTCATTCTCTGATTATCCGGCCCCAAAATTACCCCATGTGACATTCTCCTATCATATGGCTCAGGTGTTGGTACCACACCTAAATCATATAAAAACTGATATATGAATCTTGAATACAAAAGATGTAGTGTATTGTGCTCATCACCTCCAATATATAGATCGACAGGCATCCAATCTTTTGCTTTATCAAAATCACATAAAGCTTTACTGTTTCTTGGGTCAAGATATCTTAGGTAATACCAATCAGAACCAGCCCAATTTGGCATTGTATCAGTCTCTCTTTCGGCTTCTCCTCCACATTTAGGACATTTTGTTTTTACCCAATCAGAAATTTTTGACAAAGGACTTTCTCCAGTTTCGGTTGGTTCATAATACTGTATCTCTGGCAAAACTACTGGTAATTGATCTTCCAACACCGGCACCCAACCACATTTCTTACAATTAATCATTGGTATCGGCTCACCCCAATAATGTTGTCTACTAAATATCCAATCTCTTAAATGATAAGAAGCAGTTGCCTTTCCATATTTTAATGCTTCTTTCATATCCAAATTTGTTTCATCAATTACTGGTAAACCAAATTTTTTTGCAAATTCAGCATCCCTTTCATCCTGAGTTGGTACGCTCATAATCGCCCCCGTACCATAAGTTGCCAAAACAAAATCAGAAACCCAAACCGGCATTTTTCGCTGATTATATGGATTAGTAACATACAAACCTGTAAAAACACCCGTTTTTTCTTTATTTATCTCCCCTCTTTCAAACTCACTTTTCTTTCCTGCCTGCTCGACATATTTTTTCACCTCTTCATTTTTAATCTCTGAAATTAAAGGATGTTCTGGAGCTAGTACTAAAAATGTCGCACTTGGCAAAGTATCGGGTCTGGTTGTAAATACTTCAATATTGTCAAACTTTATTAAAGCTCCTTGTGACTTTCCAATCCAATTAATTTGAGATTGTTTCACCTTATCTATAAAATTTGTTTTTGCCAAACCATCTATTAATCTATCAGCATACTCTGTTATTTTAACCACCCATTGTGATATATTTCTTCTACTCACCTGGGCTCCACATCTTTCACAACAATTTCCCACTACCTCCTCATTTGCTAACCCTATTTTGCATGATGGACACCAATTAATTGGCGTTTCTTTCTTGTATGCCA
>JAKQLF010000089.1 GCA_029567325.1 Bacteroidota bacterium | reverse complement strand
TCTCGATTGAGATTCAAGTTTTGTGCATTGGTGCGCCAGCCCATATTTTCAGGTCCCCGTTGATTGGGCCTGTTGAATGACGATGTTCGTTCATGCCCGTCAACATTCAGGATGGGTATAAATAAAAAATTCACTCCATTTAATAAGGATTTCTTTTTGCCAAAAGCAATGTCTCTGAGTAACATCATGCCAGCATCCTTGCCATCAATTTCGCCAGAGTGAATACCCGCTTGCACTAAGAGTAATGGTTTTGTAGCAGTGCGCAAAGCTTTGGCAGTTACTACTTTGTCTGTTGAAGCGATGACCATAAAAATGTCCCTACCTTCTACACTTTTACCAATATTCACCATGGATAAGAGTGGTGAAGCGATTGCCAATTTCTTCAACCATGCCATAGTCTCTTCATAATCTGGAGTCCGCACAAAACCAGATTTTTCAGTGGGTGTCACCCAAGGATGCGAATTGGATACGATGAGTTTTTCACTTTCGCCTGTCCAATCCAAAACAGGTGGTAAAATGGATTGGCCAATCATATTGGTAGTTAAAAACAACAGGATAACAACGGATAATGATTTGAGAGTGGAATGCATATACAATGGTTGAATGAATTTACAATATATCGCTTTTCAAAGATTTCATGATTCGTAAAGTTCTTAGAAGAAAAGAATGTTTTCAATATTTAATGATCAAGCTCAAGACAATAAAACTTGTGCCTTAATGTTCACATGCAAATCAAACCAAGCTCAGATCTTTTTCCTCTGCTAAAAGACAAAACTTTCAAAAACGATTCTTAAAAAACTGAATTTTAATTGCTAATAAAATAACGAAAACCTAAGGTAAAAGAAATGATCAACGTCCACTTTCTCTGACCATGGTTTTAACTTTATTACAAAATTCAGCGTCATCGATCAAAGTTTCCAGATCATGATGAAGTCTGTACCTCCAATAATGTTTGGGATTACTAGGTTCGTTTATTTGCTCCGAAAAAGGATCTTCTTTTTTGAGCCTATCATCCATGCCTAGCAGGTCTTGGATAGGAAATATTGCCAACATAGATGGAGCGTGTAAGTGCTGTTTATTGATGGCTTCGACAATTTCTGCAGTGCACATTCTGGGAGCTTGACCTTCCTTACGCATTACCATATTATAATAGGCTTGTGCAGTAGCGACATTTGCTTCCCACCATCCTCTGATGGTTGACATATCATGACAAGAAGGTGAACAAACTGACTCATATGGATATTTTTCACAATTTCCAAATAGCGCATTTTGTTTTGGCATTCTTTGGATTTCCAAAGTCAAAATGTGCAGATCATCCATTACTTCGGGAACAGTTTCGGGAATCATTCCCAAATCTTCGCCACAAATCAACATATTCGTTGCCTTCAACAAAACTGGTAATTTAGCCAAAGCTTGACTCTTCCAAAACTGTGAATGTCGGGAATAAAAATAATCAATGTACAATCGATCGATAGACCGCCTGGTCATTTCATCCAGATTTCTATAAGAATACGTAGTGTGTAGGGTTATTCTAGGATTGTATTTGATGCCCTCAGCTGTCTCTTCCTCAATAAATAAAACTTCTGAAAGTAAGTAACAAACGCTATTGACCATATCATGGTACTCAGCCAATTCAGGCGATTCAAAAGCTTTTACAATGGCACTTTGAGTAGAATATTGAGGTTTAAGCAAGTAAGCTTCGTGAAAAACTTCATCTAGAAAATAATCGATGATAAAAGGTGTGTGCGCACCGAATAAATAGGGCAAGTAATATTTTCTGATGTATGGTTTTGAGTATCTGTTGATGTCACCTTTCAACCCGAAAGAAGCCAATTCACCAATACTGTATGGAAGCCTCGGGTAAAATTTGCCCAATGTGCCTGATACTTCATCAATTGGAATAGACCAGATGCGGAAGAAACCCAAGATATGGTCAATGCGAAGGGCATCAAAATGTTCTGCCAATTTATGCATGCGTTTCTGCCACCAATCGTAATTATCCAAGCTCATTTCTTTCCAATTGTAAGTCGGAAATCCCCAATTTTGTCCATTAACTGCGTAATCATCAGGTGGTGCTCCAGCTTGCTGGTCCATGTGGTAAAGTTGTGGATTGGTCCATGCATCACAACTGAATCGGTAGATGCCAATTGGCAAGTCTCCTTTGAGTACTACCCCATTTGCTCTACCATAATTTTTTGCAGACAATAATTGTTTATCAAGATGATATTGGATAAAAGCATAAAAAGTAACCTTCTCATACCACTTGGATGTTTCTTCCCACATGGCTGAAATAACCTCAGCATCATGTTTGGCATATGAGTCCCACTGATTGAAGTCTGGTGTTTGATAGTAATCTCTGAGGGCACAGAAAGAACCATAGTCTTGTAGCCACCATTTGTTGGTTGCAAAATAGGTTTGGAAGTCCTCTGATTCAAGACATTTTTGACCCTCTTGTTTGAAAATTATATTTAAAAATTCCAACTTATAAATAAGCACTTTTTCAAAATCGATTTTGTCCAATTCTTGAAGTTGTGCTTTATAGATATTGTAAAGTGACAGATCTTTTTTCTTTAATTTCCCTACACTTGGCACATGGATATACATGGGATTTAACGCAAAAACAGAAATAGCAGCGTAGGGATAACTATCCATCCATGTTTTATTTGCTATGGTATCATTTACAGGTAAGATTTGCACCATATTCATTCCACAATTACTCACCAGGTCGATCGCTTTGTTTAGATCAGAAAATTCTCCTATGCCAAAGCTTTCTCGAGATCGCAGTGAAAATACTGGAAAAGCCATACCACTTCCGCGCCACCAAGGACCAGCAAATTTAAAAAATTCATCATTCAAGATGATGCCGTAGCCACTTTCGTCTGGGAATTGATGATAGATGGCTCGATTGGGTCCCGTTTCCCAATAAATAATTTCTTTGGTATTTACATCCACCAACACATACTTATATTCCACTGCCAAGTATGATTCATCGCTGTGGCTTGTTCCATGCCAAATAGGAAATCTGGCATCACTGAGGATCAAAGGTTTTGACCAATTACCTAAGTATGATTGGTTACCTACCACGCCCACTACTGCATTTTTGGGTATATCAGGGGCGGCTAAATTAAATTCTAGGTAAAATCTACCACTTGAAGTTGATTCAATCGTTTGTTTGGTCGCTCTAGCAAACAAAATCTCTGTAAATGCAGCAGAATAAAATAGATTTTTTTCACTATCTGGTGCCTTCCAATAATCTCTGATGTGGAGAGATTTCAAATCCAAATGCAAAGCTGTATCGATCAATCGAGGCCTCAACCCTTCCTCGTAAATTACCCTGTTTTTAAGGACTTCATACTTGTAGTAAATGGGTTTGTCTTCCTCGTACAATAGCTGACCTATCCAGTTTTCTCCGTCATAGGTTATGAATTCTAAATAATGAAAGCCAGATTCAAATGAACTGTCGCTTGTAAATTTTATCCTTATATGTTCTCCAAATGCGGTAACATAATTGATTCTAAAATTGATGACCATAAGAGGTTTTTATATTGGTTGAACATTTTTCAAACATGCGAAGAGTTTATAGAACTCTCTAAAAAGTACTCCAAAATTATAACACATAACTTTGGATACTTTCTAAACCAAAAATGGTATTAATTATTCAATTTTTAGCGGTTCGCGATCTTTAAAAATAGTAGTATTCAATTTTTTTACACGTTCTTGGTATGATTGCCAATGAGTGACAAAAAAGTTATTGATACTTTTGATGATTTGCTCAACTTCCTTTGTAGCAACTTGCTCAGCCCATTTTCCATTTTGGCCAGGTGCTTCAAATCGATTTTCGTAATAGCCGAGCGCATTGTTGACTTTATTTGACGTTAATTCCTTGTGCGACAAATATCCCTTTTCATCCATTTTACCAAAGTAAGCAATCATGATGCTGTCAATTTTGGACTGCATTTTGGAACTGAGCAAATTGACTTCTTTTTTGGTAGAATCTGGTTGATGAGTAAGTAAAGCCTCAACAATTCTGATGCTTTCCCTTGCTTCATTCAATTGCTGAAAGCCTGTATTCAAATTATTTAACTTTTGAGCAAAAGCTCTGTAGGCGGTGTCTTTTGCTTTGATTGCTCTGATTGAAACTTTTTGCCGTGGATCCATTTTCACATCTACTACGGTCGAGTCAATATACTCATTGTATTTAAAGTAAATGGAATATTTACCTGGTAAAACATCTGGTCCACTTGGAGGATCCTTTTCTTCTTCAGAACTTTGTCTCCTTCTTTCTGGTAATTTCACACCATTGGATTCCAAGTTCCACACCACTTTGTTCATGCCATCCAAAATCTTTTTGGAGAAATTTCTCACAGTGTCGCCTTCTGCATTAATGATCACAACCTTCAAGATATTTTCTTTTTTGGTGGAATCCTTTGAAAGCGTGTCGGATTTGATGCTTACAGAATCAATAACGGTTTCTACAACTTTGTTGCCTTTTTTCTCCTTTTCCTTAGTTTTCTCCTTTTTGACTTCCGCTTTTGGAGTAACTACAGGTTTACTTTTCCAAACATTGAAATTGGCAGACCTCCAATATTTATTCTGACCTACAAATTCACTTTGACCTATGAATCGTATTCCATCAACAGATCGGTTGGTAACCAAGTATGCATCTTGCGGAGGAAGCACTGCAAATGGTTTATCATAAAATTTAGCATCCTTTGCTTTTGCTTCGAATGGTGCCAAGTCGTCCAAAATCCAAAGTGCTCTTCCAAAGGTCGCAATGATGAGGTCATTTTCTCTTTCTTGAATTTTCAAATCACTCACTTGCACTTGAGGAAATCCCTTTTTCAGTAATTCCCATGCAGTACCTTTATTGTATGATACATATAAACCAGCATCAGTACCCATAAAAAGCAAATTGGGTGTGCGCGGATGTTGCACCACACACAAAACAAAACCTTCAATTTGGCTTTCATCAGCAATTCTGCGCCAAGTCTGACCAAAATCCGAAGTATGATATGCATAAGGTTTGTAATCGTTTTGGCGATAATTATTGATGACAACAAAGGCTTCACCTGCAGCATATTTCGAGACCTCTATGTATGGAATCCAAGCATTCGCTGGCGCACTTTTGATGCTTGAAATGCTATTTTTCCAGGTTTTACCTCCATCTTTGGTAATTTGTAAATTGCCATCATCAGTACCTACCCAAATGACGTTACTGTCAACAGGACTTGGAGCGATGGCGATGATGGTTGTGTGATTTTCAGCATCGGTATCATCTATGGTGAGGCCACCACTTTCACTTTGTTTTTGCTTCAAAGGATCATTGCTCGTCAAATCAGGTGATTTTTTTGTCCAGCTTTCTCCATTATCATTGGAATAATGTAAAAATTGACTACCATAATATACACCATTGGCTCTGAACGGATCCGCAGCCAAACCAGCATTCCAATTGAACCTCAACTGTATTGAATCATAAGGTTGAATGAATTTATTGTTTCCTGTCAAACGATCATAATAAGATAAATTACCACCTTGAGACATGGCATATCCAAATCGCGGATTGAGCTGATCTGGCACTACATCAAAACCATCACCAAAATACAATTCCAGAAAGTCATAATTTCTGATTCCCCCACTTTTCAAAATAGAAGATGGACCGACCCATGATCCATTGTCTTGCATGCCACCGTAAACATTATAAGGAAAATCGCTATCGACATTCACGTGATAAAATTGACCCACAGGTATATTGCTGGCAAATGTCCAGTTTACACCCCTATCACGGGTAATGTATAATCCACCATCATTGCCATCAATCATGAAATCAGGATCAGTAGGATGGATCCAATAGGCATGATGGTCGGGGTGCACATTATTGCCATAGTCCGCAATCGTTTTGAATGAATTGCCGCCATCTTCACTCAAGGACACATAAGAATATAAATTATAAATCCTGTTTTCATTTGTAGGATCCACGTATATTTCTGAATAATAAAAAGGACGGTTTCCGATGTTTCTGGTTGAAACGAGTTTCCATTTTTTACCACCATCCTCAGATTTATATAATCCATTGGTTGCTGCTTCGACCAATGCATAAACGATGTTTGGACGAGATGCAGCGATGGCCAAGCCAATTCTGCCTAAGTTTCCGGATGGTAGTCCATCTGCAGAAGAAATTTTCTTCCAATTATCACCACCGTCTTCTGTGAGGTAAATTGCCGAACCTTTGCCACCACTGTTGAAAGTCCAAGGCTTTCTACCATGTTCCCACATTGCGACCAATATTTTATTGGGATTATTTGGGTCAACCACCATATCTGCTGCTCCAGTTGAGTCATTGACATACAAGACTTTATCCCAAGTTTTGCCACCATCAAGAGTTCTGAAAACTCCTCTTTCAGGATTTGGTCCCCAAGGTGATCCCAGAGAAGCAGCAAAAACAATGTTTGGATTATCTCGGTGGACAATGATGCGGTGAATGGTTTTTGTATTTTCCAATCCCATCTTTTTCCAAGTTGTACCACCATCTAGAGATTTGTAAATACCATTTCCCGTGTTGAGTGAGTTTCTTGGATTCCCTTCTCCTGTTCCTGCCCAAACTTCAGCCGGGTTTTTCTGATTGATTTTGATGGCACCAATTGACAAGTTATTTTGCTCATCAAAAACTGGTTTCCATGACGTCCCTCCATCTTCGCTTCTCCAGACTCCTCCTGAAGCAGCACCAGCAAAAATTCTATTGGTATTAGAAAGGTCGACATCGACGGCAGTAATCCTTCCAGACATGCCTGCAGGACCAATGCTCCTAAAACTTATTTTTTCTAAAGGATCTAATTTGCGTTCTTGCTCTTGTGCAATGAGCACAAATGAACATTGTAAAAGCAGCAAACAAAAAACTATTCTACTCATTAACATATCAACCAATTTATACGCATAAAGATATACCAAACGGAAATGTTTCCAAGACTTCCTGCTAAGAAAAGGTTCCGATTTTAAACTTGAAAATTGAAGTTGACTTGGTAAAGCAAATTCAGACAAAGGCTACCCTTTATCCAACACTTCATTGACGTCTTGTTTTGCCGCTGATAATGCAGGAATCAATGCTGAAAGTACACCTATAAATAAAGAGATACCCAGTAAAAACCATTCTTCCATCAACCAAATCCAACCAGTGAAACTGTATCTGAAATCGGATTTGAGGTAACCGGCCATTATTTCCATCGAAACATGACTCAAAATGGTACCGACTGTCCAGCCGATCAAGGCAAGTAAAAATCCTTCTAAAACAATCAGATTGAAAATATAACTTCTTTTCCCACCCATCACTCTGATCAGTGCAAGTTCATACTTTCGGTCGCGCATAGCTCTGTATAAAGAAATGAAAATGCTTAAAGCAGAGACAAAGCCGATTAAATAGGCAATGGCTTTGATACCATCTGTCCCCACTCCGACCATGTCTACCAATTTATTGATTTCATATGCTGGAGCGGCTGCTTGCAGACTCGTATTTTCATTGACCATACGAGGCATGTTGAGCGCTTGGAAACTAGTGCGAGATTTGTATTTTACCAAGATGGACGTAATCGATTCCTCAGGATGAGTCAACAATTCCTCATTAGAACCAAGTGGAAAGGTGGATGTTTGTACTTGAGGTTCTTCCTGATGGTCGTGCTCCTCTCCTTCGGCATGGTCGTGCTCCTCTTCGGCAGAAGTTTCTGTTGCTTCCTCTTCCTCGTGTTTATGAACCTGCCAAATGGTTGATGTTTGAGTCATTATCAATTGATCAATGACTGCACCTGTTGGAGCTAAAATGCCAACGACTTTAAAAGCATTGTGATCGTGCGCTAGATCCACATCATCAGTAAATCCATGTGAACTGGTAAAAGTGTCCCCAATTTTCAGGTTGGTTTCATCGGCAACTTGTTGGCCAATTGTCACTTCCAGTGGTGCTTCCCAAAGTTTACCTTGCGAGATTTTTGCTTTATACAATTCAGTAAAACCGTAATTGGTCCCTACAATTCTGAAATTTTTATAGTTATCGCCCAAACTCAACGGCACTGCGCTGGCAATGATGGGATGCTTGGGATTGAGAAAAGGTTTTGCATCACCGATTTTGATGTTTCCTGTTGGATTATCTATGTGATACATGTTGCAAAGGATGAGTTGCAAGGGACTTCCTTTTGCACCTAAAACCAGGTCAATATCCGCCAGATTGGATTCAAATTTATCCTTAAGTTGATGGTTGAATAAGATCAAGAAGTTGATCAAGCCCACACCTAAGGCAAAAAGGATGATACTCAATAAAAGATTGAGTGGTTTATCCAGAATGTTGCGAATGGCTAATCTGAATGCATTCATGATTTGTTCAGATTGATGTGGTGAGGAACGAGGTCTTTGAGTCGGTTATCATGCGTTACAATGACCAAAGTTGAGCCCAAATATTCTGCTTGATCATTGAGCAACTTAAAAACTTCTGTTGTATTTGCATCGTCCAAAGCAGAAGTTGGTTCATCTGCAAGAATGATGGGCGGCTTCGCAGCTAAAGATCTGGCGATTGCTACTCTTTGTCTTTCTCCTTGTGAAAGCGCAGTGGTTTTTTTATTCCATTTATCTGCGATGTCCAGACGTTTGAGCAGTTCTTTGCAGAAAATCGTATCCTTTTTGCCTCCAGATAAATATTGACTCATTTCGATATTTTCCAAGACATTCAAAGCAGAAATGAAGTGATTTTGTTGAAAAATGACGCCTACATTTTTTCCTCTGAAAGCATCCAATTCACTTTGGGTCATTTGGACAATAGATGATCCAATGATGACAATGTTGCCCGACTTTGGTTTCATCAGTCCAGCCATCAAATGCAAACAAGTAGTTTTTCCCACACCAGACTGACCTAAAACGAGTGTTGTATTACCTTTTTGAATATTTACATCTGGAAATTGTAAAGACTGGCCAGATTGATAAGAAAATTTTACATCTTCAAAAGAAATAATGGTCATCCTTTCATTTATTTATAACATCGCTGCTCCAAAAACACCTGCACTATCACCCAATTTTGGCTTGAGAAATAAAGTATCTAAACGACCATTGTTGATGACATATTTTCTTGCTTCAATTGGTCCTCTTACGTACAATTCATCAATATTTCCGACTCCACCACCAATAACGATTGCATCAGGGTCAATCACGTTGATAATTTGAGAGATGGCTTTACCAAAAAAGAAAAACAGCCTTTCCATGGTTTGGGTAGCTGCATCAGAAGTGCCCGCACGCCATTCATCGACGATGTCTTTGAGGGGTTTTTCCTTACCAGTCAAGGAAGCATAATAACGCATCAAAGCCGGACCAGCTATGACCCTTTCGTTACAACCGATATTGCCACAAAAGCATCTGCCACCGGATTCGTCTAGAAAGTTGTGCCCCCATTCGCCGCCAATACCTTGTCTTCCATTGATGACCTTACCATTTACCACCAGTCCACCACCAACGCCAGTACCGAGTATGATTCCAAAAACAACTTGTGCATTGGGAATCACATCAGGAACGATGCCCAACAAAGTTTCTGCAAGGGCAAAACAATTTGCATCATTGCTCAACCTTACTTCAAAACCGAGCAACTTTTCCAAATCATCTTTCATTGGTTTTCCATTGATGGCAGTCGCATTGCAATTTTTCATTGCATTCAGAATCGGATCCAAGCTTCCAGGAGTACCTATTCCCACATGCGCAGGAGAAAAATCATAATCCTTGGCCAAGCCTTGGATCAATCCTGCCAATCTTGTGGTAATACTTTCGTAACCCAAATGCCCATCTGTTGGAATTCTCCTCCTCTCTACTACACTGTAATCTGATTTGTTGAGGAGTGCCGCTTCCATTTTGGTACCTCCCAAGTCGACACCTATTAAATAACTCATAAACTTGATTTTGTTGTAAGTAATGGTAAAAGTAAATGTTTTGAGTGCATATGGCAAAATTTTATATCTATTGAAATTCAAAAAATAGTAAAGCCTACGTTTTTATAAATCTAAAATTATTACACATTGACAAATAAGTTAATACAAATTATAATATTGCATCATATATAATTTATACTTATCTTTGTTCAAATAAACAATAAGATATGAAGTATGTATTTTTTACAATATTGGCATTATTTTCTTTTAATATTGGACTGATAGGACAGTGCACAGGCCTTCAAATAGTTGCTTTTTCCAGCGACGAAGATAAATTAATGATTCGGGCAACTGCGGATATTCCAGGCAATACTGTTTTTTGGATAACCGATAATGAATGGGTAAGTGCAACTAATTCATTTAATAATTTGGGCGAAGAAGAAATACAATATACAACTCCAATGAATGGATTACCAAATGGAAGCACGGTATTATTGGAACTAACAACTGCAACTTGTGGATCTTTTACAGGAACAATGTTAGGATTATCCCAAACCGGGACAGAAAATGTTTATATTTTAAATTCGGTCCCCGCTACAAATCCAAATTCTACCATGGCTAGTAATATATGCTTCACTGTATCTTTCGGCGAAGGTGCTGGAGGTGGTGATGTACCAATGACCAATTTTGTGGATGTAGGCAATGTTGATAATGCTTATTTTGATTCTTTAGATGTTCTCAACCCTAATCAATGGATAGGCAGTAACTCCATCATTCCTTTTCCTGAGCCAAATTGTTTGGCATTACCCGTGAAAATTATCAACTATTCATTGACCAACCAAGATGCCAAGATGTTGTTGTCATGGACAACCACCGAAGAATCCGAGCATTCTCATTTTATGGTGGAGCATTCATCAGATGGTAAAATCTTTATTGAAATTGGAAGAGTTGAAAGCAATTTGGAAAGATCTGGAAATAAGGATTATGCTTATGTGCACGAAAATCCGAAAACAGGTATAAATTATTACAGAGTCGTGCAGTTTGATTTGGACGGCACTTCAACGAAATTTGATATTTTATTAGCCGAACACAAAGGTGATGGACTACGTTTTTTATTTCCTACGGTGACAGATGCACAAATATTTCTTTCAGGAATAGAAGATGGTTTGATCAATCTATTTGACGGCACTGGGAAGAAAGTTTTGCAAAAACAATATATCAAAGGTAGTAGCTTAGATATGAGTGGTTTTTCGAAGGGGCTCTATTACCTCAACATTGAAAATGAGCGATTTAAATTCTTTAAAATCTAAATATAAAGCACTTTTTATACGCTTATTTTTTAAATACGTGAAATTTATTAAAAGAGAAGGCGAGAAAACTTTGATTTAATTGGGAAAATTTGTTTCTTAGGGCTTGTTTTAACCCAAAATTAATTTACCCTTTAAATCTAGTTTAAAATGAAGTCAATCCTCACATGCTTTTGCGCACTCTTGTGCGTTGTTTCCACATTTGCTCAAATTGCCTTAACATCCAGCGGATACTCCAATGATTTTGATTCTTTCGCAGGCACTCAAGCTTCGATGCCTGCTGGGTGGACCGCAGTAAATAGCAATTTCTTAGGAACCAGTTTTGGAACTGATTTTGTAGGTGGCAATTATGCCTATGGAACGGGAGGTGATTATTCGCTAGGCGGCTTGCGCAGTGAAGCACAAACCAATATTGGCTTTACGGCAACGTTTATAAATAGTACTTCGAAAATCATCACTGACTTAGAAATTTCGTATGATTTAGAACAGTGGAGATATTCCAATAATTCAGGCATCACCGTGACTTCCTCTTTGGGCGATGTATCTGGTTTGGGTCAAGGGGTTGTAGCAGCTGGCGGTATGAATGGTATGGCAACCATTATTTCCAAAAGTGTTGCTTTGTCCGACTTAAATTTAGCACCCGATGCATCGTTTACCATCACTTTTACTTGGAATGATGAAATAGGTACAAACAATGGATTTGGCATTGACAATTTCACCATCTCTTCCATTTTATTACCCATACATTTAGAAAAATATGCCATTAAACAAATAACAGATAACATAATGGTTGAATGGTCCACTTCTTATGAGTCAGATAATTCTCATTTCACTGTAGAACATTCATTAAATGGTAGAAACTTTCAAACAATTGGTCGCATAGAATCCCAAAAAGACCGTTCTGCTGAAAAGGATTATACTTTTGTACATGAATTTCCAAATCGAGGTATTAATTATTATAGGCTCAATCAGTTTGACCTAGATGGCACAAAAACGAGCTTCAATATTTTATCTGCAGAATTCAAGGGTAAAGGAGACCGCTTTTTGTATCCAACTGCCACTGATGGCCAAATATTTCTTTCAGGAATGGAAGATGGCAATCTGGATATTTTTGATGCAACAGGAAGAAAAGTCGTTCAACTGCCATATTCCAAAGGAAGAGGCTTGGATGTTGCTGAATTTGAGAAAGGTATATATTATGTCATAATAGGAAGTGAAAGATTTAAATTCGTGAAAATCTAATTCACATGCTGTTATATTTTGGACGCTAAAAATTAATAAAAGAGTAAAGGGAAAAGTTTTGAATTGATTTGGGAAAAGTGTTTCTTAGGGCTCGAATTAACCCAACGATTAATTTACACTCTAAATCATTTAATATGAAGTCAATCCTTACATTTTTATTTGCGTTTATTTTTGTTTCGGCTTTTTGTCAAACTCCTTTTATTTCGGAGATAAACTATGATAATCCAGGAGGTGATAATAATGAATATGTTGAAGTATTCTACCCAACAGGTATTGATCCTCTAGACTATGTGTTAACAAGATACAATGGTGCTGGTGGTGCTGCTTATACATCTCCAGCACAAACTGGGTCAACATGTTCGCCAGCAACTGGGGGCCAAGTTTGTGTTTACACATATGCCACGGATGGTTTGCAAAATGGATCACCTGATGGCATTGCTTTGTCAACAGGGACAACACTTATTGAGTTTATTTCATATGAGGGTACTTTCACAGCTGTGGGTGGAATAGCTGATGGAATTCTATCTTCAAATACTGGGGTACAAGAGTCCAATGCAGAGAATCCTGATTTAAGTTTACAAAGGAATTCAGCAAATGGAGTATGGGTGAAAGATGCTCTTAGCAATGGAATATTACCGATTAAGTTGGGTACTTATAAAATTCAAATAAATCAGAGTTCAATTGGAACAATCTGGTCCACCACCGAAGAAACCAACAATTCCCACTTCACCATAGATCACTCAAAAGACGGCATCAATTTTATCGAAGTAGGCAGAGTAGAAGCTAAGCAAGAGCGTTCTGGCGAAAAAGACTATTCTTTTGCGCATGAATCCCCAGCCAAAGGCATCAATTATTACAGACTCAATCAGTTTGACTTAGATGGCAAAAAAACAAGCTTTGGTATTCTTGCTGGCAATTTTGAAGGTGGAAAAGAACAATTCCTCTTTCCAACTAGTGCTGTAAATGAAGTATGGCTATCTGGATATGAAAGTGCGCCAGTCAAAATATTTGATGCAAGCGGCAAAGAATTGATCAACGAGTTGTATCAAACTGGAAATTCCATTGACGTAAGCAATTTACAATCTGGAGTTTATTTCTTACTCATTGGTCAGGACCGACTTTCATTTTTGAAACATTAAAAGATTCAAAAACTAGAATATATTAGTTCAACTTAAAATAGAAGAGGCGTTCAGTTTTGTACGCCTTTTTTTTTCATCATTACCAAAAACTTCCGATTTAAAGAAAAAATGGAGTTTCAAAAAATGATCATGAAAGCCTTTGAGGTGATAAAAATCTTCCTTCCTCGGTTTTTACCATCGTTCTGTACAATTTATTTTTGCATTCGTCCTATTTTTATCGATATTTACCCATTAAATACCAATCAGGGAATATGTTTGATAAATTGAAAAAGTTATTTGTTGTGGAGGATGGTAGCGCTGCCAGCTCTAGCCCCACATCTTCAGGGGTTGAAAGTATGCCAAGCACAGAAAATGTGTCGGGACCATCAGTTTCCAAAACGCCGGAAATGACCATTGAAGTCAATGCTGCTGAAGGCACTCCTGATCAAAAATTTATAGACATTTTGCTCAAGTCCGTGGAGAAAAACAACATGGACGGCTTCGATTATCTGGAATACAAACAATCACTCCAATCATTGGCCAATATGGCAATGGATGATGCCACTCGATACAATAGTGCGCTCGCAATGGCTAAAACCATGGGAGCCTCCAAAGAAACCATACTATCTAGTGCTGGTCACTATCTCGGTATTTTAAAACAAGAAGAAGAGAAGTTTAAAGCTGCCTTGGTTGGTCAAAAGAGCATGGTTGAACAAAATCAAACTGTTGGCATTAGTAATCTTGAAAAATCTATTGTACAAAAACAACAACAAGTAGAGTCTTTGCTCAAACAGATTGAAGAAGATAAGGCTAGATTGGAGCAAATGAAAAATGAAATATCAGAAGCTGCATCAAAAATACAAGCTACAGCAAATAATTTCATGAGTGCTTACAACCTCGTCGTCGGTCAGATTGTTGAAGACGTTGACAACATAAAGAATTTCGCGAAATAATAAACATGAGAAAGCCAATATGTCTGAAATAAAACCTAAATCATTTTGGAAGAAACCTGAGGGTGTAACTGGTGCCATAGTACTTGGAGGCCTATTGGCAGGCGGAGCTTACATCATTACTACCAGCTTGGCAGCTGTCTTAGCTTTGCTTGCGTCAACCATCGGACAAGTTGGGCTCATTGTTACCCTCGGTGCTGTTATATTTCTAGCTTTGGATGGCAAATCTAGGGCTTTGGTGAGTTATATGTTTAAATCTGCAATGCGGTGGATAACGGGTATGTTCATCAAAATAGACCCTATTTCTATTCTCAAAGGATATGTAGAAGATTTGCGTAAAAACCTCCGCGACATGAGCAGACAGATTGCAAAGTTAAGAGGCCAAATGCACAAATTGAAGGAGATGATTCTCAACAATGAGAAGGAAATTGAAACCAATTTGACCATGGCTCAAAAGGCAAAAACCAGCAATGAACAAGCTCAACTCATCCTCAAAAGTAGAAAAGCAGGAAGGCTTCAAGAATCCAACATCAAACTTGATGAACTATACAGAAAGATGGAAATCTTGTATAGGGTTTTGACAAAAATGTATGAGAGTTCCTACGTGCTAGTGGAGGATATCGAAGATCAAGTGAGCGTCAAAGAACAAGAATACAAAGCCATCACCGCTGGAAATTCTGCCATGCAGTCGGCTATGAGTATCATCAAAGGAGATGCAGACAAAAGAGCTATGTTTGATGCAGCAATGGACGCAATAGCGACAGATGTGAGCCAAAAAGTAGGAGAAATGGAAGAATTCATGAGTCTTTCAGAAAATTTTATGCAAAGCATTGATCTTCAAAATGGCGTTTTTGAAGAAAAAGGAATGGCAATGTTGGAGAAATGGGAAAAAGAAGGAGTCTCTCTGCTGCTAGGAGATTCAAAACAAAAGCTCATCAAAGACATGGAAACTGAAGAAATCATGGATTTGGAACATCCGGTACAGGAACCAGAAAAGCTTACGAGATCTGGCAATCAGTATGATACTTTTTTTGATTAAATCGTCTATTTACACATAACATAATATTTAAATTCTATAAAAATGGCAACTAGATTAACTGGATTTTCAAAATTATTGATCACCGTACTGCTTTTGGCAGCAATATTTTTTGGAGGTCGATATGTACTCAACAATACTGGTTTCGGCAAGTCACTCCAAGATAAAGCCCAAGCAGCCCAAACTGAACAAAATGATGGGTCGGCTACTTCAAATGATGGTACCTCAACCAACACAGGAGCAAGCAAAGATCCAAATACCATCAAAGTACAATTGGTATCTTGGGGAGGATATGCCCCAGGTCTTTATTTCAATGAAGGTGCAGCAGAAAATGCAAACAGCCGCTTCTTTAAAGAATATGGTTTTAAAGTAGACTTCAAATTGGAAAACGATTTGATCAATGCTTTGAATGGTTGGACTGCAGATCAATATGACGTCATTGTGCAAACTGCTGATGCATTCCCACTTTACACATCTGCGGATGACATCAACAGTTTGGCTCCAAAAGCTTTCATGCAAGTAGACTGGTCAAGAGGTGGTGATGCTATCATTGTAAAAAGGGGTATCAACAAAATCAATGACTTGAAAGGTAAAAGGATTGCAGTTGCAGTTCCTTCACCTGCTCAGACTTTATTGATTTCTTCACTTGAAGCCGCTGGTTTGAAATACAGCGATGTGAGCGTAGTAAAAACAACAGACAACATCAAAGCAGCAGAATTATTTAAATCAAATGACGTAGATGCAGCTGTTGTTTGGTCACCAGATGATATTTTATCTACACAAGCAGTACCTGGTTCTAAAATATTATTGACCACAAAGGATCAATCACACATCATTGCAGATATCTTCTTCGCGAAAGAATCATACCTCAATGCCAATAAGGACAAAATCCAGAAGTTTTACGAAGGTTGGATGAAAGGATTGGTAGAATTACAACAACCAAATAACTATGACAAAGCGGCCAAATACCTTGGTGAGTTAAATGGTGTTTCACCAGATGATGCAAAAGGAATGATGCAGAACGTATACTGGACCAATCATGGCGACAACATGAACTTCTTTGGGCTTAACCCATCTTATAAAGGTGTAAAGGGTCAAGAACTTTATGAAAAAATGTCAAAGAAATTTGTTGAGACTGGTGATGCTGAGAAAATTGCGCCAAGCTGGAGATCTGCTATTTGGACTGGTGCAGTAACTGGAGCAAATACAGCTTTAACTGGTGCAGCTTATGGTTCTGAAAAGCCAAAAGTATTTACAGCCAATGCAAGTGATGCCACTGCAGAAGCAATATCTACCAAACCAGTAAGTATCAATTTTGAGTCAGGGCAGTTTGTACTTTCTGAAAATGCAAAAACCATCATTGACCTTCAGTTTGCGGAAGTTGCCAAAACTTTTGGTAACAGTAAAATCAGAATTGAAGGAAATACGGATAACGTGGGTTCCAAATCGTCTAATGTGACTTTATCTCAAAAAAGAGCAAAATCAGTGGCAGATTATTTGCAAAAAGAATATGGTATGGATCCTAAAAAGTTTGTTGTAGTTGGTAATGGTCCTGACAATCCTGTTGAAGGTTGCGAAGGCAATGCAACTCCAGATTGTAAGGCAAAAAACAGAAGAACAGACTTCCAACTGATCGCAGATTAAGGAATAAACATAAAAGTTATCGAAGAGTCGGATTACTGCCGGCTCTTTTTTTTGGAAATGAAAATAACCTGACATGATGTCTTGGCTAACAGAGTTGAGGGGTGCAATTCCCAAAAAATTTAAAATTCCGCTGATCATCGCAGGGGTTGTCTTATTTTTTATAGTTTGGCTCTTATTGTCAAGTGGAGCAAATCCGTTGATACCAGGATATGCCCTACCCCACCCATCAAGAGTTTGGAATGCTTTTGGTGATTTATTCCGTGACAACGAATTGGTCAGAAATACAACCATTTCCATAGCCCATAATCTTGGAGGGTATATAAAAGCCGTTCTTTGGGCCATACCTCTGGGTTTTTTGATTGGACCACTACCAATGTTCAGAGGAAGTTTTCAACCGCTGATTGATGCCATCAGGTTTTTACCACTTACTGCTGTTACCTCATTGTTTATAGTTTGGTATGGCATTGGTTCTGAGATGAAAATCAATTTTCTATCCTTTGGTATATTTATTTACTTACTTCCGACCGTCATTTTGAGAATTGATGAAGTAGACGATGTGTATGTGAAAACAGTTTATACCTTGGGTGCCAATAAATGGCAAACCATCAAATCTGTATTTTTTCCAGCAGTAATATCCAGACTTTTTGACGATATAAGAGTGCTGACTGCTATTTCGTGGACCTATATCATTGTTGCTGAAACCACAGCAGCTACGGGAGGACTTGGGCCATTGACGTTCGCTGCGCAAAGGCAAGGTAGGGTCGACAAAACATTTGCCATTCTTTTATTAATCATGCTGATAGGCCTGATCCAAGACCGAATTTTTTCATATTTGGATAGAAAGTTTTTCCCTTTTAAATACCAAACCAAGCCATCTTACGATCCATCAGACTCATTGAAAAAAATCTCGGTCTGGGACAGCATTTTGGATTTTGGTATTAGAGTCATGGGCATCATCTTTTTGGCTTTATATGTTTTGGTGGTAATTAATGAATACACAGGCTTATTTTCAAATGTCAAGGTTTTGGATTATTTCTTTGGAGACAGATCTTGGACCATTCATTTTGTCATCTTGTCCATTATCGCTTTTACTGGCTACGGTTTGTACAAGAAATATGTTTTAAAAATCCAGCACTAAAAACTGACAATCCATGCAGCAGGTAGATAATCCTAATCTTCAGAATATTATTGAATTAAAAGGTATAGGTCAGAGTTATGATGGTGGCCAGAATTGGATCATCAAAGACCTCAACCTCATCATTGAAGACAAACCAAATCAGGGACAATTTGTTGTCATTTTGGGCATGTCTGGGGCAGGAAAGTCTACCCTATTGCGATATATTTCTGGCTTACAAAAGCCAACTGAAGGCCAAGTTTTTGTGAATGGCAAGGAATTGGACAAAGATACGAGAGTCAGTATGGTATTCCAGCAATACAGTTCTTTACCATGGAAAACGGTTTTAGAAAATGTGGCACTTTCTCTCGAATTTAAAGGTATTGGCCGAAAGGAACGAGAAGAAAAGGCCATGGAAATGATCAAATTGGTGGGTTTGGAAGGTCACCAACATAAATACGCCATTTATCCTACTTTATCGGGTGGTCAGTTGCAACGAGTAGCCATTGCCAGAAGTTTGTTGGCCAATCCGGAAATCTTATTGATGGACGAACCGTTTGGAGCTCTTGACATCAAAACCCGATTGCAAATGCAAGACTTACTGACAAAACTTTGGGATCAGTTCCAATCAACGATTATTTTTGTCACCCATGACATCAGCGAGGCGGTTTACCTTGCTGACGATATCTACATTATGAAGGCACCACCTTCCAAGTTTGTAGAGCATATCAATATAGATCTTCCACTTAAAAGATCCCGGGAGATGAAACGCGATCAAAGATATACTGAACTCGTACATTTCGTTGAGGATACCATGATGAATGTAGCATCAACACACGGCGGAAGTTTCTAGCATCCAACAAATGAGCCAAAAAATTTCATTTACTTTATTTAGATTGAAAAAAGGATCGAAGTTTTGGGCATTTAAACAGATGGCGAGTTTACCGAGTGTTTTTGCCAAAACAAATGGTTGCACTTTTTCCAAGTTGATGGGAAGTGGCAGCGGAGTGGGTTTTAATATTAAACCAAATTTTGGTGTTTACGCCCTCATGATGGTTTGGAAAGATGGCCAATACTTAGAAGAATTTCTCAAGCATAATGCTTCTTTTATAGATTATAAAAGCCATTGCGATGAAGTTTTCACCTTGGTTGGAAGTGTTTATGCCGCACATGGGACCTGGGATCATAGTATGCCATTTGATATTCAAGGTAAGGAAACGAATGTGACTAAAAGGATGGTTTTGACCCGAGCGAGTATCAAGTGGCACAAGTTATTTCAGTTTTGGAAGTATGTCCCCAAAACGAGTGAAGGGATTGCACAGGCCGAGGGTAGAATATTGTCAATTGGTGTTGGAGAATGGCCGTGGATACAACAAGCGACCATCAGTTTGTGGGAAAGTGAAGAGGCCATGAAAAAGTATGCTTATGCTAATGTTGCTCACATTGGCGCAATTAAAAAAACAAAGGAATTGCAATGGTACAGTGAAGAATTATTTGCTAGATTTATTCCGGAGAAAAGCATAGGAAATTGGTCAGGTTTATCTGCTTCACTTGATTTTTAAAAATACATTACCCATTACATTCAAGATTGATCATTTAATAAAAAGATAAAAGATGGTAAAATTTGCCTATACAATTCTATACGTTGAAGATGTAACAAAATCAGTTGAGTTTTACGAGGCAGCCTTTGGCTTTTCTAGAAAATTTGTGAGTCCTGAGAATGACTATGGTGAATTGCTCGTTGGAGACACTACTCTATCCTTTGCTTCCATTTCGCTTGCAAAAACCAATTTAAACGATGGTTTTTTAGAAAGTAACTTGGACCAAAAGCCATTTGGAATCGAAATAGGTTTTACTACTGAAAATGTAGCAGAAACTGTTTCAAGTGCTGTAAAAGCGGGTGCTACGATTGCAGAAAAACCTAAAGAAAAACCTTGGGGGCAAATAGTTGCTTATGTGAGAGACCTTGATGGCTTTTTGATTGAGATTTGTACTCCAATGAATTAAAAAAAATAAACATGAAATTCAACTTAGAAACCATCATCATCTTTGTGCGAAATGTTGAGAAACTTAAAGATTTCTACGTCGGAATTCTGGAACTCGAAATCATTGAAGAAATCCCAAGTCAATGGATCCTACTGCAAGCAGGGGATTGTAAAATTGGACTACATCAGATCGGCGAGTCTTATTTAAGTGAAAGTGCCCAAGATTTTCAAGTGGAAACCAATACCAAAATGGTATTTGAAATCAATGAAGATCTGGCAAATGTAAGAGATACCCTTATTTCCAAAAATGTGAAAATGAGAGAGATAATGGTATGGGAGAATTATCCTTATATCCTCTGTGATGGCGAAGACACAGAAGGTAATGTTTTTCAATTAAAACAAAAGATTGCTACAATGTAATTCCGTTACTTCATATTTACAAATACATATTAAAGTAAAATAGTCGACTCCAGTATGCTTTCTTAGTATTCTAATTTCTACTTTTTAAACCCTTGGCCGTTCTATCTTCATATTTAGGAGCTGGTGTCATAATTCCTGGTTTTTCAACAACTTGTTTTAGCACTTCCTGAACAACTCGCTCGATTTGAGGATCTCTGTCTTGCATCAACAAATTCGGATCATCCCATACCTTGATATCAGGACTCACACCCTCTCCTTCCCAAAACCAATGCCCTGCATTGTCATATAATCGAGCGTCTGGAACTGTAATTGCACCGCCATCTATCATAGAGTGACTGGTTGCTGGACCTACAAGAATACCCAAGGTATTTTCACCAACAATCGGACCAGCTTTCAATACCTTAAATGCCCATGGGAGGCCATCTCCACCTGAGCCAGCCCAACCATTTATCAGCATTCCCAATGGTCCAGTATTTGTTTTGATAGGTTGAGTATGGCTTTTTCCTGTCCTCCATTTGAGATTATATACCACAGGTCTCAACAGTAACTCCATAAAACGATCTGCCAGCTGACCTCCACCATTAAACCTTTCATCAACAATGAAACCTTCTTTTTCGAGTTGTCCATAATACATACGCACAAGCTCTTTTTGGCCATCTGCAGATGTATTTGACATATAAATATAGCCCAATTTACCACCAGAAAGTTTTTCAACCATGAGTCTGTTTTTTTCAATCCACTCCAAAAATCTTAGATTCCTTTCTTCTGTCAAAGTAAGGCAGGTAATTACTTTTTCTGACTTTGATTCAATAGCTCCATTCTTTCTTGTTATACTCAAAACCACCGTTTTTCCTTCCAGACCTTCAAACGAAGCGTATGGGTCCTTGTTTATGTCTAATTCAATACCATTGACGGCGGTGATGATATCACCAACTTTTACATCCATGCCAGGCCTATCAAAAGATGACCTTACCTCAGTATCCCAGGCAGCAGGTTTTACTATCTTACCTATTACATAATTATTCCCCTCCTTTTTCCAATCAATACCTAGAAACCCTGTGATGAGTGGAACAAACTCCTCTGTTTCACCTGTGCGGGCATAAGTGTGACCAGCAGCCAACTCGCTGATCAAAGTAGATTGAATATTGATGATATCCCAACGAGTTCTGGCATCTTTAACCAAAGCGCCATATTGAATTCTCAACCCATCCCAGTCCACTTTCTGCATATTGGGATCATAAAAGAAGTCTCTATATCTTCTCCAGGTGTCCTGAAATATCTGTTCCCATTCTTGTCTAGCTACCCATTGCATGACCAAGCCGTCTGTAGGAACAGTTTTTTCTATCTTTTGCCCTTGATTGACGCCTATAACACAATATTGATTATTGCTTTCTACTAATATAGATTTCCCATCTGCAGAGACAACATAATCGCTTACTTTGTCAATGATTACTTTCTCTTCTCTTTCTTTTAGATCGAAATATTTTAAAGAATTACTATTTTCTCCTGATCCTGAATTGGGAACACGCAAATAAATGAGTTTATTATCGACCACAGACATTTTATCATAATTTCCAGCCTTCATAGGGAGCGTGACTATTCTGGCTTCAAAATTTTCAAAATCAATGTTTACTTTTAATGTATCCTTTATCTTATCATCTGATTTGGCAACATTATCCTTTTTTTCAACTTTTTCTGTAACCACAACAGTCAAAGTATCATTTTTAGGTGGTAGTATGGAAGGGATATCATTATTTAGATTTACCGAAACAATTTCTGTGGCGTTTGCATAAATCCAAGTATCGTCATCCATAGCTGAATATTCGGCATTCATTTTTCTATTTGTTTGGAAAAATATATACTTCCCATCTTGGCTGAAAATTGGGCGTGCATCTGAATAAAAACCTGATGTTGCTTGATTCAATTTTTTATTGTCTGTATCATAGATAAAAATAGCTGATTGCGCATTTTTTACTCTAAGCGGGAATGTAATCCATCTTGAGTCTGGTGACCAGTTGATAACAAATGATCCTCTTCCCCCATGACTAATATTCCATTCAGAATTAGCAACTTTTTCTTCAAGTCCGGTTGAGGCGTCAATAACTATGATGTCATTTTTTTCGTCAATGAAAGCAAGTTTTTTATTATTTGGAGACCAGAACAGCGCATAGCCATATCCACCTTTTCGATGGGAAATTTGACGAGCGTTTGCTTCACCTTGGGTATTTTGAAGCCAAATTTCATATTCACCAGATTTATCACTCCACCAAGCTATGTTTTTGCCATCAGGAGACCAGGCTGGGTCGCGATCAAATGCACCACTCGAACGGGTTAGATTTAAGGTAACCCCTTCTTTTGCCGGCACATTAAACAGCTCACCTCTCGCTTCCAGAATCGCCCTTTTACCATCAGGAGAAATAGACATATTTGAAATCCTTTTGCTGACATTTTTAAGCTGAGGAATTTCTGTCATCAAATCACTTACAACCTTTATTTCTATTTTTTTGTATTTGCGAGTGGCTAAATCCATCAGAAAAAGATCTCCACCCATTTCAAAGACCAGATCTTTGTTCCCTGCAGAAAGATACGAGATATCAAAATCCTTAAAATTTGTGATCTGGTTGATGGTTTTACTTCCTGTTTCATATGCCCAGATATTTAATCTCATGTCATCATTTTCGTCAGAGAGAAAATATATGGTGTTTCCTGCCCATGCTGGTTTACCATCGATGGCAATTCTCTGGGTGATGTTTTCAACTTTTTGAGATTGCATATCGTAAATAAGGATGTCACTATTGTTGCCACTACGGATTCTTTTGAATGGGTAGTTTTCAGTAATTTTGGTGATGTATGCTAATTTTTTGCCATCGGGAGAAAAGCTCGCCAATTCACCATAAGGAATGGGCAATTTCGCAGGAAGACCTCCATTTTTTGATACAAGAAAAAATTGATTTAAGAGACGTCTGCCCCCATTTTCTCCAGGAGACCCAATAAGAAGCTGATTGCCATCTGGATGCCAATCAATCATTCTGTCTGGTAATGATTTGTAAGTCACTCTAGTAGGTATTCCACCCATCACGGGCATGACATAAATATTTGAACTACCGTTATAACCCGCTGTAAAAGCTATGGATTTTCCATCTGGTGAAAACTTTGGCCATGATTCCTCTCCAAGTGAATTTGTCAGTTGTATTGTTATTCCACCTGATTTTTCTACTATCCAGATGTCGCCCCCAAACACAAAAACAATATGTGTATCAGAGACATCCATATAACGCATAAGTTTTGCATTAATCTGAGCAATTGAAGTAGAAAAAATAAAACAAAGAAGAAATATTGATACCAGTTTTTTCATTTCAATAATTTTTTTTGTTTAATGGATAATGGCTTAAAACCATCCAAAATAGGTTACAATAATAAGGATTCTGAAGTATTGATTCATCACTACTCCAATTATAACACCGGCAAATGGATTTACCTAAAAGTCCAGTAAATTTGAAAAAAAAGTAATCAAAATAAGAAAAAAGAGTTTGCAAAGCTTAATTAATACATTGCTTCAACTTGTTTCTTTTTCTTCTTTTTCTTTTTTGGGTGCACAAGTTTCATCTCATCTATGAGTCTGTTAGCTCCGGCATGTTTGTCAATAATGAATAAAATATAACGTGCATCGACCATGATGTTTCTACATATGCTAGGATCATAATTGTTGTCACTCATCGTCCCTTCCCAAACCCTGTCAAAGTTGAGGCCAATCAAGTTTCCATTTGCATCAATGGCAGGACTCCCAGAGTTTCCTCCAGTCGTATGGTTGCTCCCAAGAAAACACACAGGTACACTTCCTGTTTCGTCAGCATATGGGCCGTAGTCTTTTTTGTTATATAAGTCCAGTAATTTAGGGTCCACATCAAACTCATAATCACTTGGAATATATTTCTCTATGACACCGTCCAAATGGGTAGTATGGTCGTAAATCAAACCATCTTTCGGCTTAAAGCCACTGACCTTTCCAAAAGTTACCCGCAAAGTCGAATTGGCATCTGGATAAAATTTCTTTTCTGGAAACAGATCCATTTGCGCCTTCATGTAAATCATTTGAAGTGAATCTATCTTTGCTTTTGTAATGTCGTAAATAGGGGAAACTTCTATTTTCATGAGATCATTCCATTCATTTGCGAGCATAAACGCAGGATCAGATTGGATCATTTTTACTGCTTCTGCGGGATTTTTTGACAAAACAGCCTTAGCTTTATCCATATCTGTAAAGTTGGACTGACCATAAATTTTAAGTGCCATTTGTTGTATGTCTTTGTCAATTACCGAAGTTGGAAGATATTTGGCTGGTATATTTTGAACACAAATTTCCATGACTCTTTCGAAAATCTCATGGTCTATTTCCGCAGCATATTCTTTATAAAATGCTTCTAAACTTGTCAAGACCCGCAATTTCATTTTTTCATAATCAGCAGCTCCATTGTTCTCAAAAGTAGAAACAAGAGGCCTTATGGTATTCATCAGACGCAATAACTCAATGTTTCTATTTGGCGCCTCACTGAAGTAATCTCTCACCATGGAAACTTCTTCGATGTCTTCATATAAGGCATTAAAACGCGGAAGTAAACCTTTGTATCTCGTGTCTAAATTAGCCCTTCTTTCAAACTCTTTCTCAAATTTTAATTTCTTATAAACTGCATTGGTTTTTTTCAAACCCTCCGCTTCTCCAATCCACTTTTTCCAATAATTGGCAATGGTAGCGAATTTACCAGCATATTTTAGCTTGGTAACTGGATCTTTGCGCATGTATTTATCCATCACCTTCAAGGCAGCATCTCTGACAGCAATTTTTGCAGGATCAGAAACATCCATTACTTGCTCTACCGCTATTGCTGGAAGATACTCATCTGTCCTGCCAGGAAAACCAAAAATCATCGTAAAATCACCTTCTTCTACCCCATCCAGTGAAACAGGTAAAAAGTGACTTGGCGTGAAAGGTTTATTATTTTCAGCATAATCTGCTGGTTCATTGTTTGGACCCGCATAAATTCTAAAAAGAGAAAAGTCTCCAGTATGTCTTGGCCATACCCAGTTATCCGTGTCGGCACCAAATTTACCTATAGACTCGGGCGGGGTACCAACAAGCCGAATGTCGTTGTAAGAAACTGTATAAAAAGCCAAATATTGATTGCCCGCAAAAAATGGCTTTATATCCACTGCGTGAAACTTATCCATCTTCATTTGCGCTTTAAATTTAGCAATATTGGCATCAATCAAAATCTGCCTTTCTTTCAATGAAATGCCTGGGGAAATCCCCGCCATTATTTGACTAGTGACGTCCTCAATCTTTTCTATAAATTTTACAAACAAACCCTTATTGGGCAATTCTTCCTTCAAACTCTTTGACCAAAATCCATTCTTCATGTAGTTCTTTTCTAAAGTAGAATGAGATAAAATATTGTCATATCCACAGTGGTGGTTGGTCAATACCAAACCTTGAGCAGAAATCACCTCACCTGTACAAAATCCGCCAAAGTGCACAATTGCATCTTTTAAAGACCCCTTATTTACACTATAAATATCTTCGGCCTTGAGTTTCATACCCATGGCTTGCATGTCTTTTTCATTCATTGCCTTGAGTAAATGAGGTAACCACATGCCTTCACCAGCATAGGTTTGCAAATAAATCGTAAGCAGTAAAAGGGTAGATAAAATGCGCATGTCAAAAATCAATTTGATTATTAAAGAAAACAATTTGTGGCATTAATGGAGGCCTGTGATTGAAGGTTAGACTGCAATTATATTAAAACCTACTGATTTCAACAATAGGATCAGGGTGATATTAATCAAAACAAATAAACATTTAATTATCCAGAAACCAAAAACGCTAAAACTCCTTCATAACGCAGCAACCGTTTAAAAAGTTGGACATTTTACTTTTTTGGTCTTGTTCTTTTCTTTCCTATTGGACCCAAAAGTAAAATCATTGATTTTCATTCCCACATAAAAGTCTGTGCTATAAAGGCGCTCATTATTCAAAGCCAACGCCATCAAATTTTCAGTCCCAAAGTATAAAAAACCAAGTTTCGCTGACATGCCAAGTTGCAAATTTTTCCAGTTTACTAAAGAAAGTGAAGTGCCAATCGAGTACCATTTTCTTTCAAAACGTGGTGAGATAACCAAATTTGATGGTCTTTGTAAAGCATTTGCACCCATTGGTACTTTTTGAATCATCAAAATGCCGATGTATAAATCTGATATGATGCGGTAGTCAAAATTGGCTGAAAGGGCTGCAGGTGTAAAAATGGCATAACCTTCCACTTGAGTGGTATCGTTGATAAAAGATTCCTTAAAAGTTTTCAAAGAATTGACTGTTTGAGGATTTTCGCTCTCGATGGTTCCAGCACGTTGTTTATCTCGGAGCGCTATCTTATGCCTTGAAGCTTTTTTATTAAATGATATAAAACCAAGGTCGAGCAGGGCAAATCCAGCTCTCCACTTATATTTGGGTATATCAGATTTTGTGTACTCTTGTACTCCAAAAGCAAAACCCACATCCAATCCTGTACCCCAACCTGAAACCTTCAAACCTACTTCTTGGCTCGTCAAATTAGCGTGTGTAATTCCAAAATTCAAATTCCCTGCATAATAAAGGCTAGAATCCATTCCTAATTTAATGGCCAAATCTTCAGATTTTAAATAGACTGATTCATGACCTATTAAAAGTTTTGGTGTAATGCCAATTGAAAAATCATAATCAGCTATTCGGCGATGACTCAATATTGGTGCGATTTCACTCCAAACCATGGCATTTCCTTTCAAAGGAGGTAAGATTTTATTTTCAAAAGAAGAAACATTGTCAAAACGTGGTGATGACAAGTCTTGGGGAATGTTTTGAAATCCAATATTGACTCTAGTGCTGGTAGATAAGCCAATGGTATAGTTTCGATTCAGTTTGTATAAAAAAGAGGGTCCATCCAATCGTGCCATCATCTGACCAAAATTTGATGCTTGATTTAAATCATAAATACCTGTAATTGAACCATTCTGATGGTCACTCAACTCTTTATCACTGGAAAATGTCTTAATTTTATCTGCATTTAAAAATGAATGCAGCGCCGAGGTATTTTTGAAGTATAAAATGTCATTGTTTTCGTAAAAGCCAAAAGCTCCTAGGCCTATGTCCCATTTACCTGAAAAATAAGCACTATTTGCAGGATTGATTGCCGCGCTCCAAGAACCTGCGTAATTACCCATTCGTAATCCTAATTGATCCTGTCCAAAAATCTGATGAAAAGAACCAAGGGTGATTAACATAAATAAAACCCATTTGAGGGCATCATCAAAAATCCAGTTCTTGACACCTGATAATTTCAAAGAACTACAATACAGCATTTAACTTTCTTCGGTTTAGAAAAGCGAACTATGTTTTTTAGGAATCATCAGAATAGTTTTGACCGAACTCAAAGGCCAATAGTATTCGATACATACATATACGAGACCAAATCGGTTTTAAGATGTTGAGATGTACAATTTTTATTGAATGACAGCCATTTCATGATTTAAGAACTACAAAAACAAATCAATCCTTTTGGTGTTCCATAAGACATTTTGAAAAAGCATAATATTTAAAACAATTAGTTTAATTTTACGTCACAACAATCAGTATAACTCACCAGATGAATTATCCATCAAAAATATTGGAGCAAGCAGTCAACGCCATCGCAAGTTTACCGGGAATCGGTAGAAAAACAGCGTTGCGTCTCGCCCTTCACCTCATTCAAGATCAAAATCATAAATCAGAAATTTTGGTGGATGCACTCATTCAACTCAACACTAAGATAAAGCAATGCAAACGCTGTAATCTGGTTGCTGACAATGATCTGTGTGATATTTGTGCGTCATCTAGCCGCCATAAGAGAGTGATTTGTGTGGTAGAAAATTTACGGGACTTGTTGGCCATTGAAGATACACAACAATACAATGGTTTGTACCACATTCTGGGAGGAGTGATCTCCCCCATCAATGGCATTGGCCCCGAGAATCTTTATATAGAAAGCTTAATTCAACGAGTAAAAACTGAAGGTGTGGAGGAGTTGATCATGGCTGTTAGCCCAACTATCGATGGCGAGACCACCATATTTTACATTTCCAAATTACTAGCTGATAGTAATGTAAAAATCAGTACCATCGCAAGAGGGGTTTCTTTTGGCGGCGAATTGGAGTATGCAGATGAGTTTACACTTGGCCGATCTATTTTATCGCGAACGCCTTATCACCAAAATGGGTCAAATTGATTTTGCCAATAGATATCAGCATTGTCATTGTCAATTATAATGTCAGGGATTTTTTATTCCGATGTATAGAATCTATTTATGCAAATAGTGGTCAAAGACACATTGAAATAATCGTAGTTGACAACCACTCAGTGGATGGAAGTGTAGGAGCTTTGAGGCAAAATTTTCCCGAAGTATTGGTCATCGCCAATGAACAGAACATGGGATTTGGATCGGCAAATAATCAAGGAATTTCCATTGCACGAGGGAAATATACCCTCATTTTGAATCCTGATACCCTACTTTCTGAAAATACGCTAGAGGTTTGCTTTCAGTATTTAGAACAACATCCTCAAACTGGTGCAATTGGCGCTCAAATGGTCGATGGCGCAGGAAAATACCTTCCAGAATCAAAGCGTGGTTTGCCTACATTGTGGTCCTCGTTCTGTAAAATGACTGGTTTGTATCGATTGTTTCCTACTTCAAAAAGTTTCAATAATTATTATCTTGGACACATCAGGCAGGATGAAAGTGCTGATATAGAAGTACTTACGGGTGCCTTTATGTTTACCCAGACTACTCTATTGCAACAACTTGGCGGATTTGACGATCATTTTTTCATGTACGGAGAAGACATCGATTTGTCCAAAAGAATCCTGGACAGTGGATATAAAATACACTATTTACCAGCAGCCAAAATTGTGCATTTCAAAGGGGAAAGCACTAAAAAAACGAGCATAAAATACCACAAAAGCTTTTACCAAGCCATGTCTATTTATGCAGAAAAACATTTCCAGTCCAAGTCCACCTTATTTGTACCTTTTTTGAAGGTTGCCATCGCCATTATTGGAAGCATCCATTATTTGAAAAACCTTTTTCTTTCACTTTGGAAACCATTGTTGGGTTTGATATTCGGCATATTTTCCTATGTAGGAGTACAACTTTTATGGGGCATGATTTATTTTCATGATATTGGATATTACGAGCCCAAAAACATTGTAATTACCTCCGTCCTCGCCTCCTTAACTATTGTCACCAGTGTCTGGTTTTTTGGATGGTACGATCAATACGCGAAACGCAAATACCTCAATGCGGGCATTTTGGTAGCAGCCGTCATCATCTTGATGATCTACGCTTTATTGCCTACAGAATTTAGAAATAGCCGGGTTGTGCTATTTTTGGGTTTGGTTTTTACCTATTTTATATTTCTTGGTTTACGAATGATGGGCCAAAAATGGAGGAATTCAACCTCGGAAAGCAAAAAAATACTTTTCATTGCCAACGAATCCAGAAGTAGAGAGTTGTTCCAAATCATGTCACTAGACAAACACAATGAAATCATAGGCACCGTATCTCCAGATGAAAAAGATTTATCTTCGGCTTACATTAATCATGTGGGTAAATTGACTGAAGTAATCAAAACACTGAAGCCCAATGAAGTGGTGTTTGATGCGGCTTCGATGAAAATGTCAAAGATTTTGGAATTGATGAGTTTCCCTATGACAGATATTCATTATAAAATAGCTGGGCATCGATCGCAAGCCATTGTCGGCAGTAAATCCAGTAAAAATCGAGGAGAAATATATTCAGTTGAATCAACTTACAATTTGGCCAAACCGCTTTATTTGAGGTTGAAAAGACTGGTCGACATCGTTTTTTCATTGCTACTGCTACCCATTTCCATTTTTGTCAATAAGGTTTCTGTGAAGAAGTTGTGTCAAACCATCATTGGTAAAACAACCTTGGTGGCTTACCACAATTTGCAAGCGGCTCACAACTTACCTGCATTGGCACCGGGTATTTTTACAACACAAAATATCATAGGCGAACTCATTCAAGGAAACTTTGTAGACACCGATGAAAAAGCCGATATTTGTTACGCTAAATATTATCACCCTGTACAAGACATCAAAATTGTACTATCAAATTTAAAAAAGCAGTGACCATATCCATTCAAGAAATAAAGGATTTAGCCAAACAATACAAAAGCGAAATCCAGTCTTTTAGACATTACCTCCACGCACATCCCGAATTGTCATTTGAAGAAATAAACACCAGTAATTACATCAAAGCTTTTTTGGATGAACATCAAATTCCCTATACCTTTGGTTGGGCCGGTACAGGAATTGTTGCTACCCTCACCGGTGATTTACCTGGAAAAAGAAGGGCTTACAGAGCAGATATGGATGCACTTCCTATTGCTGAAGTCAGTGACAAGTCTTATAAATCTCAAGTACCTGGGAAAATGCACGCCTGTGGCCATGACGTACACAGTTCTTCATTGATGGGTGCCATCCTCATTCTCAATGCATTAAAATCAAAAATTTCGGGTCAAATTGACTTTATTTTTCAACCCGGAGAAGAAAAACATCCAGGAGGTGCGAGTCTGTTACTAGAGGAAGGTGCTTTTGGTAAAACTTATCCTGAATATATACTTGGTCAACACGTCTATCCATCTATGACGGTGGGAAATGTAGGCATCAGATCAGGACAATACATGGCTTCTGCTGATGAATTGTATTTCACAGTGCGTGGTAAAGGGGGACATGCAGCTACACCTCATACCGCTGTAGATACCATATTGGTTGCTGCGCAGATCATCACGGCATTGCAGCAAGTAATCAGCAGACGCAATAATCCTATTTCCCCAAGTGTTTTGACCATCGGCAAAATTAATTCTACGGGGGGCGCCACCAATATCATTCCAGATGAAGTAAAAATGGAAGGAACATTCCGGGCTATGGATGAAAAATGGCGGTATGAAGCACATGAGCACATCAAACAAATTTGTGAATTGACGGCACAGGCAATGGGCGCAACTTGTGAAGTTTATATTTCGGTTGGATATCCAAGTTTGATAAATGACGTACCATTGTCGGACACCATAAAGCAAAAAATGATTGACTATTTGGGAAAAGAGCAGGTAGAGGAGCTTCCAATCAGACTCACTGCCGAGGATTTTTCTTACTATACACAAGTCATGCCTGCTTGTTTCTACAGATTGGGCACCGGTAATGTTGCAGAAGGCATCACCAGCCCCGTACATACGCCAACTTTTGACATTGATGAAGATGCATTGGAGGTGGGTAGTGGTTTGGCGGCTTGGTTATTGATATGACAATGTTTTAAGCGATAAGCCTTTCGACCGTGCGACGCCCGTATATACTATACGTCGAATAGCGTTGTATATTCGTCGTCTTTTTGACCTCATTATCGCACAAACGAAACTTACTGATGGTTATCTAGTGTTATCAAGGTATTAATCAATCTAAATCAACAAATAAATTATCATGACATTCATTATTTTATTAGTAGTACTTGCACTGGCTCTTGGCTTTTTTTACAACAAACTTGTTTCTTTGAAGAACAGAGTAGAAGAAGGTTGGAGTGGAATTGACGTACAGCTCAAGAGGAGATATGACCTCATCCCCAACTTGGTGAATACCGTGAAAGGATACTCAACACACGAATCAGAAACATTGGAAAGGGTCATAAAGGCAAGAAATATGGCTATGAGTGTAGGTGCAGGAGATATAACTGGGCAAGCTCAAGCTGAATCTGCTCTTGCTGGATCTTTGAAATCTTTGTTTGCACTGGCAGAAAGTTACCCAGACCTTAAAGCAAATACTGCATTTTTGGATTTACAAAAAAACTTGGCCGAAATTGAAGAAAACTTGGCCAATTCAAGAAGGTATTACAATGCATTGGTGAGAGACAACAATACTGCGGTAGAAGCATTCCCTTCAAACCTCATTGCAAATGCATTCAGCTTTCATAAATATGATTACTTCGAATTGGAAAACAAAGAAGAACGTAGCAATCCAACTGTTCAATTTTAATAAACACTCAGGTATTTCCACTTAGTAAATCATCAGATTTTCTTAATGCTGGTTATTGCAGCAAAACACCCATAAGTCAATGAGAGTTAAAGCATGCTTAGTAGGTTTTATTCTGGTATTCTCGCAATTGGTGCTCTTTTCACAAGGGTATTATATCAAAAATTATGACATTGATATAAAACTCAACCAGACAGGTTGGGTAGATGTGAAGGAAACCATATTAGTAGATTTTACAGAACAAAGACGTGGTATCTTAAGGTTTATACCCTACAGATATAAAGTAGAAGGTGGGGAAGTTGTGGACTTCAAAATCTCAGATGCTGAGGTAAAGGATTACAAGTATGATACCTACAGAGAAGGTTCAAATTTTGTTTTCAAAATTGGAGATAAGGATGTTTACATCACTGGAGAACACCAATATGAGTTATCGTACAAGATGAAAAAGCCATATCTTTTTCACGAAGATTTTACTGAATTCTATTACAACATCATCGGAACACAGTGGGATACTCACATAGAGAATGCAAACTTTACGGTGAATTTCGATGATTATATTTCATTACAACCTAGTGATTATAAAGCTTTTATAGGTGCACTAGGCAGTACTGAGCCCATTACAGATTTGAATTATGGAAGGAATAAAATTTCCGGGAAAGTTCCCAGAAGATTGGAAGCAGGTGAAGGACTTACCTTTGCGGTGAAATTACCAGTGTCTGCAATCGCCCCTTATTCAGCAACAGAAATTTGGTGGAAGAAATATGGTCCGTTATCTGTTGCTTTGGCTTTTGGAAGCTTTTTTATTGGAGTTTTTTATTATCTGTGGAATAAGTATGGCAAAGATTATCCCATCATCAAAGCGGCAAGATTTACACCTCCCACAGGACTCAATCCTAGTGAGGCAGGTACCATCATTGATGAAAAGGCAGATAATGTAGACATTATGGCTTTATTGCCTTATTGGGCGCACAATGGTTTGTTGAAAATCATTAGGCACGAGCAAAAATGGAAAAAAGATGATTACGAATTGGTAAAAATTTGCAATCTGGACGCTGATGCAAAAGTTTATGAACAAATCATTTTCAATCGTTTGTTTCGTGACGGAGATTCTGTAAGAACAAGTGACCTGAAAGAAGAATTTTATACTTCTTTGAGTGCAGCAAAGGCCAATTTACAAGAAGACATCAAAAGTAGAATGTATTATCCTATTTCAAGTAAAATGCAAATTGTTACCGGTTTTCTTTCCTTTTTGGCTTTGGCAATCGGCATTGCGCTTTGTTTGATTTTAGAATCCATTTTACCAGCCATTGGCCTTGGTATAGCCGCTATTATTGGCATCTTGTTTACCATCAAAATGCTCAAGAAAAATGAGGTAGGCGTACATTTATATCAAGAAACTTTGGGTTTCAAGATGTTTATTCAGAAGGCTGATAAAGATAGATTGGAAAGGATGCTCAAGGATGACCCCATGTACTTTGAGAAGACATTGCCATATGCTATGGTGTTTGGTTATACCAAAGACTGGACTAAAAAGTTTGACGGACTGTTGACTACCCCACCTACTTGGTATACAACAAGTGGTATGGGTATGCACGCTTTTTCACCCACTGAATTTGGTCAATCATTTGATTCTGGCGTTAAGGAAATTCAGAGTGCTTTCAGTAGCATGCCGGCTTCTTCAGGCGGAGGAGGCGGTGGCGGCGGCGGATTTTCAGGCGGTGGCTTTGGCGGTGGCGGTGGATCAAGTTGGTAGATTGGAATAATATCTAGTTAATATAAAAAAAACCGGAGTGTAAAAAGCTTCGGTTTTTTGTTTTGAGTGACTTAGGTAACCATTGCCTCATCTTGATACCAGTAGATTTGTGTTATTAAAAAACATAAATTATGACACATACTTATAATGTAGATTTATCTTGGGATGGAACCAGAATTGGAACCATGTGTTCTCCTGAGATCATTGACAAAGGTGGAGCTTGTTTTGAAGTTGCAACCCCGCCCGAATTCCCAAAAGGCATTGAAGGAGTCTGGTCACCAGAACATCTTTTTACGGCGGCGGTCAATAGTTGTCTCATGACCACTTTTTTGGCCATTGCTGAAAACTCTAATCTTCCTTTTCAAAAATTTACGAGTAGTGCTCAGGGTAAATTGGAACAAGTTGACGGAAAATATATGATGAGTGAAATTGTTCTATATCCTGTTGTGACGTTGAATGACGAAAACTTGATCTCAAAAGCAGAACGCATTTTACAAAAATCAGAAGCCGCATGTTTAATTTCCAATTCAGTGAAATCAAAAATCACAATGGTTACCAAGATTTTGATAGAGAGTTAAAAATAAATTTTTGTTAATTGCACGTCCAGGCATGGAAGAGTGAACCATTATTTTGACTTTTACATTTATAATGTAGCATGGGCAAAATAATATCATTGAACAAGAGAATCAGAACCATCCTATTCTTAGGAGTATTTTATATAGCGTCAAGTGCCTTCAATTTGGTATTGGCACAAGAAGATCATTGGAATACCTTGGGCATGGTCACGGTGGAAAAAAAGTTTGACCCAGATTTTGGTATTGAAATCATCAAACCCAATGTATCACCGATAGCTATGCAACTTGCTGGCAAAGAAATCGAAATTACAGGTTACTATATAGCTTTGACTGGTAAGACCGCTCAAAGCCATTTCATGTTGTCAAGATATACCCAAAGTATGTGTTTTTTCTGCGGCAAGGCCGGCCCAGAAACAGCTATGCAAGTTTTTATGGCTAATGACATCAAGGTGGCTTACACAGAAGAAAAAATTACCGTAAAAGGTATTTTGAGCATAAATCCCAAGAGTGATTCAGGATTACTATACACACTTACCCAAGCAAAATTGATCAAATAAAGATATTCATGGTATTTAAGATAAATAAAGTCAAATTCATCACCACTTGCATCTTTCTATTTGTTGGAATCATTGCTGGCTCTGCACAAAGCGATATATGGAAAAACCTTGCGAAGATTTCATATAAAAAAGAGTATGACGCTGTAATGGGTTTTAAAATTGATAAACCTGTTTTTGGCGAAAGCATCAAAGCAATGGAAGGTAAAGAAGTAGAAGTTAAGGGATATATCATACCTGTAGATGGGTACAAATCCCACAAAGAATTTGTTTTTTCAGCCTTCCCCTACAGCCAATGTTTCTTTTGTGGGGGTGCCGGACCAGAGACGGTTATGGAAGTAGAAGCCAAAGATGCAATCAAGTTTACAGCGGAGTCTATTGTATTAAAAGGCATACTGAGCCTCAATGACAGTGATGTTAATCGGCTGATGTTCAAGATTTCTAAAGCAACTTTGGTAAAATAAAAGGGATGGAGATCATCGAAGATCTAAAATTCAAAGGGCTAAATTTTGGTGAAAAAGCATTGGCTATTGGCGAGTATGACCAATGCACTTTTGATGATTGTGATTTTTCGAATGTAAACCTTTCCCAATTTCGATTTGAAGACTGCCATTTTATTGAATGCAATTTGACGATGGCCACCTTATCCATGACCTGTTTTAGAAATGTAAAGTTTTCAGGATGCAAAATGTTGGGCCTTCATTTTGATGCATGTAATCCGATCGGCCTTTCTTTCAAGTTTGAAAACTGCATCCTCAACCATTCTTCCTTTTTCAAACTCAAACTTAAAGGGACAGTATTTGAGCATTGTACTATGCACAAAGTAGATTTCTCAGATGTAGATCTCTCGAATGTCGTTTTTAAGGAATGTGACCTGATGATGGCTCTATTTGAAAACACGAATCTCAAAGGTGCTGATTTCACTACGGCTTTGCAATATGCCCTTGATCCGGAAGTCAATGTTATCAAAGGAGCCAAATTTGCTTATCCAGGTGTTTTGGGTTTATTGACCAAATATGGTATTGATGTGAAATAATTTTGTATTGATGTTTTAAATTTTTCCCTGAATTGAATAATATAAACATCGAAAACTAAAGATTCTCAACTTCAGAAATTGGAAGCCCGCTTATCATTGCAATTTGCTCGTTTGTCAATATGCCTAATTCTTTTAATTTTCTAGCTGTAGCTTTTAATTTTTCTAACCCTCTCGCTTCTCCTATTGCTTCTCCCTTAGCTTTCCCTCTTTCCTCTCCTATTAATTCTCCAATAGCTTTTCCTCTTGCTTCTCCTCTTGCTTCTCCTCTTGCTTCTGCATCTTTTCTATACATTTCTTGCGTGCGAATACCATCAAGGTATTTGTCATAAGCCAATAATTGTTCCGGAGTATAATTGCTTTCTTTAGTTAGTTCTATTGCTTCCAATATTTCAGGCGGTAGCGGGAAATTTTCGTTGTTCATGCTCAATAGTTTATCCATTTCAGATAAGTAACGCAACCAAAGGACTGTAAGTTTCTTATCAATTGGATTTTTGGAGGTGAATTTTGGAAGTTCTACAAAAATCAAATGTAGGGCATCTAACGTTTTCGTAGTGTCTTTTTGATGTTTCATTTGATAATGATGATACCAATCTTGAGTTTCTTTTTCAAAATTTTCATTTACAATAGATAACGCATAAACAGGCATCAGTGCAACATAATCCACGCCTTTTAATAATTGGCGATAAAAGACTTTGGTTGCATTAAATAAAACTCTGTTTATAAAGGCATCAGTCCAAAACATTTGCATTTCCACAATAAACTGTCTTCCTAATGAATCACGACACATTACATCTACAATGGAATTTTTCAATATTGCCGGTGATTCGGGTATGAGTTCTGTTTGCATGTACTCAATTTCCAGAATCTCTTGACCTGGTACTAAGGGCAATAATGCATTCAAAAAAGAAATGGTAATTTTGGGATGTTCTCCAAACACTCGTTTGAATATTAAGTCATTTTTCGGATCTAAATATCTCATATTTTTAGGTTTTCAAATGCAAATATAAATCGAGGAGATAATAGCGAGATAGTAATTATCCGTAATTAAACGTTTATAATCGTTTAATTACGGATAGGAAATTTAGTTTTTGTTTCAAATTTAATTTTGTAATTTTTCTCCAGCTCTAAAATCCATTTTCATTTATTTTTCGAGGCTTGTGGCGCATAACTAAATTGACTTCTTAAGACTGATCTACAACCTAACATTGAGCAATTCATCCTAAATTCGGGGTTGCTTCAGAAAGTGTTTTATACCCCCAAGTTTCACTCTAGGTATTAACATTGACACTGTTCGGTTTCCACAAACCTTTTTTGAAAGCTCTTTGCTCAAAGCTTTTCGTGGCTCGAAGCTCACCGCCAAACTATTCACTATGAAAAACCCAATCGCCGTCAAATAATCCCTTTCAAATCAAATTCATATTGATAGGGCTGTATCAACGTCAAAGCCAAATTACCTCTTTTGGCCTCTATTAAATCGAATTGATTTTGTAATCTTAGCCAATAACCTTCTTTCAAACCAAAAAATTTAGATAGTCTTAAATCCGTCTCAGCGGAAATACTTCTTTTGCCTTTTACAAATTGGCGCACCAAATTTTTTGGAATACCCGTGGCTTCAGAAAGGGTTGACATGGTCATGCCAAGTTCATCCAGAAATTCTTCTTTCAAAATAATTCCCGGATGTGGGTTAGTTATGCTTATTTCCAATTTTTTTCCTTTTAGTGAATAATGTAATATTTAATTAATTGTGCATCAATACTAATTAATGAAACTGGCCGCTTATCTTGTTTATTTGTTTAATCGTTTATTTGTTTATCTCTCCAAGTTTCCTGTGTCTAGCCTGCTCCATTTCCACAAAAAATTGAACACAGCTGACGAACCTGACATTGTGATCTATTCAACCCCAATTCGGGGTTGGTGGATCGGGTGTTTGATTTTCCCCGAGCTGCACTCGTGGTTATTCACATTGAACCCTGTTCGGGTTCTATAAATCAGTTTGGAAAGCGCATTTCTCAGCCTTTTTCTTTGTTCGTGACTTGTCTTTTGTTTATTTGTTTAATCGTT
>JAKQLF010000071.1 GCA_029567325.1 Bacteroidota bacterium | reverse complement strand
CCGATCTTGCCGCCAAAGCTAGACTTTCATCAAAATCAATTCCTTGAAAAGTATATTTGTCCTCAGGAGACAGCCTTACGCCTACTATGAAATTCGAAGGTAAGGAAGTCTTGATCTTCTGAAGAATAGTACGGATTAATTTAGAGCGATTTTCAAAACTACCTCCCCATTCGTCTGAACGTGTATTTGTAACGGAACTTAAAAACTGATGCAATAAATATCCGTGTGCTCCATGCAATTCTATTCCATCAAATCCAGCTTCATATGCTCTCTTAGCTGAAGCTACAAATGCATTGATTGTTGACTCTATTTGCTCGATAGATCCTTCGGCTATATCTATGTTTTTGCTCCCTACTTGTATGACATGCGCACTTGCACTCCAAGGCTGACTACCTGAGACATCAAAAGGACTCCTAGCTCCACCATGAAAAATCTGAACGATGGCAAGACTTTGACATTGATGAATTCCTTGTGCAAGTCTTTGCAAACCAGACAAATGTGAATCATCAAATATCCCTAGTTCGCCTGGCCAACCTTGTCCATCTTTAGAAACATGCGCTGCACAGGTGATGATAATTCCAAATCCACCTTCTGCACGACGCATTAACCAATCATATTCATCATTACTCAAGGTACCATCTTCATTACTTTGCTGATTTGTCATAGGAGCTAGTGCTATTCTATTAACAGAAGTCAGATCAGAATTTCTAAAAGTATATGGTGTCAATAATGTCATTGTATCATTTTTTTTTGTGCAAAAATTATTTTTCTAATCCGTACCACAAGGTGTGGTAATGATCTAGACCACCATCTCTGTGGGTAAATTCAATTATAAAATCATCTGATTGTATAGAATAATAGTGGAGGGTAGAAACGTCTTTTATACCAAACCACTTAAAAATAATGGTATTTTTAGTAGAAAGCATTTTATTCATGTATTCCTTAGCTAAAATAGGATCTAGGTTTTCCACCCAAGATCTCATTATTTTTTCAACTATCGTTTGTTGATCAGGCATTAAATCACTAAACGGTAAACCACTTTTATCCTGAAGATGAGCTTCATTTCCTAGCTTGGTTTTTGCATCAGCATCAGCGGGATGAACACCTTGGATTGCCTTTGTTTTTTGAGCTTCTGACAAGCTAAGAAATAGTTGATTGCCTAATTCTTGTTCATCATACATTACGTGGACACCTGCATTCTCTCCACTTCGAGTCAAGGCTGGATTTATGCCAGTAAACATTGGTGTACACATCACATTATTTGGAGTAAAAGCAAAATTTATAGATAGGTGATGACCTTCAAATTTAAATGCCCACTGCTGATCTTTTGGGTTTCCATAGACTGTAAACCAGTAATTTTGTCTTCCATACCTGTGAGCGATTGGGCTGAACATTTTTTTTAACCTTTCATTGGTGCCTTCGTCATATTGCATAATAAACAAAGCTTTTTGGTATCCTTGCTGACTTAATACAAAACGTAATATATCATGTAGTAATATTCTCTGTTCGTGATTCATATCTTTGACCATCATTCCTTTTCGAGTCACATCTTCCATAGGTAGATTGGACCAATTTTTTCTTGAGCTGTCTTCATAACTAAGATTTGCCATCGTTCGATCCTCATCATTTAGAATTGACAAAAAAGTTAATACTTTTTCAGAAATAACATTTTGATCAAATTTTGATTGAGATACCAATCCTGAAGAACAAAAAATCAAACAGCTAAAAAGGACAATGTGTCTCATAACTTTCAATTAAAATTAATTGTGCTAAGGTGATAAGAAAAAACGAACATTGATACATTTTTTTAACGCAAATAATTTAGGATGACATTAAATCAAAAAAAAAGACCCTCTTCGAATTAATCCGAAGAAGGGTCCCATCCCAAAAACAGTAAAATATCTTTGTGTCTATGAAGTATTTTGGGCTACTCCACGACTGTTTGTGTTATTCTATGACAACCATTTTTTTAGTTGCTTGGAAAGATCCTGCTTTTAATGAGTAGTAAAGTACTCCTGCAGGAAGGCTATTTTGATCTAGTGTGAATGTATTCAATCCTTTCAAACCTTGAACGTTTGTTGAATTAATTACTTTTCCAGTCACATCATACACTGTGATACTTGCAGCCATATCTGATGGCAATTCAAATCCAATAACAGTATTTGCTTTGAATGGGTTTGGCGTATTTTGGTGTAAAACAAAGTTTTCATTTGATGTTCTGCTACCTGTCATCCACTCTACTTTCATGATGTCTGCATCTACAGTATATGCTTCTGCTTTTGTGATGTCAGAAGTAACTGCAATAATGTCAGCTGTAGAACCATTTGCTTTAGCTTCAAAAGTAAGGTTAAACAATGTCTCACCTGCAATTAAAGATTTTGCATTTACATCATTCCAGCTCAAAGTAACTATACCATCATTTACATTTGTATATCCAAAGTTTTGGTCAGCAACATCAAGACTTTCTCCATTGATACCTACCAAAGTCAACTTATCAGCATCAAATGTCATAGTAAACTGCACACCACTGAATCCAGTGTTTTGAGCCACTTTGATAGGTGCATCAAACTGTTGTCCTGCTGTGAAATCTACAACATCAGATGTCAATACTAATTTTTGATTTGATCTAGCATCAGTATTTGTATTGAAGTTATTAGCTTTCGCATTACCATTCACATCACCTACTTTTACAGCCACGAAGTCAGTAACCATATCAGAAGTAAGATTTTCTATGTTGTATACTTCAGGGAATGCATCTGCTTGTGCTTGAGCCGTGTTGTGGAAAACATATGC
>JAKQLF010000059.1 GCA_029567325.1 Bacteroidota bacterium | reverse complement strand
AATGGAAAATCAACAAAAAAACGAATTACAAAAATCAAAAGTTATTGAATTTGAAAGAAATATCAGTGATAGTGTTAGCAATCGTGTTAATCAGCTGGCTAAAGAGGGTAGATTAAATCTTCCAGCAAATTATTCAGTCGGCAACGCAATTGCATCAGCGTGGTTAATTATTCAAGGGACGACAAACAAGGAGGGCAAATACGCTATTGATGTATGCACAAAAGAATCAATCGCAAATGCGCTGCTTGATATGGCAGTAATGGGGCTAAACCCTGCAAAAAAACACGGTTATTTCATCATGTACGCCAATAAACTTGCATGGTATACATCATATTTTGGAAAATGCGCAGTAGTCAAAAGGCTAAAAGGAATCGAAAATGAGCCAATTGCAACACTGATATATGATGGCGACGAACTTATTTTGACACACACAAAATTTAGAGAAGAGTTGGTCATTGAACATAAGACATCTTGGGCAAACAAAATTGGAGGGAAGATTGTTGGTTGTTATGCAACAGTCCAACAAGGAGAAAATATCCGTTCTGCTGTCATGACAAAAGCCGAAATCCTTGAAGCGTGGACGAAGAACCCAAACCTAAATAATAAGCGAGACCACGAAACGTTTGAAGGAGAATTTTGTAAACGCACGGTTATCAACCGCCTTGTTAAAATGATCATCCAAACATCCAATGATGATGATTTACTTGCTGAAACAATGGTTCAAAATGAAGATCAACACTATGATTTCTCCGAAACTGAGGTTGTGGAAGAGGCAAAAAAAGAAATTGAATTGAATGCCAACAAAGGCGAAAAAGTAGGGTTTGCAAAGGAAACTCCATCGCCAGAGCCAACAATAGTTGTCAACACTCCACCGCTAAAACAAACGGCATCAAGTGAAGATTTTAAACAAACAAGTATTGATGATGACAATCCAGGGTATTAAGCAATGGATATCACACCAATTGCATCGTCAAGTAGTGGTAACGCTTATCTAATATCAGATGGCGTTACCATCCTCCTGATTGAGGCAGGAGTAAAGTTAGAAAAAATACAAGAAAAAATTGACCTTACAAGTGTTAGAGCGTGTCTTATTACCCACGAGCATGGTGATCATACTAAATATGCGAAACAAATTGCAAGGTGGATGCCAATATATTCATCCAAAGGAACTTTTGATTGTTTGGACTTTGGCGTTTACAACTACCAAAAAAACATTTTAAAAGCAGGCAAAGAAGACTTAATAGGAACATTTAAAGTGATTGCATTTAAAACACAGCACGATGCCAAAGAACCGTTTGGTTATTTGCTAAAAAGCGTGATTACAAATGAGACATTATTGTTTGTAACAGATACTTATTACATCAGCAATACGTTTGATGCGTTAGATTACATTATGATTGAGTGCAACTATGATGAATCTATTTTGAAACGCAGATATGAAAATGGTGATGTCTCTAAGTTGCAATACAAGAGGTTATATAACTCACATATGAGCCTTGAGAGCTGCATTAAGTTCTTAAAAGCTAATGATTTGAGCAAATTAAAAGAAGTTTACTTGATGCATTTAAGCGATAAAAACTCAAACGAACAAGAATTTAAAAGAAAAATACAAGAAATAACGGGCGCGATGGTGGTTGTA
>JAKQLF010000056.1 GCA_029567325.1 Bacteroidota bacterium | reverse complement strand
GAAGAAATGCTTGGAGAAATTCTCACAATTAAAGGCCATGAATCCTCTTTTGTACTACCACTGGAGACTTGGAGATAAGAAATGATTAGGTAACAAGAGCCGTATGAGGGGAGACTCTCACGTACGGTTCTGTGAGAGGCTTGGGCTGAAATGCCCTTGCCTACTCGACTGACGGTAAAAAAAAGTGACAACCCCAGGCACAGGCAGTGGACTCAAGATTTAGTAGGTTCTCTTCATTGTTACCAAAGTGATTAGCCTTATAATACCTTTCTGAAGGTTTCTTAAATTTCTTTCAGCGTAGTAAATAAATTCTTCATATTATAAAAAATAAGATGTGTTCTAACCAGAGGCTTCGAGCTTTATAGAATAGCAGTCATTTTTTAGCGATCATTAGGATGATAACACATTATGCAGATAGGCACAAAATGTTGGTATATCAACCAAAAGCCATGGTGGCGAAGGTTGGAAGCATTGAAGAGATCGCTTGTCACACTACAAATAAAAAATCTGATCGCTGAAAACTGATCGCTGAAAACTGATTGCTGAAAACTGATTGCTGAAAACTGACAGCTGATAACTAAACAACTATTTGCTATGCTGATAGAAAAAGTGTTGGCTATTTCAAAGTTTGAATTAACTTAGTCATTGAAATTCAAACAAACAAAAATCATGACTAATAGACGAGATTTTATCAAGACCACAACCCTAGCTTCTTCTGCTTTATTTTTTCCAAATATTTTAATTCCCCAGAAGAAAGAATCACTAGGTATTGCCCTCGTAGGTCTTGGGTATTATTCTACAGATATCCTCGCAAAGTCATTTGCATTTACTAAAAGTTGTCATTTGGCAGGAATTGTCACCGGTACCCCATCTAAGATTCCAACCTGGAAGAAAAATTTCAACCTCAAAGACAGCAATATTTACAACTATGAAAACATGCACGAGATGGCCAATAATCCGGACATTGACGTAGTGTATATCGTACTTCCAAATAAACTCCATTTGGAATATTGTAAAATTGCGGCAAATGCAGGAAAACATGTCTTTTGTGAAAAACCCCTCGCCATGAATGGAAAGGAAGCCGCAGAGATTATAGCAGTTTGCAAACAAAATAAGGTAATGCTCACCGTTGGATATAGGCTCCAACACGAACCCAATCACAGAACCCTCATAGAATGGGCACGTAGCAAACCCTTTGGTAATATAAAGGAAATAAATGCAGCTGCTGGTTGGATGTCTAATGGTGGGAACAACTGGAAATTGAGAGCTGCTTTGGGAGGTGGAGCGGTCATGGACATGGGTACCTATTCTCTCAATGCTGCAAGGTATATTACACAGGAAGAACCGATAGCTGTCACTGCCCATACCATCATTGCCAGACCGGATATCTTTTTTGAAGTGGACGAAACGACAAAATTTATGTTGGAATTTCCTAGTGGCGCAATAGCCAATTGTACGACCAGTCTGGGTCAAAATGTCAATAATTTGGAAATAAATTGTGAGAAAGGTTCTTACAGTTTGAGTCCATTCCAGGGATATAATGGCGTCAAAGGATTTGCAAGTGATGGAACCTTACTCAACAAAACCATTGACAACCAGCAGGCAAAACAAATGGATGATGACTCAAAAGCAATCATGAACGGATGGGCTCCTATGGTCCCGGGTGAAGATGGTCTCAGAGACATGAGGATCATTGATGCGATTTTTTCGAGCGCTAAATATGGTGGTCAACGCATTGTTTTATAATTGAATCTATCACAAAGCCTTCAGAATGGATTTTGCTTTTTTGATCCTGAACTGAATGGCCACTGATTTGTCGGGTTTAATGATGTTGAGTATTTCCAAGAATTCTACGCTTAATTCCGGGTATTTGATAACCACCTTCAAGGCCAAGGTAATGGCAAAAGCTCTGGGAGCAATATCCGCTTTGAGATTGAGTATTAGATTGGAACACAAATTATAAATCAGCCCTTCTTGTTCTATGGGAATCTCATGATATTCCAGTATTTTGAGCATATTCCGCAGAAGCGCCTGTTCGTTGTTCTCAACACCCCATTGCAATCGTACACAAAAAATCTCTAAAAATTGATTCAATCTTCCTGGGTATTTTTGAGCATAGTTGCCAATCAACCAAGATACCCTCTGTGATATCGTTTTATCACCATCGGCCAAAAGATCGACCATGGCTTTTTCTTTTTCAATATCGGGGTAAATGTAAATGATGAGCCTGATAAGATTCTGCTTTGAGCGATCTGAGTAAAGTGAGTCTTTGATATATTGGTAATGGTCAACACTCATTGCTAGGCAATTACCATTCAAACTTTTTGAGCGCAGGGATTTTAAACCAAGAGAAAATGCTGATCAATAAGGTCATGGTCCCACCAAATAATACAGCAGGGATGGTGCCCATGTAAGCAGCGGTCACACCACTTTCAAATTGACCCAATTCATTGCTGCTATTCACAAAAATGCTATTGACGGAAGATACTCTGCCCCGCATTTCATCCGGAACAAACAACTGAAAGTCCGTGCCACGGATGATCACACTTACCCCATCAAAAAGTCCACTTACCAACAAAGCCATAAAACTCAAAAGAAAACTCTTGGATAAAGCAAAAACAATGATGCACAATCCAAAACCAGCGACGCTGTAAATCAGATATTTGCCTTGAGATTGGCGCAGGGGCTTTGCTGTGAGATAGGCAATGGCTAGAAAATTGCCTAGATAGGTTGCCGACATCAACATGCCAAATCCTTGTGGGCCTACGTGCAAAATGTCCTTGGCAAAAACAGGAAGTAAGGCAACTGCCCCACCAAATAGGACTGCAAACATGTCCAGACTGATGGCCCCAAGTAATGCTTTTTGGTGGTAAACGAATTTTAATCCTTCCTTCACACCATCCCAAGTACGCGTTTTGCCTTTGTTCCAACTGATGGCTTTGGGTGTTATTCTGCCAAAAATCATGATGGCCGACAACATCAATACACAAACTAATACAAATGACCAGGTGACATTGACAAATCCTATGAGAATTCCTGCGATAAAAGGCCCGATAACGGCTGCAATCAACCAACTCATGCTGTTGATGGAGGCGGCTTTCACCAAACTTTCAACAGTAACCAACTGAGCCAAAAATGCATTGATTGCCGGAGAACTATAAGCCCGAATAACTCCCGTTAAAAAAACGGCGAAGTAGATGAGCATCGCAACGACATTATTTTCTAAATAAACGATGGTTTGAGGTAGTGTCAATACTAGCAGTGCGATCATGACAACCAGATAAGCCCAAAAACACAAAGTGATGAGCTGGTGCTTATTGCTGCGGTCAACCCTTACACCTGCTGGCAATGCCAAAAGGATGGCAGGAATCACTTCACTTAAGCCAAGAATACCCAATGCCAATTTACTCCCTAAAAGCTCATAAAGTTTCCAGCCCAAAATAACAGGAGTCATTTTTAGTCCTGCAATGAAGAGAAACCTGGCCGCAATAAACAAGGTAAATTCCTGATTGATGATGGGCAATGTTGGTATCTTCAAAAGAAAATCACTTTGGTTTTAGTTGATTGTTGGATTATTTTCGAATAGATGATCTTTCATTAATTAATGTGTAGACCATTTAAAGGATAAAATTACTTTTTTTATTTACCATGTCTGCCTTCCAAGACTTTTATTACATCTGCCAATTTAAAATTTTTGGCTTGCAATAAAACAAGGTAGTGGAAAAGCAAATCTGCAGCCTCACCAAGAAATAAATCATCGTTGTTGTCTTTGGCTTCGATGACGATTTCAACGGCTTCTTCACCAACTTTCTGAGCAATTTTGTTGATCCCTTTTTTGAATAAGCTGCTGGTGTAAGATTGGTCTGACTCGTTGTTTTTTCTATCCGTGATGACTTGTTCCAGATAGTCTAAAAAAGCTGTATTGCCATTGCTGTTTTCTTCCTGCCAGCAAGTATCATCTCCTGTATGACAAGTTGGTCCTTGCGGAAGTGCCTTGATCAACAGTGCATCCAAATCACAATCGATGGCTATTTCACTTAAGATCAAATAATTTTCACTGCTTTCGCCCTTGGTCCAAAGACGATCTTTTGATCTGCTGAAAAAAGTAACCTTACCTTCTTCCAAAGTTTTGTCAATGGCCGCTCTGTTCATGTAACCCAACATCAATACTTTGCCAGTAATACAGTCTTGGACAATAGCGGGAATCAATCCGCTTACTGCATCATATTTTATATTTTCTATATCTAGTGCCCTCATTTATATGATTGTTTGATTATATTCTGATTGAAATGCCATTATCCGCCAAATAGCGCTTTAATTCCGGGATTTTTATTTCTTGATAGTGGAATACACTTGCTGCAAGAGCTGCTTGAGCGATATTGCCATGGAGCACATCCAGAAAGTCTTCCTTTTTGCCAGCACCACCAGAGGCAATGACAGGAATATTTACCAAGTCATTGAGTTTTTGGAGGGCTTCCAGTGCATATCCATCCTTCGTGCCATCGTGGTCCATAGAGGTGAAAAGGATTTCTCCCGCACCTCTGCTTTCTGCTTGTTGAGCCCATTCAAAAAGATCCAGGCCTACATTTTTTCGCCCACCGTGGGTATGCACCATCCATTGTCCATCAACACATTTGGCATCAATGGCAACAATGACGCACTGTACTCCAAAGGCAGTTGAAATTTCCTCAATCAAAGCTGGTCTAGCGATGGCTGAAGAATTGACGGAAACCTTATCTGCACCACTTTGCAAAATGTCATAAACGATTTCTTTGCTATTGATACCGCCTCCTACAGAGAAAGGAATATTGATGACTGCGCCTACTTTCTTGACAAGATCAATCAAAGTGGTGCGTCCTTCGTGCGTTGCAGATATATCCAAAAAAACCAACTCATCGGCACCTGCTTCCGCATACGTTGCTGCAAGTTCTACCGGGTCACCAGCATCTCTCAGCGCAACAAAATTAGTGCCTTTTACCGTACGACCGTCTTTGATATCCAGGCAAGGTATGATCCTTTTTGTCAGCATGATTTTATATTTAGGGGTCCGAACAATGCTGGTAAGGTAATTTTTCCTTCGTAAATAGCCTTACCAACAACCACTCCGTACATGCCCATCTCCACGACTTCTTCCACATCAGAAAGTTGTGCGACACCGCCACTTGCGATGAGGCCAATTCCTGGGTGTTTTTCCATCAGCCTCTTATATAAATCGGTAGCAAGGCCTTGTAACATGCCGTCTTTAGCGATATCCGTGCATAAAAATAAGGTAGCGCCTGCTTGCATATAGGCAGATATAAAATCATCAATGTGTTGATCAGAGGTATGATACCATCCTTCTGTTGCAATATATTCGTTATGAACATCGGTACCAATGACAATCCTTTCTGTTCCAAAATCCTGCACCCATTTAAAAACTTCTTCTGGATTTTTTACGGCAAGGCTTCCTATGATTGCTCTTGACACACCATTCTCAAAAACCTGCTCAAGTGTGGCTCTATTTCTGATGCCCCCTCCCATTTCAATAGCCAAAGAGGTCTGATGCGCAATATCATAAATGGACTGCAAATTATTGCCTTGCCCTTTTGCAGCATCCAAATCTACCAAATGAATGTATTTTGCACCAGCATCCTCAAAAGCTTTGGCCATTTCCACGGGACTGCTGTGGTACACTTTTTCAGTATCGTAATCGCCTTTGGTCAACCGTACACAACGGCCTCCGATCATGTCTATTGCTGGAAGTATTTGTGTCATCATTAGATATTCAAAAAGTTTTGTAAAAGTTTTTCGCCCACACTGGCACTCTTCTCAGGGTGAAATTGTACACCCCAGTAATGGTCTTTGCGCATTGCGGCACAAAAAGGTAAAATGTAGGAAGTTTCAGCAATGGTATATTGATCTTTTGGCACATAATAACTATGCACAAAATAGAAATAAGCGTGATCATCAATGTCTTTCATCAAGGCATCATCCGTTGGAATTACGGTATTCCAGCCCATGTGCGGTATCTTTTCTGTTTCACTTTTGAATTTTGTAACCGTTCCCGGAACCAAACCCAAACAAGCAACATCTCCTTCTTCAGAAAACTCCAGCATGATTTGCATACCCAGACAAACGCCTAGAAATGGAACTTTCACCGCCTTAATGGTATCCACCAAATTGCGTTCATGTAATGCTTCCATAGCAGTGGCCGCATGTCCTACACCTGGTAAAATTACCTTATCAGCACTGAGAATGACCTTTGGATCTGCCGTTAATATTGGGTTTGCACCCAATCGCTGTAAGGCGTTGATGACAGATCGGGTATTGCCAGCATTGTAGTCAATGATTGCGATCATAATACCCCTTTTGTACTTGGTATTTCCATATTCGTATCGCGGCTTTTAGCTGCTTTGATGGCTTTGGCAAACGCCTTAAATATGGACTCAATGATGTGGTGTTCGTTGTCTCCTTGAGCACTTATACTCAGGTTGCATTTGGCATGATCTGAGAATGATTTGAAAAAGTGGTAAAACATCTCTGTAGGTACATCACCGATTTTTTCTCTTTTGAAGTCTACATTCCATTGGATCCATGGTCTGCCTCCAAAGTCAATCAATACTTCCGCTTTGGCTTCATCCATTGGTAATGCAAATCCATATCTCTGGATGCCCGCCTTTTTGCCCAATGCCTCGTCGAATAACATACCCAAAACAATGGCTGTATCTTCAACGGTGTGGTGTTCGTCGATGTGTAAATCTCCTTTGGCTTGGAGAAATAAATCAACCTGAGCGTGTTTAGCTATTTGCTCCAACATGTGGTCAAAAAACCCCAATCCTGTATGAATTTCACAGCTACCAATACCGTCGAGGTTGATTGCTCCCGATATTTTGGTTTCGGAGGTATTTCGGATACATTTTGATTTCCTGTCCAGTGTAAATAAATACTTTTTTATTTCTGACCAAGATTTTGCATCCAGAGCAACTACTTCTTTTAAATTTTCAGGAATTTCCCCCTTACCGTCAATGCGTATGCCTTTACAGCCCAGATTTTGCGCCAGCATCATGTCTGTAAGTCGATCTCCCACAACGATGGAATTTTCCAGATCAAAACTGCCGTTCATGTATTTGGTCAACATACCTGTCCGCGGTTTACGATGAGGTGATTGCTCGTGTTCAAAACTGCGGTCTATGTGAATGGCTTCAAATTCGATGCCTTCTCCTTGGAGGGTATTGATGAGCAATTGGTGTGCCGGCCAAAAGGTAGCTTCTGGAAATGAACTGGTTCCCAAACCGTCCTGATTGGTTACCATCACCAATAAATAATCGAGCTTGGTGGCAATGTCATTTAAATTGGTAAAAAGGCCCGGCAAAAAGGATAACTTCTCCAGCGAATCTATCTGTTCGTCAGCAGGTTCGTGGATGAGCACACCATCTCTATCCAAAAACAAAATCTTTTTCATGGTAATATTCGTTTAGTTTGATAAAGAATATGTCATTTTCTGTTGGCGTTCCAACGGTGATTCTCAAGCAATTATTACAATGTAACTGGCCATGTCGATTTCTCACGATGATGCCTTGACTGGTCAGAAAATGATATAACTTATTTGCATCGTCTACTTTGACCAGCAAAAAGTTTGCTTCAGAAGGGTAAATCTCCAAAACGCCCTTAAACCTGGTGAGTTCCAAAGCCATTCGTTTTCTTTCTGCTATGATCATTTTGATTTCCTTTTGCAGAATATCCATTTGATCAAGCATTTTCATCGCTTCCTCTTGGGCAGGATTGCTGATGTTGTATGGAGCTTTTATTTTATTAAATATGGAAATGATTTCTGTGTTTGCAAATGCCATTCCTATTCTGATCGAAGCACTTCCCCACGCTTTTGAAAATGTTTGGATGACCACCAAATTTGGAAATTCCTCAATGTAATTTTTCATGGAATCTTGCTCACAGAAATCTATGTAAGCTTCATCAATAACCACAAGGCCATTAAATTTACGGATGAAATTTTTCATCTCCTCCACGGGCAAAACGTTGCCAGAAGGATTATTGGGTGAGCATAAAAATGCCACTTTTGTTTGAGGCCCTGCCGTTGCAAGCATCAAGTCAAAGTCCAAAGTAAAGTCAGCACGCAAAGGAACTTGAATCAACTTTACATCATTTATGTCTGCAGAAACCTGGTACATGCCATAACTTGGATTTGGTGCAATGATGTCGTCCACACCCGGATTGCAAAATGCCCGAATGACAATGTCTATAGGTTCATCAGAGCCATTTCCCAAAAAGATATATTTCGGATCTATATTTTTAAATAACGCAATTTTTTCCTTCAATTTCCATTGTAAAGGATCTGGATATCTGCTGTATGGATGGTCAAATGGGTTTTCATTGGCATCAATATAAATTTCTGCTTCCCCTTTGAATTCATCTCTTGCAGACCGATAAGGCCGCAAGTTTTTAATATTTTCTCTCAGTAAAGATTGGATATTCACCATCGTTATACCTTTTGCTGTGATAAAAATGCCAAGCGGATTTTCACGGCATTGGCATGTGCTTGCAAATGTTCGGCTTCGGCCATTGGTATGACCAATTTTCCCAAACTCACCAAACCTTCTGGAGTGGCTGATTGAAACGTAATCTTGCGAGTAAAGGAATCAACATTTACGCCACTGTAAGATTTAGCCCAGCCATAAGTTGGTAAGGTGTGATTCGTTCCTGAGGCATAATCTCCAACGGATTCAGGGCAAAAATTCCCCAAAAATACCGAACCGGCATTGACTATTTTGGAAGCAAGATCTGAAGCACTTTCAGAAGCAATGATCAAATGTTCGGGTGCATAGTCATTGATAAACTTGAATGCTTTGTCCACTTCTGACTCTATGATGATGCAGCTATTTTTGAGCGCTTGTACAATGATGTCTTTTCTGGGTAAATCAGCTACCAACTCTTCAATTTCATTGGCGATCTGATCAGCTAATACATCACTGGTTGTCACACATACTACTTGACTATCAATGCCATGTTCTGCTTGTGACAATAAATCTATGGCAACGAATTTAGGATTACACGTCTCATCTGCATAAACCAAAACTTCAGAAGGACCCGCCGGCATGTCAATTGCCACACCATAAGAGATCGCTTTTTCTTTCGCTGCGGTAACGTATTGATTGCCTGGACCAAATATTTTGGCCACTTTTTTGATGCTTGCGGTGCCAATGGCCATGGCTGCAATGGCTTGAGAACCACCCACTTGCATGATTTCAGTGATGCCACAAATATATGCGGTCGCCAATATCACAGGGTGGATTTTGCCTTCGTGAGTTGGTGGACTACAGAGTACAACCTCCTTACAACCAGCGATTTGAGCAGGTAAAGCCAACATTAAAATGGTAGAAAAAAGTGGTGCCGTGCCGCCAGGTATATAAATGCCGACTCGCTCAATGGCTACCGATTTTTGGATACAATTTACACCAGGCATCGTTTCTATCTCCACACCTTTGGATAATTGAGCCTCGTGGAATTTCATGATGTTAGCCTTTGCACCTTCTATTGCAATTTTCAAGTCTGCATCCAAAGACTTGTATGCGGACATTACTTCAGCATCAGAAACTTTGATGTTTGGAATGTCAACTCCGTCAAACTTTTTGGTGAGTGCTTTCAACTCATAATCCCCACCTTCGGCAATGCCGTCATAAACTTTTTGAATGACAATTTCCATGTCGCTTCTCTCAAGTTGTGGCCGTTGTTTGAGTTTTTTGTATTGGTCCTGACTAGGTTGATATATTATCTCAATCATTTTTTCCAATTAAGTGGTTGAATCTATACGATCATTTTTTCAATCGGGATGACCAAAATTCCCTGGGCTCCACATTTCTCCAATTTGTTGAGCACCGTCCAAAAATCTTCGTCATTGATTACCGAATGCATGCTGCTCCAACCTTCTTCCAAAAGTGGCAAAACGGTTGGACTCTTGAGTACAGGTAAAATCTGACTAGCTTCCGCAACCTTATCATTTGGAATATTGAATAAGATATATTTATTTTTTCTAGCCTTCAAAACGGATCGGATTCTGAAAGCCAGCTCTTCGATGAGTTCAGATTTTTCAGCAAGTGAATTTTTATTAGCGGCAAGCACTGCTTCTGATTTCAGCAAAATTTCCTTTTCCTCCAAGCCATTTTTAAACAAAGTGTTTCCACTACTCACCAAGTCACAAATAGCATCGGCAAGACCAATGTTTGGCGCAATTTCTACCGATCCAGAAATGAGGTGAATACTAGCTGTGACATTGTGTTTGTTTAAGTATTGTTGCAAGCTGTGCGGATAAGAAGTGGCTATTTTTTTACCATTCAAATCCTGCGGACCATTGAAAGGCACCCCTTTTGGAACAGCAACTGAGAGTCGGCATTTTGAAAAACCGAGTTTTTCTACCACAGCAATGTCCACATTTTTCTCAATGAGCACATTTTCTCCCAAAATGGCAATATCAGCTACGCCATCCTCCAAGTATTTTGGAATGTCTGAATTCCTGAGGAACAATACCTCGGCATCAAAATTTCTGACCTGTGCTTTGAGTGTATCGAGACCATCTTCGACCGAAAGTCCACAATCCTTGAGTAATTTGAGACTGTCTTCATACAATCTTCCCGATTTCTGCACCGCAATTTTTATCATTTCCTTTTCTTAGTTTTGAGCCCTCTTCGCACCGTAAACAGAGGTCATAAAAAAACAACTGCCCACTCTTGCGAAGCGGGCAGTTTGATTAAATATTTATCTTTATTTGAAAAATATGATCATACTAATACAACCCACCAATCGCTCTCGCGCTGTGATGATGGTGATGTGTATGATGAAGTGTATTCAAAATTTTGTTTTTTAATTTCAAAGTTGCGCCACAAAAGTAGACAATCTGAAAGTAAAAGTAAAGCTGTTTCCAAAAATTAATTGGAAAAACATGACAATTTCACAATTTCAGGCTTTGAGTTTGAATTTTATAAAACATCAAATAGCTTTTATAAAAACGGAATCTCTAATTTTTATGCCATTAAAATAGAAGAATCAAAATTTGAAAAGCTAATTTTGGATTTCTCTGTTAAAGAAACTACATGAATTCAAAATCCAGAATCTATTTTATAAATGCCCTGCTTCTTTTGAGTTGTTTTCATTTGAAAGCCCAAGTATTAAGATCAAATTTGCCTTTACTATTGATCAACACCAACGGAGCATCAATTCCCGATGAAGACAAAATCACGGCAGAAATGAAAGTCGTAGATCTTGGTGCTGGCAAAGAAAATACTGATACCAGCAAAGTATTTGCATTCGAGGGCAAAATAGGAATAGAGTTGAGGGGTTCTTCTTCACAGATATTTCCTAAAAAGCCATATGGTATTGAAGTAAGAGACGAACAAGGAGAAGACACAGACCATTCATTTTTTGGATGGCCCAAAGAATCAGATTATGTGCTATTTGCATCCTACAACGAGAAAAGCCTGATGCACAACGTGCTCACCATGAATATGGCCAGGGGTTTGGGCATGTATGCATCAAGGACGCGCTATGTGGAATTGATTCTGAATGGAAATTATCAGGGTGTCTACGTTTTTATGGAAAAAGTAAAAAGGGATAAAGGCAGGGTCGATATTGATAAGTTGGATGACGACGAAAATTCAGGAGACGATCTTACCGGTGGTTATATTTTGAAAATTGACAAATTCACAGGATCCATTGGTGGTTCCTTTACATCAGATTTCAAGTCACAATATGGCAAAGACATTCATTATCAATATGATACACCAAAAGCCCCCACTTCTCAGCAGGCAAATTATATTCAAAACTTCATCAGAACCTTTGAAAATAGCGTCAACAATGCAAATTATAAAGATCCTGATGTAGGATATAGAAAATATGCAGACGTAGAATCATTCGTGAAGTACTTTTTGATCAACGAATTCGCCAGAAACATGGATGGGTTTCGCATAAGCACTTTTTTGCACAAGGACAAGGATAGTCGTGGCGGCAAGCTCAAAATGGGCCCTGTTTGGGATTTTGACATTTGTTACGGCAATGCCAATTATTGCGAAGGTCATAGGTACGACTTATACGCGCATGGTTTCAATGCTGTTTGTTCCAATGATGTTTTTCAAGTTCCTTTTTGGTGGAATAAATTGCTTGCTGATCCCTATTTTCTTGACCTTACCAGAACCATTTATACCAAAGAGCGTACAGAAGGTATTTTCAAAATGTCTCGAATCAATGCTTTGATAGACTCACTAAAACTAGAGTTGGGCCAAGCCCAAATAAGAAATTATGAAAAATGGCCGATTCTTGGCACATATGTTTGGCCACAACCCGATCCTATTCCTACCAGTTGGGAAGGAGAAATCAATGAACTCACCAATTGGATACCCAAAAGACTAGAGTTTCTGGATAAAATGTTTTTGATAAAAACCGACACAGAAGAGAGTACCTACAAAAAGGAAATCAGAGTTTATCCCAACCCTGTAGACGTGCAAAGCATTGCATATTTACCAGACGGATTTGATGGGGTCGTCAAAATCAAAATCTTCGATGCTTTGGGAAGAGTAGTAGCCCAAAAAAATAGCTACCATACTGGCTTTGGTCTGTCAGTTCCACTTCAAGATTTATTTGATTTACAAAGTTTGTCTAGAACTGGGATCTATTTTATGGAAGTCATTGACCTACATGATCGCAGAGCCACCATCAAATTGCTCAGAAAATAATTCTACGCTCGACTTAAAATCAAATTAATTACTTCTAATTTATACTTTTCCCTCCTTAAAAAGATTTCTACTAACTTTGTGAAAAATAGTAAAAATGGCTATCCTGATCTTTAAAATCATCCACTTCGTATTTTTTGTTTCTTGGTTTGCAGCCATGTTTTATCTCGGCAGGATGTTTGTCTATCACGTGGAGGCTTTTGAAAAACCAGAACCAGATCAATCCATCTTGATCAAACAAATTGGTTTGATGGAATGGCGGGTTTACCGCATCATCATGAATCCTGCCATGATCATCACTTGGATTGCAGGACTTGCCATGATTTACTTATACGGCTGGGAATGGTTTAAAATAAACACTTGGTTGCATTTCAAAATCTTGTTTTTACTCATCCTTTCTGCGTATCACGGCTACAGTAAAGGGGTCATTAAAAAACTGCAATCTGGTATTATTCCTATGACACCCATGCAATCACGCCTATTCAATGAAATTCCTACGGTGATGTTGATTCTGATTGTCTCATTGGCAGTGATGAAAAACATGACCAATCCCATGATCCTTATCGGGTCAATTTTGATTATCATCGCTTTATTGATTACTTTTACCAAGCTTTATAAATCGATCAGAGAAAAAAATTCTAATTCATAAATTCTTCGCAATGACTGTTCTTAAAAAAATTGGTATCATTCTAGGCATTTTATTACTATTATTCCTCATTCTGGGACTGGTCATGCCAAAAGACATCACGGTCAATTATACCAGATCTATTGATGTTCCCGCCAACTATCTATACAACATGGCTCAAGACTTGAAGGCCGCAGCGGCTTGGAATCCGTTCATAGCCGAAGACCCGACAATGGAAATCACTTATAGTGAAAAAACTGCTGGTGAAGGGGCTAGTTATTCGTGGAAAAGTGAGGCCATGGGCAATGGTTCTGCTGTCTATACAAAACTGATACCCAATCAAAGGATCGATGCAGACATGACTTTTGAAGGGATGGATAAGTCCAAATACTACTATAAATTCAAAGCAGATGGGAATAAATCAACGGACATGAGTTGGACAATGGAAACGCATTTGGGGTTCCCATACAATGTTTTCGCTCCTTTTTTCAAATACAGCATAAAAAAAAATTACAAAAAAGGGCTTTCAACACTCGAAGAACTGGCCGAAAAAAGATACGAAGACAATATTTATAATGGCTTTGAGGTCATGGATAAATCTCAAGCTAAGAGAAGTTTCATCATGAGTAGAAACGTGGTGGCTTTTGATGACATCCAGAAATTTTATTCACAAAATTTGGGAGCAATTTTCCAAAAGGTCCAAGCAGAAGGACTTACCATGAAAGGAATGCCTTGTGGTTTATTTTTTAAATATGATATGCTCAGTAAAACTGCTGATATGGCCGCGGCTATTCCTGTCAACGAAGAAAAAACAATCAAAGACCTCACTTCAATTACCATAGATGACAGACCTGCAATTGTGGTTGATTATTATGGAAAATATGAAGATACTGGAAAAGCACACGACGCCATCGATGCTTATATGATTGATCATGGCCTATTGATGGATGCTCCTGTTATTGAGGAATACGTCACCGACCCACTCACTGAAAAAGATCCAGCAAAATGGTTGACTAAGGTGATTTATTATTATACCAAAGTCAATAGGTAAGTTTGATAAAAGGTAAAAAATGCACCAAAGCGGAACCAATAACTGTATGTTTATGCTTTTGGTTTGCATTTCAATCATAAGTTTCTAGCACTACAGGAATGGTCAAAGCCACATCAATTTCAATTGCAATTATACTTTGTTTGAATGGCAAACCGTTTAAACTATGGGATTTGAAAATGAAATCCCTGTGAGATGAAGCAAGACATTTATCAACAACGATCTTATTGGAAGGCAATTCTGGCCATTTTTGGAGGTATCATCCTCATCATTACGGTCTTATATTCCAACTATTTGGCCAAAAACCTCATCAACAATGAGCAGAAAAACGCCAAACTTTATACGAGTGCATTGGAGTTTTCTCTCAATGATAAA
>JAKQLF010000054.1 GCA_029567325.1 Bacteroidota bacterium | reverse complement strand
TTCATATGCAGAAAGGAATGATTTTTTTGCAAAACAAAATAGCCTACAGCAAGCTGCTAATGCTAAAGAAATAGAAATTGCAGGTAAGTGGTTGGCTTCCAAAAATTCTGATTTGCAGTGGAGCCTTATAGGTCGCGATCTCAATGTGATAGACCCATCTTTGCTTCCTAATGATAGTAGTAAAAAAACCATACTTGGTAGGATGGATTACACATTTGCTGCAATAAATTCAGGTATAAAATCTACTACCAGTTATAATACAAACTCAGGTCAAGAGCCCAAAATTGAGTACATCTTTCAGAAAGTGGAAGTAGGACAGGGAGATTATTTTTTGATCACCGAATCTGAAAATCCAAATCTGAGCAATATTCAAGATTTTAGGTATGATCCTACCAATCCACTTTCGAATTACATCAGACTCACATTGACCAATAATGAGTTTATACGGACAAACAATATTGAGTTGAACCAAAATTTGACCATCGACCCTTCTAAATTTAAAGTGTACAAAGAAGGTGTCAAAAAAAGTAAGTTATATCGTTTTGTATCTCGATTTTCTACTTTGTCCAATTATAGAATTACTAAAAAACAAATGGATGGCGCAGATTCTCCTTTGAGTTCGTATATAGATTTTAGTTTGGGAGATACGTCTCTAGTCGCTTATAATTCATTGAATGCCAATACACTATTTTTTAATCGTGGCAATGTAAAGTATGATATCCAAGTAGGAAATCGCAATAATCAAAACAGGATCATCCAAGTGAGCGGAAGAGAAGATAGAGGACTGAATGATTATTTTTTAAGGTCTAGATGGAACCTTTGGAATAAGTTGGATATGTTTTTTATCCTTGAGAAATCAGAAAAATCATACCAATCAGAAGCATTTGGAGATCGTAATCTAGCTATAGATATTTATAGGGTTAAACCTGAGATAAGTATCAGACCGAGTACTAATACGAGGATAAATATCAAATACAATTATGAAGACAAACAGCAGAAGATTTTAAGTAAAGACAATGCATTTGTAAATGAATTTACATCCGAATTTTCACTTAGGAAGGCAAGTAAATATAGTTTTGATTGCACAGTCAGTTATGTCAATATTAAGTTTTCAGGGAAGGCAAACTCACCAATAGAATATGA
>JAKQLF010000008.1 GCA_029567325.1 Bacteroidota bacterium | reverse complement strand
TGGCATCTCTTTGAAGAAGTATGAGCGGATCAATTCTTTGCCTATGTCTACACCTCCTCCTTCATCGCTCAAAATGTAACCCAATGATGGAACGGCATGATGTGTCATGTTGCCGTCCCAGTAACAGGCATTGCTTCCTGTTCCTAAAATGCCAACTACACCACTTGTCTCTCCTAAACTGGCTTTACATGCTCCTTCCAAATCAGAAAATACTTCAACTTTGCAATGGGCGTTGAGTTTTTGGATAACTCTTTCTTTGGTAATCGGACTGGCCACACCTGCACTGTAAAAGTATATGGACTGGGCATGATCGATCATAGATTGGCAATCTTTAGAAATTTGATTGCTTTCCAAACCCAATTGGGGATTCCAACCAGGAGCTATCGCTCTTGAAAGCACATTCCCATCTGGGTTAAATAATACCCATTCTGATTTTGTCGACCCACTCTCTATTATTAACTGATCCATATACTATCTATTAAGGCGTAAATTTTACGTCTGCACAAACATTTTGTTATGGCGAAAAATATTACGCCTACATTTTGGTACGGACGCAAGACCTTTCGTTTCTTCCTATTATACAATATATCGTTTGAAGACGTAAAATTTTACGCCTACATTTTGGTTCAGACGCAAGGCCTAGCGTCTCTTCCTATTATACAATATATCGTATTAAGGCGTAAAATTTTACGCCTCTACGGAACATTGATTCCCATTTCTTTGGCTTTCTCGATTAAAAAAACCAACGCTTGTTCATAATCATTTTGAATATCCCCGTCTAAAATCGCTTCCCGTATTGCTGTTTTTAAAATACCCACTTCTCGGCTTGGTCTGAGGTTGAATATCTTCATGATGTCTTCGCCGGAAATCGGGGGTTGCCAATTGCGCATGCGATCACTTTCCTCAATTTCTGCGATCTTCTCGATGAGTTTGTCATAGTTGTCTCTGTAACGATCTACTTTATTTTGGTTTTTGGATGTAATATCAGCCTTGCACAAAATCATTAAATCATCGATGTCTTCGCCCGCTTCAAAAATCAACCTTCTTACGGCTGAATCTGTAATTTCTTCTTTTGTCAATGCAATGGGCCTGAGGTGAAGTTTGACTAATTTTTGTACATACTTCATTTTATGATCCTGAGGCAATTTCAAATAGCGGAAAATTTTAGCTACCATCACTGCGCCCAAAGCTTCATGTCCGTGAAAGGTCCAACCAATGCCTTTCTCAAATCTTTTGGTAGGCGGTTTAGCAATATCGTGCAGCAAAGCGGCCCACCTCAACCACACATTTTGAGAGACAGCTGCAACATTGTCGAGCACTTCCAAAGTATGATAAAAGTTATCTTTATGGCCGATGCCTTCTCTTATTTCAACACCTCGAAGTGCATATAATTCTGGAAATATCAATTCAAGAATGCCAGTATCCATCAACATTTTAAAACCAGTTGAAGGCTTGTGTGCGGCCATTATTTTTTCAAGTTCAGTTGTGATCCTTTCTTTGGAAATGATCCTAAGTCTGCTCTTATAGGTAGAAAGTGCTTTGAAAGTATGAGGCTCAATTTCAAAATCCAGCTGAGTAGCAAATCTGATGGCCCTCATGATTCTAAGTGGATCATCAGAAAATGTTTTGCCTGGTTCTAGCGGTGTTTTAATGGATTTGGTTGTCAGGTGGTGCAAGCCGTTGAAAGGGTCGATGATTTCTCCAAAATTATCTGGGTTGAGACTGATAGCCAAAGCATTGATGGTGAAATCTCTACGGTTTTGATCATCTTCCAGGCTGCCTGATTCAACACTAGGTTTTCGGCTATCAAGAGAATATGATTCTTTCCTAGCTCCAACAAATTCAAGTTCTACTCCATGGTATCTCAGCATGGCGGTACCAAATCGTTTAAAAACGGTCACTTTGGGAACTGGATGTAATTTTTGAGCTGCTGCTTCTGCTAGTACGATACCATCGCCTACACAAACAATATCGATGTCTTTGGTTGGTCTGGCAAGTAATCGATCTCTTACATAACCACCCACGATGTAAGCAGGATAACCCAAGTCTCCTGCTACTTCACTGATGAAGTTAAAAAGTTTCCTTTCCTCTGGATCGATGTTAAAAACCACTGATATTAATTCTTATTCAAGCAAGACATCATAATGCTTGCAGCAAAAATATTTATGTAAAATGGAAGTTTATCTGAAACCTCCGCCGCCAGCCATTCCGCCCATATTGCGCATCATGTTGCCCATACCTTTGCCGGTGGCCATCATTTGCATCATCTTGCGCATTTCTTCAAATTGTTTGATAAACATATTGACTTCGTGGATGGTTTTTCCAGATCCAAGGGCAATTCTTTTCTTTCTGCTCATATTGAGAAGGTCAGGATTTGCTCTTTCTACCGGAGTCATACTTTGGATGATGGCTTCAACTTTTGTGAAAGCTTTGTCATCTATGTCGACGTCTTTGGTCAATTTACTCATACCCGGAATCATATTCATAAGCGATTTTACATCTCCCATTTTACGAATCTGATTGAGCTGACCTTGGAAGTCATTGAAATCAAACTGGTTTTTCTTGATTTTCTTTTCAAGCTTTTTAGCTTCAACTTCATCAAATTGTTCTTGTGCTTTTTCAACAAAAGAGACAATATCACCCATGCCCAAAATTCTTTGAGCCATACGTTCAGGGTGGAAAACATCCAAGGTTTCCATTTTTTCACCCGTACTGATGAATTTGATGGGTTTGCCAACGGTATATTTTACGGATAGCGCTGCACCACCTCGGGTATCGCCATCCAATTTTGTCAACACGACGCCGTCAAAGTTGATCCTATCGTTGAATGCTTTGGCAGTATTCACTGCATCCTGACCAGTCATCGAATCCACAACAAATAGCGTTTCGGTAGGCAAGATGGCATTTTTCACCGCCTCGATTTCGTTCATCATTTCCTCATCCACTGCTAGACGACCAGCAGTATCGACGATCAGTACGTCAAATTTATTGGACTGAGCGTAGGCAACTGCTTTCAATGCAATGTCTACGGGATTTTTATTGTCTATTTCCTTAAAGATGGTAGCGCCAACACTTTCGGCAACGACTGTCAACTGATCAATTGCTGCAGGTCTGTAAACGTCGCACGCTGCAACCAATACTTTCATATTGCGCTTATCCTTGAGGTATTTGGCAAGTTTACCCGTGAATGTGGTTTTACCAGAACCTTGCAAACCAGAAATGAGGACAACCCCAGGATTTCCTTTGACATTGATGCCAACGGACTGACCGCCCATGAGTTCGATCATTTCATCCATGACAATTTTCACCATGAGTTCACCTGGTTTCACTGCCTTGAGCACATTTTCAGAGCCCAGCGCCTTGTCCTTTACTTTATCTGTAAAGTCTTTTGCTATGGTATAGTTTACATCGGCTGCAACGAGCGCCCTTCTGATTTCTTTTATCGACTGGGCAATGTTGATTTCGGTTAATTTCGCATCGCCCTTTATGGTCTTTAACGCACCTTCCAGTTTTTCACTTAAACTTTCGAACATATATAAATCTTTTGTCTCAATTTAATCAAACAATGATCATTTTCGAGATGATCAAAAATTGTGTTTTTAAAATTTGTGCAAATATAAGATATTGTTGGTAAAGATGTGAAGGGAGAATTTAATATGTGGGGGTTAGGGGGTTCATTCTTTGCCAATATCCAAATCCAATGTATATTCAACTCAAGATCGAGTCAAATTTGCAGAATGTCAAAATTTAAGGTATGGTTGAAAATATTCTTTTGGGCAGAAATTGCTGGAACCATTTGTAGTATTTTGGCAGGGTTGCTTGTCTCCAAATTATTTCAAAATCAGTCACTTACCGCAATTGGAGCGACTATAGGTGAAAATGTAGGGTTTTATGGAGCTATTTTTTGCTTCAACATTTATAGATTTCCAAATAAAAGTAAAATGCAGATCATACAAGAGCTAATCCTTCAATTTGGATTAACGGAGATTTTTGATTCTTTTTTGATCAGACCGTTGTGTATGTATTATTGCCAAGTTTTCATTTCCAATTTGCCTGTGGCTTTATTCATAGGGAAAGTCAGCGCAGATTTGTTTTTCTACCTATTTGCTTATTTTTTTATTTCCAAAACTGAATAAAGTTTTAGTATATATACTTGGATGATTATCGGATTTATTCTTGCACTGCATGAATGGCTTTGATGTTATGGTTTGGAGGGGAAAATGTTTTTATTTTATTTTTCTCACTCCTTTCATTTTCAACTGCACGTAGTAAGGATGCTCTGGATTAACTACCAGTTCTTGTTTGAGTGGATGAATGAGCACATCCATATCTTCCATGGGTATGGCACCTAGAAGCATCTCGGAATCCCCAGGTAATACCATAGCATCAACATGACACCTTCTATTTTTGAATTTCACTTCTATAGTACCTACTACATCATACTCTACTATTTGGCCATTTGCCAATTGTCCTTTTCTCTTTTCAATTACAGATAGATCCAGTTGCTCTTTAACGGTTTCATTTATGCACATATAATTGGAGCCAGAATCTACAATCATTTCTACAGACATCTTTTTAATATCTTCAGGATCAAGCATATTTCTGCGTGCTAACTCAAGATCGCCACCATTGATCAATTCTATTTCTGCATATACTAAACCCATGCTTTTACTTTCTTATGTTCTGAACATCAAAGATAATTACATCGTTCCTGAGTTGATGAACAAATTATTTTAAGGTAGATCTCATTTTGTGGTCATAAAAGTTTAAAAGATCCTATGCAGACTTTACATATTCTCCATGCTTAGTCCATCGACTTCTTTGGTATACGATTTTACGATCGGATGCATTGATTCAAAATGAAGGCTCTTATTGGTTAATGATGATATTGAAATCTTTTGTTTGTTTCGTTTTATTTCTGTAAACCGGATGGTTTTGCTTATGTCATTTATGAGAATCATATCAATTTCTATTTCTCCTTTTCTATCCCAATAACTGCCAATATGGGTGAAGTTTCCACTCTCGCTGGCCTGCAATCTAAAGTATCTTTCTAACATCATTCCACTGAAAATAGCGTAGTCTCTTTCAATTATTTGCTGCAATAGATCGAAAGATCCTATTTCTGTCATATGATTGTATTTATAAATAAACCGAAACCAGAATATTAAAAAATTATCTTCTAGGAAATACTTCATATGTTTAGTCGGACTCGACAAGATTGGCGTAACTCTCTTGATCAGTTGGAAATCATGCTCAAGTTTGGTTAGAAAGCCACTCACTTCCTTAGTAAGTTGGTCTTCAATCTGTGATCTAGTATTTTTGCCCTCAGATATAATGGATAAAATACTAAAGTAAGTCATATATTCTTTACCAAATTCTTCTATCAACACATTTTTGCCCTCTGATATAAAAATACTGTCCTTAGAGGCGATGCATCGGATCATGGCCTCTTTCTTATAAGCTTTTTGATCCATCAGCAATTCTACATATTTGGCGACACCTCCAGTGAAACTATAAAGTGCTAATAAATCTTCTGATGTGTAGCTTGGTAGATGGTCAGCAAGGATTTCCTTTAGGGTAGATGTATCAAATGGCTGCAAACGTATGAAATGTTGTGCTCTACCAAATAGGGGCTCTTTACTATTTTCAAATATTCTATGCATTAGGGAGATAACTGAACCAGAAACTATTAAATTGAGTCTAGCAGTTTCCTTGTTCAAATCCCAAAGTCTTTGCATATCACTGTATATAGATGGGTTGACAGTGTAAAACTCTTGAAATTCGTCTATGATAAGGGTAATTGTTTGCTTTTTAGAAAGTTGAAATATATACTCAAGAATAGCAGTAAAAGAAGATACCTCCCCCAATATTGGAACACTCAGTTTTGATGACAATTCCTGTACAAAATCTTTGCAAAGGAGAACTTCAGATTTTTTTGACACGAAAAAGTAGATATAGATTTGATCTTCAAATGCTTTTAATAGTAATTGTGTTTTACCGATTCTCCTTCTGCCCGTTAAAACTGTAAATTGGGCCAAGTTTGATGAGGAAAACGCTATTTCTTTTAGTTTTTTAATCTCCTTATTTCTATTATAGAATCTCATAACCTCATATTTAAAATTATTCGAAATGTGCATTTCCGAAATACCCATTTCCGAAATGCACATTTCGCAAATCAAAGATAGAGGATTTGCACAATGTTTGCCAAGAAATTTATTTATACTAAGACCGAAATACAAAAAATCATGAAAAATCGCCCAACCAAGATCTAAAATCTTTGACACGCTCTCTACTCACGTAAATATTTTCTTGTTTAGGGATGTGCGTTTCTATCGATAATCTATTGTTGAAATAAGGACTCACTTTTTTGATGGCATCAATATTGAGGATATTTGCCCTATTGATTCTGAAGAAGTTTTTGGGGTCCAATTGGGTTTGTAATTGATCCATGGTATGATTGACCATGTGTTTTTGGCCTGTATGCGTGAAGACAAATGACAAACTTTGTTCAGAGCAAAAAAGGGCTGTGTCCGCTATTTTTATGATTTGTAAATGATTGCCAGTTTTAGTCACCAATCGATCCAAATAATTGGGTTTTTGGAAATTGCTCAATAGCGTCATTAACCGATCGCTATCATGATGCCCATTTTCTTGAGGAAACCATTTTTCAAACTTTTGTATAGCCATTTCTAATTCCAAATCATCTATTGGTTTGAGTAGATAGTCGATACTATTGGTTTTGAATGCTTTGATGGCGTACTCGTCAAATGCAGTGGTGAAAATGATGGGCACATTGATTTGTTTATGGTTGAAAATATCAAAGCTCAAGCCATCGCCCAATTGAATATCCTGAAAAATAAGGTCAGGTTCTTCATGTCCTTCAAACCATTTCACACAAGCGGAGATACTGTCTAGAGTATCAATGACTTCATAGTTGGGCCTTATTTTGGTCACCAATTCTCTAAGACGTTTTACCGCGTGGAATTCATCTTCAATGATCAATATTCTCATGCGGTCACAGGATTTAATTCAAGTAAAGGGAGCTTGACCATAAATTGGTTTTCATCTTGGATACACACCACTTCTTTATCCGTGAAATAACGGTACCTTTTTTTGATGTTTTCCAATCCAAGTCCCATAGAAGGTTCTTTTACTAGTTTAGTTTGAAAATTATTAGCCACCACGATGTATTCATCATTTTCAGAGACGATGACAATACGCAAAGGGTTGGAAGAGGAAATGACATTGTGTTTAATGCAATTTTCGATCAACATTTGCAAACTCATCGGAGGCAAATAACAGTACTTACACACCTCTTCTATATCCACGATGATCTGCAAATTGCCCTTAAATCTTTCCAAAAGGATGAATGAAAAGGATTGGATGGCTGCGAGCTCAGATTCCAATGTGGTCAATTCATTATTACCAGACTCCAAAATATATCTAAAGAGTTTTGAAAGATTTTGAATGTATTTGATTGCTAATTTTGGATCATCACTCACAATGTCTGTCAGCGTATTGAGGCTATTGAAAAAGAAATGTGGGTTGATTTGATTTTTCAAGCCCTCCAGTTCAGATCTCAGATTGGCTTGTGCCAACATTTCTTTTTCTACAATGATGTCTTGAAGCCTCTTGTTGTAATAGATATTTTCGTAAATGCTGATGCATAAAAATGAAATCAATAAAACCCCTATTGAGGGAGCAATTTCTTTGGTACCAGTTTCGGCAAAGCTCATCCCAGTGACAAGGGATTTGATGAAACGAATTGCGAAATGATCTAAAAGGAAATATAAAACCACAATTCCAATCGAAGTGAGGATGATCCTTTTTTGATTCTTATCAAAACTGGGTAATTTTTTACGCATGTAAATCGACCATTCAGTAAATATTATCCAGTAAATGAATGTATACATCATGCCCACATAAAAGCAATGGGTGCGACTGACTTCATGGCTGCTCATCCTTTGGAATTCTTCATAAAACATAAAAGACATGATGAAGCCTACGAGCGGCGTCCCAAACAGAATCAGCCACAAATCATTGAAGCCTAGCCATTTTTTGCGGATGTGGAAAAAATTCTGTAACATCTTATTGTTTAATGAAAACCAAAATTAAAATTTAGCCAATGAATTACCTATAAAACTCCTTCGTTTGCATTACTAAAATTGAATTCTGTATACAAAATCAGGGAATAGTCCAGATTGATAAACATCGTTGACCATTTGTGTGCGATCGTTGTATCGTTTGATGAATAAATTTTGCCTATTCATCACATTTTGTAAGTCGAAGTAAATCTGTTGAGATAACTTTTTCTTTTTATTGTTGAATCTGAATCCGAATTTTACATCCCATCTGAGGTATCCCGGATAGTTTTCTGAAAAGGCCAAGTTGGCGTTTCTAACTTCAGATCCCTTGGCAATTGATGCTGGCAAATCTACTGGTGTATAAGGTCTGCCTCCTGCATGAGTGAGTTTCGTATCAATTGAAAACATGTTTCTTTTTGATTTTCCAAGCCCCCATTCTTTGCCAAATAAAGCATTCAAAACATATCTATTGTTGAATGCCGTATTTCGTTCTACTTCATCACTTCCAGTGTATTTACTTTGGTAAACAGAACCAGTCAACAAAGCGTAATATCCCTTGCTATAAAATTTTTCCAAGGTCAATTCCAAACCATAATTCTGACCACTTCCTGTACTTATCAAGGAAGTTTTATCGGTTGGAAATCCAAAGTCCGCTCCGACATTGAGCATTGAAAAACTTCCGGGAACAGACTCCACAGGCACATTAAAAATGGATTGATAGTACAACTCAGTCTTCAATCTCCAGTCTTGAGCCAAATTGCTATTCAAACCCAAAACAAAATGGTGGCTTCCAGTGAAATCCAAATCTTTATTGGTTTCTTTAAATACTCCAGGTTGTACTTCTTCCTGCAACAACAACATCGGCAATGGTTGAGATTGATTGTGCAAACCATATCCAAAAGTCAATTCATTTTTTTGACCCAACTTGTGACTGATAGAAGCTCTTGGTTCAATAGCAGCTTTATTATTGATCGAAGCAAATTGACCATGAAGTCCCATATTCAAAACCCATTTGTTGTTGAATTTGTATTGTGTTTGTACAAATGGTTGCAAAATGTAGGTGTTGTCTTTTGATTCGTAAATCGGAATCCAATCAGCAATGCCGTCACCATCCACATCAGGAGTGTCTTCTCTGTCTTGAAAACTCAAGTCAAAATCGTAGCGTTCTGCAACGATCCCAGCCCTCATCGTCGTTTTTGCATTGAATTTTCGATTGATATAAGATGATAGGGTTGTCCTGTAGTCTACGTTTTTGTTGTCAAAAATTCTGAAATTACTTTCATTTTCTGTACCCAATCCATCAATCCTTTCAACATAAAATGAATTTTGAGAAGTACTCACCGCCAAAACAGTTTTGATGTAAGTGCGGTCATTGATCAGATAACTGTGTTTCAAACCACCTACACCAAATAGGGATTCTGCACCCGAATCTTCATCGCTGTCAGCAAAAAGATCATTTTCATCCACTTCATTGTGTAGGAAGGTAATATCACTTTGTCCACCTATTCCAAATAAGCTCCATTTGTTCTTTTTGCCGCCAAAATCCAACTTGAATGTAATGTCCTTGTAGTCTGGAGTAGCATTTGTACCAATGGGTAAACCTAGTTCGCTGGCAAAACCAACAAAAGAATACCTGCCGGCCACAACAAAACTACCATTTTTCAACATGGGCCCTTCGATCATGGTTTCCAAGCCACTGATGGCTCCCATTTGCACCATGTATTCTGTTTTATCTTTATTACCTGAACGCAATCCGAGGTCAAAAACACCAGCCAAGGCATTGCCATATTCTGATGGGAAAGCACTCGTCATAAAGTCAGAATTGCTCAACATATTGGGATTCATAGCGCTCACTGGTCCGCCTGTCGTGCCCAAAGTTGAAAAGTGGTTTGGATTTGGAATTGGGATACCTTCCAAACGCCAAAGAACGCCGGTAGGACTATTGCCTTTGATCACGATGTCATTACGCGAATCGTCTGCAGTGGATACACCAGCAAAATTACCAACTAATCTAGCCACATCTCCGCGCCCGCCAGAATAGCGGTTGACTTCCTCAAGGCTAAATTGTCGCGCACTGACTGCGGCCATATCATTGATTGTACGATCTTTATCCACTTTGGCAGTAACGACAACTTCGTCCAATACTTCTGCAGATTCTTCTATTTTGATATCGAGTACTACTTGTTTGCCCGCGGTAACTACGATGTTGGGAAGGGTAGCGGTGAGATAACCGATATAACTCACCCTTAAGGTGTGGCGGCCAGGGTTGACGTCTGGAACGGAAAAAGTGCCATCTGCATCAGTGACTGTTCCTTTGATGAAGCTGAGGTCATTGTTGTCGAGCAGTTCCACAGAAGCTCCGACCAAACTTATTTCTGCTTGTTTGTCAATCACACTCCCTTTGATGGTTTGATTCTGAGCAAACACAGATATAAGGCTTCCAATTGCTAAGATAAAAGTTAAAATGTTTTTCATATTGATGTAATTCTTTGATTGATGGTATAAAATTAGGCTGACATTATGAGTTGTCGAATTACTTATTGTTGGATGGTCTGATTTTTTGGTTGAATGGGAAAAAAGTGGAACTGAATCGTTAAAAACTAATAACGATGTTTTACGGGCGAGTGTAACCAGTGTAACACACCCTTCGGTAATTTATATCGTTTTTTGCCTTATAAATAGAAAAGATGATTAGAGATAGGGTATTGACAGGCTGGAATTTTACCAGGATCGCATACACTTTAGTTGGTTTGTACATTGTTTTCCAAGCTTTCACAGACAAACAATGGTCCTTTTTACCACTTGGATTATACTTTGCGTCTATGGGTGTTTTTGCTTTTGGTTGTGCTGGTGGGAATTGTTACGTACCAAAATCTCAAACCTCAACAGAAGGAGATGTTGCTGTTTCCTTTGAAGAAGTGGAGAAAAAGTAATATTGTCGAGTGTAACAAAAGTGACTCATTGAGTTTTGACAATTGCAGATTTTTGCATCATTAAATTAAAGTAAAATGAATATAGAGCAAATTTTAAGAGACAAAAAAGGTACAATAGTAGACGTGAGAACTCCTGATGAATTCAGAGGTGGTCATGTGGTAGATTCCATCAATATTCCTTTGCAGGAATTGGGACAAAGAATGAATGAAATTAAAGCTTTATCAACACCTTTGGTTTTGTGTTGTGCTTCTGGCAATAGAAGCGGTATGGCAACCCAAATGTTGACTCAAGCTGGTGTAGCATGTATAAATGGTGGGTCGTGGTTGGATGTGAATTATCACCAGGCTCAGTTGGTGTAGACAGTTAACCAATCGTTTGCAATATTTGCAATGTGAACGTACACCAATTTTAATAGCGCATGCGTCCTTAGTAAAATCTAAAGATCATGCGCTATTTTTTTGTCCTTTTTGCTTTGCTATTTATTGGTTGTTCCCAAGAAAAAAGTAACAGTTACGACGACGTTTCTGCTCCTTCTATGGGTCTCAGTACCGAAAATGAAAAATCAGAATCAGAGGTTTCCTCAGACCAGTCGGCTCCTATTGTCCCAGGTATACCTGCCTCCGTTCTCAAAATCCTAAAATCTGGTCAGATTGGTTTTGAGGTTACTGACCTTCAAAAATCCAAGAAAAGTTTGGATACCTTGGTAGAGGTCATGGGAGGTTATCTTCAAAATGAAGTGTTGAACACTTATGGCAGTAGCAATACACTTCAGCTTTCCATCCGAATTCCTGCGGCACGTTTTGATGATTTTATAAAAGCCATGGAGGCAAAGGAAGGCCAAATGGTTTCAAAGTCGATCCAAGCCAATGATGTTTCTGAGGAATACCATGACTTAGAACTTCGCCTGAAAAGCAGTGAGGCTTATTTATCTCAATACCGATCGTTATTGACCAAAGCTCAGTCGATTAAAGACTTGATGGAAATCCAAGAAAAAATAAGAGGCATTGAGACTGAAATGGATGTGCAAAAAGGCAGATTATTATTTTTGAATGATCGAGTATCCATGAGTGTTTTGGATGTTGAACTTCGGCAATATGTGCGTCATGCGGGTGGGAAAACCAATTTTGGTACTCGACTTTGGAATGCAGTCTCTAATGGCTTTGAAGCAGGTCTGGATATTTTAGTTTTGTTGGTCACTATTTGGCCGGTGTGGATTTTTGTTTTGGGCCTTTTTGGATTTTGGAAAATGAGGAAAAGAAAAAAGGTAGTTGCGGGAGAGATACAATAATAAAAAAAGGGGAAAGCGTTGAACTTTCCCCTTTTTTATCAGACTTATAATTTCTTATAATTAGTTACTAGACAATTTTTCGATTTTGTATTTGGCATTGGTCAAATACTTTGCATCTGTAATTTTCCCGTAGAATTCAATAGCTTTAGGAGCGTTTGAAAGTGCTTCGTAAGCTTCTCCAAGGGCATAATAAACTTTGTCGTCTACTTTTCCACCAGCAGCAGAAAAACCTTCTATACTTTTCAAGTAGTGGTCAACTGCGACTTCTTGTTTGCCCAGTTCCGCACTACTTTTTCCAACTAAATAAAGAACATCAGGAATATTGTTGGCTGCTAGATATGAAGTTCCAATGGAAACTACTGTTTCGTATTTTTTATCGTTGAATTGTCTGATCAACATATTTTTTCCACGATTATAACCATCTTCCATACGTTTTACATCATTTTCTTCCTTAGAGATTTTGGCGTACATCAGATATTGCTCCATAGCTTGGGCAATTGATTCTTTTGCTTCCAATACTCTGCCTTGACCCAAGTATAGAGAACCATATTTGTCATTGAGCAACATGCCACGGTCAAAAGTCATTTTGGCACTATCTACCAAATCTTGTTTTAAATATTCATTGCCCAAGTTGTACGCTGCAATTCCACCATTTTTCATAGCAAGTGAAACCACTTTATCATTTTTATCAACTTTAGCTTTTTCAATGGCCATTTCCATATTTGACAATCCCAAAGCATAATTTTTAGCTTTAAGAGCGTCTAATCCCTCATTGTAAAGGCTAACAGCTGTTTTTTCTTCAGTGGCTACTGCTGCCTGTGCAATGACTGTTTGGTTTAAGGAAATTACCATTCCTCCAGCCAAAAGTCCGAGTTTTAATAAATTCATACTACCTCTTTTTAGTTTACTTGACATTTTTAAGTTTTTATTATTTACGAATTGAATGCTGTTTATGGCCTGCTTCAGCAAACTGACCGGCCGCTAAACTAATAAAATTGACGAAAAATTATATCTTATGTAAACAATTTTGCCTGTAGTTAATTTTTGTTTAACAAGTCTTCGAGCAATTTATAAGCTTATTTTGTGATATTAAACGAATAGGATGTGGGAAAGGTTCAAGGTTTTAAGTTGTGTATTTGTCCAGTTTTGCTGCATTTGCGTGATTTAGGGCTCACAGATTTCTCAGATTAGCACAGAAATTCCACGGATTTTTGGAGGCTCGCAGATTTCGCGGATTAACACAGAAATTCCACGGATTTTTTGGAGGCTCACAGATTTCGCGGATTAGGACGGATATTCCACTGATTTTTTGGAGGCTCACAGATTTCTCGGATTAGCACGGAAATTCCACTGATATTTTAAAGCTCACAGATTTCTCGGATTAGCACAGAAATTCCACGGATTTTTGGAGGCTCGCAGATTTCGCGGATTAGCACGGAAATTCCACGGATTTTTTAAAGCTCACAGATTTCATAGATTAGCATGGAAATTCCATGGATTTTTTGGAGGCTCACAGATTTCTCGGATTAGCACGGAAATTCCACGGATTTTTGGAGGCTCGCAGATTTCGCGGATTAGCACGGAAATTCCACGGATTTTTTGGAGGCTCACAGATTTCGCGGATTAGCACGGAAATTCCACTGATTTTTTAAAGCTCACAGATTTCATAGATTAGCATGGAAATTCCATGGATTTTTTGGAGGCTCACAGATTTCGCGGATTAACACAGAAATTCCACGGATTTTTACACTATAAAAATAGTTGTAAGAAGGTAAGATCTAGCCATTTGTCAAATTTATATCCTGCTTCTTTCAAAGTACCTACTTCTAGGAAACCCATTTTCTTATGAAAGGCGATGCTTTTTTCGTTGCTTGCATCGATTCCGGCTATCATGGTGTGGTACCCTCCTTCAGTAGCCATAGCAATCAATTTTTCAAGCATTTTTTTACCAATGCCTGCTTGGCGATAAGCAGCATCAACATAAATAGAGTGCTCGACACTGTACCTATAAGCATCCCAAGGTCTGAAAATACCGTAACTTCCATATCCTACAACCATACCATCCAACTCCGCTACGATGACGGGCATTTTACTCAATTGTTTTTGATCAAACCACAATTTTTGCTGTGCGTATGTTCTTTCATTGTAATCATACACAACGGTAGTGTATTTGATTTCATGATTGATGATTTCTAGAATCCTATCAACGTCTTTGAGTTCGGCAGTTCTGATGATTGCTTCCAAGCTTTTTTTATTTGTAAAAATAGTATGATTTATGGATTGTTATACAAGCCCAGTAAAAAGTCAGAGTGCAAGACATAGAAGAGGTAACGAAGACATTATGGTTTGATGAAAACGGCCTTGCTGCTTTCCAACTTATTGTATTCTTTTCTGAAGTCCATCATTTCTTTATAACGATTCCCTTCAAAAATGCCCGGCTTGGTGACGAAGTCTCTTGTAAAGACATATTTGTTTTCTTCCATTGCACTGCTCACTTCAAATTTTCCAAAATCTGATTTCTTAGCTGATGTTTGAATCGGTTTTGATTCCATTTGATATCCCGGTGGAAGTATGTAAGTAATTTTCAATTTATTGGTAGAATGATTTTGTAAGTAAAATGGGCCTTTCCTTTCTTCCTTTGCATTGTCGGTAAAGAAATTCAACTTTTCAATAGGATTGGAATTCAAAAAAAATCTATTTCCAGTTTGAGTACCAATCTTACTAATGTAAAATTTGGCCTTGACCGTAGAAATCGGTTTGTCTTTTTCATATTGAATATCCAAAGAGCTGAACTTAATAGGTGTCTGGTCCAAATTTCTGACGAAATATTTTTCCAGTTGTTCTCTATCCGCATTGTCCACATAGTACCTAAAATCTTCATGATCTTCTCCATGGAGTGTTTTGATGTAGGTCACTTCATGCATTCCATCATCATTAACTTGTATGGTGATATCGATATCCTGGATATTGATGTTTTCATCATAAGCCTTTGTTTTTATCAATCCGCCTCCTTTTTCTTTCACCAACAAGGCAAATCGATCTTCATTATCAGAACCTAGGTAGCCTGCAGGATAAGACTTGGAGGTGCATTCCAACCACAAATCCTGGCTAGGTACATACAAGACTATATGGTTGAAACGAGCATCAGAGAAAGTTGTATCCAGATAGGCTTGTTTTTTATCGCCTCTATAGATCAATGCTCCATAACTTTCAATGCCTGCTTCTTTCAGTAATACCTTGGTGTAATTGGTCAATGCTTTGCAATCACCATAAAAATTTTTGTGCACGAAACTGGCCTCAAATGATTGGAGACCACCAATTTCCAAAGTTACCGCAACGTACCTCATTTTTGATTTTACGTATTGATAGATGGCTTCAATTTTTTCCAGCTCACTGCTCGCATTTTGGGTCAAATCTTTCACCAGCTGTGACATTTCTGGAGTGACTTCACCTTGTGTTGCATTCAAATCATAGATAAATTTGCTATAATGCTCCCAACTTTGTGAACTTCCCTTTGTTTTTCCAAAAGTAAAATTGCTTGAAATACAACTGATGTGAGGTAGAACCAAATCATTGGGCAATGTATAAGCACTGCCCTTGATGGCATACAAATCTTTGAAATTCCAAGCAAACTTTAGTTTTCCTGGCTCAACTTCTGAATATATTGAGTCCAAACTAAGGGGTAAATTATATGATTTGAATGTTACCGCTGCATCTTTTGGAAACACGAGCTCATAATTGCTACTTTCTACGGCCTCTCCATACTGTTGAATCCTGAAATTTGGAATGTATAAATTGCTCGCAAACTCCAAAGTATAACTCAGTTCTACCGTGTAGGGATATTCCGATCTCTGAGTAGAGAGAGTCAATTGTCTACCATCGCTGTGAATTGAGGAACCATCAAATACCGAATAATCTTTGAAATCTTTTTTGCCGTAGTCTTTAATTTTTAAACCCGAGGCATCGTAGGTAGTCAGTTTGAGATTATTTATTTTGATGAATGAATTATAATACAAACCGGTTTCTTCCCAATGTTCGTTTTCAGAAAAAATGGTGAACACTTTTCTGAAAGTCCATGTGAATTTATCTTTCCCCATGACCTCGATTTTTTCTTGCTTCATCCGTGTGACAATCGTTGCATCCTTTTTGAGGGTATCTGGGATGTGCATAACATTCCAATCCTGAGCTGTTGTGTCATAAGAAAGAATGGTAAGGATAAACAAACACAGCGTAACCTTAAGCAAGAGCAAATTCCTTTTCATAAATTATTCTGCTTTCTTTTTCAAAACGATGATGTCATTGTTTTTTACTTCGATTTTATCGAATATGCCCCTAACTGCACCATATTCAGTGGGTAAAATATAAGGTGAAAGAATGTTGGTTCTCCTTACTATTTGTACTTTTTTGTTGAGGTTACTGCAAGCCATATTATAAGTCACCTCTTTGTTGGTTGTAGAAAGGTTGAGATTGGCAGGCAAGGCTTCAACCACATAATCCTCAGGCACATCAAAAGATGTAATCACAGTTTCAGAAATTTGGTGGCCAAAGTCTATTGGAAATTTTCGATCAACCAATTTAAATGGATTGGTAAGAAATTGAGAATAGATACCAGTTGGCACATACAACATATCTTCCGTTTGATCAAATTCGGCGGCAGCAATAAACTTAAATTTTGATTTGAAATCTCCCTCTCCAAAAGAAGCTTCGTAATCAGAAATGGTGATGTTGTCACTCAATTTTTCAAGCCTGCTTTTCCATCTGGTTTCAAAGGATTTATTTTCTTTGGCTTCTGCTTCATCCTCAATAGATAAAAACCGATACTTACTGCTGATTGTTCCTGTAATTTGACCCTCTGCATTGAGTGAGAGTTCTATAGAATGGGACTCAGATTCGTTTTGGACCTCAACCGGAATAATTTTTGCTTCCTTTTTGTTGATTAAAAGCGCATCGGTAGTAAGATCTTCTTCGTCTACTATCCCAAAAGGGCGATATTGATTGGTACCGTCAAAGAGAATTCTTTTTCCACCAATGACGACGCTTCCAAGTACATGACCTAGGTTATCCAGCATAGGATAAGTTGCATTAAATCTGCCAAAACTCCGAGGATTGGTCACCACAGGATGTGCGTCCAAATTAGCTTTTCTCATCAAGTTGATGATGAGTGCATTGATTTCAGCACTGGTACCAGTTTGTGCTTTGTAAACTTCATCTCCTTCTCGATCTGCAAACAAACTATATTTTTCGTCCCATTTGACATGAGTTATGACCTTATTATAAATAGAAGTGGCCAAGGCAAGGGTATCACCTGTTAAGTTCAAATCATTTTTAATGAGATCCCAAGTATCAGAAACTTGGCCATCATTATAAATCCGGTGCCCAAATTTGAAACTTTCATGCAATAGCTCAGAGATTAACTTCCATTCCGCCAGATAAGGCGTATAAACACCCTTGCTATTGATATATGCATGTAATTGGAAAGTTACTTTTGCTTTGTAATCGTCAATGGTACTGATGTAGGGCTCTTCCTTCATAGCCGGAAGATTGGTAGAAATAAAGAATCCATTTTTTTCAATAATGGGTACAAACCCTTTGGTTTGCTTGATATAAGTGACATCTTCGATGGGGATGAATTCTACTTGTGAATGACGAACTGGAATATCTGATTGGAAATACCAATCTCGGGGTAGCGTCCATCTATCTGATTCTATTTTAAAGGAAATCTCAATGATACTGCCTACTTGTACATTTGGGCATGCCACTTTCTTTTGGGCTTGACTCTCAGAAATTTTTTCATCAAAAATATTTTCGTCTTTCACCTTGGTCACTGTACCGTCTGGTGCTATGACTTGAGCCTTGAGTCCTTTGATATTTTCAGAATTTTTCTCAAAATAGTAATTGATGAAAATATTGCCCCTTTCAATCCCACCTTCTTTCAAAATTTTTATCCTTTTGTGGCTGGTTAAGGTATATCTGACCCCATTTCCAAAATAAAAAAACATTTCTCCTATGTCATCCAAGACAACAGCCTCTGCCGCTGAGTCCAAGGGATACACAGTCATTGATAGATCTTCTTGTGGAATTTTGCCCCAGCTGATTTTTTTAATATCTTGCGCTTTCAAACAAAGACATTGTAATAAAACGAGGGCGAGCAAATAAATTTTTTTAGTATTCATGGGTGATCGATTGTTTAATAATTATTTTTTCTTACAAGCTTATTTTTTTAAGAATGAAGTGTTTTATACATAGATAAAACCGTAATACCAAAACCGTACCAAAATTGCATAAAATTAATTAATAAACCAATGGACGTTAAAAATAATATTTTAGAGGCGATCGGAAAAACCCCTTTAATCAGGATAAATAAAGTTACAAGTCACTTGCCGGCCCAGGTTTTCGCCAAGGTAGAATCATTTAATCCAGGCCATTCTATCAAAGATAGGGTAGGGATCAAAATGATTGAAGATGCTGAAAAAGCAGGCAAAATTAAACCAGGTGGGACCATCATAGAGTCAACTTCCGGGAATACTGGTATGGGTTTGGCGCTTGCATGTGTCATCAAAGGTTACAAATGCATTTTTACGGTTTGTGATAAACAGAGCAAAGAAAAATTATTTATACTCAAAGCCATGGGTGCAGAGGTGGTGGTTTGCCCTACCAATGTAGAGCCCAAGGATCCTAGATCTTATTATTCGGTTGCGGCGAGGTTGCAAACAGAAATTCCAAATTCATTTTGGTGTAACCAATACGATAACCTTTCCAACTCTCAAGCGCATTACGAAAGTACTGGACCTGAAATTTGGGAACAAACCGATGGGAAAATTACACACTTGGTTTCAGGAGTCGGAACTGGTGGTACTATGTGTGGCACGGCCAGATATTTGAAAGAGCAAAATCCCAATATCAAAATTTGGGGCATCGATTCTTATGGTTCAGTTTTCAAAAAATATAAGGAGACGGGCATTTTTGATGAAAAAGAAATCTACCCTTATGTTACTGAAGGAATCGGAGAAGACATCTTGCCAGAAAACGTAGATTTTGACATCATCGATTTGTTTGAAAAAGTGACCGACAAAGATGGCGCTTTGATGGCAAGAAGATTGGCCAAAGAAGAAGCCCTTTTCCAGGGTTATAGTGCTGGAGCAGCCATGGCCGGTTTATTACAATTGGGCGGCAGCCTCACGAAAGACGATGTAGTTGTAGTCATTTTCCACGATCACGGTAGCCGTTATGTAGGGAAAATTTACAACGACGAGTGGATGCACGATCGTGGCTTTTTGGATGATGAATTGAAAGTGAAAGACATCATTTCCAGGAAAAATAATAAAGACTTCATCTCTGTAGACATCCACCAAAGCCTGAAGGATATTCTCAAGGTCATGAAGGACAGCGACATCAGCCAATTACCAGTCCTCAAAAACGGCAGCATGGTCGGCTCTGTAACCGAAAGTAAAGTGCTAGAACAGATCATCAACAATCCGCTCAGAAATGACGAGATGTTTGTCGGTGAGATCATGGATTTGCCATTTACAGAAGTTGCTATGGATCTTCCTTTACGTGAACTCAACAAATACATCACTAAGTCAACACCTGCGGTAACTGTTTTGGACCCAAGTGGGAAGAGGCATATTGTGACTCAATATGATATTATACAGGCGTTGTAGAGTGAGGTAGGGTATTTTGTTTTGGAGAAATGTGCTGACCTTAATGGTTATAGTAATGAAAAATCCATTCAAGCTAATTGTGCTTTAAACAAAAGGTCTCATTTTCGCTTGGACCTTATTACGTCAATGTGATGGATAAGTTCTATGGTCTTCTCTATTTGCCTATCTATGTCTTTTATTTTCATCACATAGAAAATGATGCTTCGCTGTTTTCCAAGTGATAGCTTGTGGAATTTGTTTTTCAAGTCCTCATCTTGTTCCAGAAGACTTTCAATCGTTTCAGGTATGTCAACACCCAAAGGATTAGGGTCAACCCTAATTTCAAACTGTACAGAATCTCCAAGTTTTATATCGTAGCTTTTTAAACTTTTAGCTGGAAGAATGATGAAATAGTTGCCGTTACCCAAGTGATTCAGACCACATTGGAAAGTAAGTTTTTGATCTAAAGTGCAAATGAGCCTGGTGTTTCGTTTGTTTTCAAATTGATTTACAATTTCGGCCTCAATTTCTAGATACAGGTATCCTCCTTTTCTTTTTTCAAGTTGCTTGATGGTTTGCTCACTGGTGTATGGAATCATGTGTCAATTTCAAATTTCATTAATAATCCTTTTCCTAAGTCATCTTATTTTGCCCATGCTGCCCATGGTATCACAAAGGGTAAAATCAAAACCCAAATCAAGAAAAATACCGCCATACCCGACAGATAAGATTGATGATTCTTGATAGCTGGTATAGCAACCACTCCAAGCCAGGAAGCTTTGTAAATAAGTTGAAGTAATAGAACGGGCGAAAATGTCATGGGTCGCCAAAGTCCAATAACAGAAATAATGGCTATCGCCATCCACAAACAACCTACCAATTTGATGATATCGGATGTTTGATAAGCGTTTTGGAAAATATTATTGGAGGCTATTTTTGGAAAAAACATGGAGGTAATTCCAATATAACCAGCAACTATGATGTTGGCGATGTAAACAATTTTAATTGCAGTCATCAATGAAGATTAAATGGCAGTTGTTCAATTCCAGTTTAACCAATCAATAAATGAAATAACTCGCCCATTTGTTGAAATTATTGACCATTTAATTGAAGTAGTTCGTTCAACTACCATACTTATCGTTTAAACCAACACCATCCAAAATTTGCTGTCTATATTTTGCAATTCTTCCCAATCTTGTTGGCGATTGTTTGGGTTGCGAAAAGTAAATGATGTATCCTCTTTGTCTACCAGTCGTTAATGCAAAAAAAGCTTTTTTATAAACCAGGTCTTCTTCAAAAACTTGAAGCAATTCGTCCGGTATTGGTTCCAGGTTTTGTTTGAACTCTACCTTTTTTCCACTTTCTTCAATTGCAATAGCTTCTATGATGTATGATTTCAATACGTCTGTCCATTCATTGATATCCTTCACATTGGTAAAAGGTATTATTCTGTCTGACTGCATGTTGCCTTGTTGTTTGAGGATTTTGTGGTTGTCTGTCAATAAAACTCCCTTGAAAAAACCTATGGTGGCGTAATCCTTTAGAGCAGCAACCGACAATATATTTTTCTCATTGTGGGTGTAAACAGGAACACCCCATTTGATTTCTTCGATCAAGCCTGTTTCCAAAACAATTTGTCTCAATGTTTCCAACTCTTCCCGCCAAAAATTGACTTTGCACTGGGGCGTTCCTCCGTATTTGCAACGCATGCAGCCATCAACCAGATACTTATCTACTAGTGGGTTTAAAGTAAATTTCATTTTCAGATATTTGAAAGTTTTCTTTCAGCTGGTCTAAAATACCACGAAATAAGGGTCAATATAAGCAATAAAGTAGAACCAAAATATTCCACAGCTGCATCACCAACAGCAAAATGTGATAAAATTGCTCCTGTCATTGTGAAGAAAAACCCTGTATAGGCCCATTCTTTTACCAATGGAAATTTCGGAATCAAGACGGCAATAACACCCAGTAATTTCCATACCCCGATGATGGTCAAAAAGTAGGTGGGATATCCAAGGGTATTCATTTTTTGCACCTCTTCATCCATGTGAATGATTTGCACGATTCCAGTGGAAATCATGCCCAAACTTAGCCAAAGGGTGGCTGCCCAATAAATGATTTTATCTCTTTTCATTTGAGTGTATTTAGAATTTTTTGTAATTGATTATGAGCCATATTGATTCCCTTCTCAAAAGGAAGTTTGAGCATGGCGTCTCTGTCAGCGATTGATTTATAGATAATTTTCATTTCCAATTTACTGGTTTCTTCATCTAAGGATATAAAATCCAAAAATTCGAGTTGGACAGGAAAGGGTGTGTTTTCCATTTCGAATGTGCGGGTAATGTTTTTATTTTCAGTGACCTGGTGAATCGAGCCATTTGCACGAAATAATACATTTCCTTGGGCATCTCTGTTTTCAAACTGGTAACTGCCATGGGCTTTATTTTCCATTACTAGAACCTTATTGCCCATCCATTGCTCCACTAGTTCAGCTTCTGTGTAAGCTTTAAAAAGTAATTCAACGGGTAGGTCAAAAGTCCTCGTGATCAATAGTTCTTGTTTATGATCTTCTGCGGTGATTTTAGTTTTTAGCTCCATTTTATTTTGTTGATTTATAATTTTTCATCACTTGTTCTAATTTATTAAATCTGTCGTCCCAAAGTTTTCTAAAGGGCTCTATAAAATCTGCGATATCCTTCATTTTATCAGGATTGAGGTGATAGTAAATTTCACGACCTTGTTGTTCTTGTTTGAGTAATTCACACTCCGTCAATATTTGGAGGTGTTTGGAAACGGTAGGCCTTGCAGTGTCAAAGTTGGAAGCAATTACGCCAGCCGTCATGGATTGTGTGGACACTAAAATCAATATGGCCCTTCTTGTAGGATCAGCGATTGCTTGGAAAACATCTCTTCTTAAATTCATTATGAAGTCATTTGACTACAAATATAAGCGTAGTTATTTGACTACGCAAATATTTTTTCAATTTTTGATGAATTTTTTGATTTTGATCGGTATCCTCGGATGTAGATAACACAGGGGAAATAAGCTATACAGGAAGATTCTGAAGAAACTTGCTATTACTAATTTAAATAAAGAAATTTAATTATGGAAGATGATATTTATTTCCATGCAGATTATAAAAAAGTAACATCTACTATTCTATTATAATAAAATTTATTCACTTATTAGATACCCAGATAATGTTCCGGTAAAGTACCTGTACATAATGGTCCCTCCTGAGCCACCCATACCAAATGATGTAAACGCTGAAACAGTAATATCTGAACCTGCTTCTAAAAATACATCAATTGTATGATTGGTGTTCAAAGTATAAGCATCTACATAATTTGGAGGACTGCCTGAGGGCACATGCACAGCATATGGGTTTTTATCAAAGGCATTGCGATATAAAAGTGGAATATTATAAAAGGCAGACCCATTATTAATATATAGAATCAAATCTGTATAGACAACTGCTGGAGTACTGCTAAACGTGGCACCTGCATTATTTACCACTGTAAGTCGATAAAGGCCAGTTTGATTGACTATAACATCATTACCAACAACAGAAATATTTGTTGGTGATTGATTGTAAATAGTTGTTAAAATATCTGAAAGACCATTATTGGTATTGCTATTATAACTTACAAGAAATCGAATTGAATTGCTGCTTGATGGGTTAGTCCAAGTTGGGTTCCCTGCTCCTTGTGAAGTCAATACTTGTCCCGCTGTACCACTATTTCCATTCAATTTTAACTCATTTTGTAAATTTAAAGACCCTCTCAAGTCTGTACCTCCTTCAGACCATATTTTAATTTTTCTATCATTTCCCACTGGATTCGTACCCCCACCTACTATATTTAAAATATGGGTATCACCTCCGAAGCCGCCATATTGTATTTTACCAGCGTCGACTTGTTTAGTTGGATCATCATAACCCAACTGTATACCAGTAAATGTGCTAGTTCCTTTTATATTCAAAGAATTTTTGATGATGACTTTACCATTAAGCATCAAACTATCAGCGAGGAAATCACCGTAAATCAAGGCATTATCTTTATTAGCTCCTGTATTTTCAATATAAAGCTTATTGGAAGTTGTTTCTGCCGAACCTGCTTGGTTGCCAAGAGCTACGTTATTACTTCCTGTAACATTGGATGATAAAGTATTATAACCAAGTGCCACATTTGCATGCCCTATCTCATTAGATGCCATGCTATTTGTCCCGATCGCAGTATTATAAATACCTTGTGTCAAATTCCCCATTGCAAACCGACCAAATGCAACATTATCAAACCCAGTATTATTTGCTGAATTACCAAGTTTGAATCTCATCGCATCAAATCCAACAGCAGTATTGCCAGTTATATTTCCATCGTTCATCCAATACATTGAGTTTACTCCTAAAGCCGTATTTTTTGTTGCTTGCTGAGCGTTGAATAATGTATTAGCTCCTAGAGCAACATTTTCACTTCCTGTAGTCCCAAGTTGAAATGCATTAGCCCCGAATGCAGTATTAAAACCACCAGAGCTGTTTTGAAGGGAATTGTAACCAAAAGTGGTGTTGGATGTGCCAATAAGTCCAGATTTAACAAAATTTCTTCGAAAAATTAAATCATTGTTGTCGACAGTACCTATAAAATTGAAGCCAGGATCTGTGAAAGCATTTCCATTTATACTCCAAAAGGTACTTTCTTCCAATGGACCTATCAATTGCCAAGTAAACTCTCCTTGCATCAGGTAGCAAATTTTCCCAGGTTTGAGGGTAATGATTCCAACAATTATTGCATCATTAGTTGTTCTGTTTTCACAGGCAATAAATGTCCCGACAGGTTTAGATTGTAAGTTGAGGAAAAAATTCTCGCTTATTGCAGGATCATCATCAATTAAAACAACTAGGCCGCTGTCTGAATTTATGAATAAATATGGATTACTTATTATTACAAATTCTGGTCTTGTTCTTATTTGACCACGTACGTCCAGAGCAGTTTCTGGATTATCATTATTGATACCAATATTTTGCCCAATAACCTCAGTTTGGATGAGCACAAAACCACAAAGAACTAATAGAAAAATCTTTTTCATGATAACAATAATTATAATCTTCAAAATTCAATGCTAAACTACAACTTTTGGAATGGCATAGATAGAAATTTCCAATGATATGAAAGGTTCCCTTTATGGCAGATCATTGATTTTATGGCCCTTATCAAAAAGTATTGCGTAGTATTGATTATACTGAATTTCGAAGATAAATGTTAATTGTGATCTTTTATAGTAAAGACGACAAAGACGACAACAAAAAATTCGCTGTAATTTTCTTTTTGTGCCATCACCTTCAATTCACCAGCATTAAAATCATAGTCAACGTTAGTTTTTGCAATTTCAAGAATTAGCTTTCTTTTGTTGACTTAACAGGTATAAAATTCTGAATATAATTATTTTTTTGAAATTCCACACAAACATTGCTTTGTAAAAAGGGTTGCTGCCATTAATATTGCTCCTATTACTTGGCTTTATCCGAGTTATGTTTATTTATGATCATCCCAGAAATTAATATTGTTAATTGGACTACAAATAACTCAACCACCATTTTTCCTTGTTCGTTTGTTTGTATTGATCAAATTTTCGGCAAATTGGATATAGCATTAAAATTACCAGTATCCAAATGGCATATACAACCATGAGATTAAATCCAAAACCTTTTAATGCTTCGACTCGAGAGACAAATTTTAAAAGGATCATTGATTGCCATCCGAAGCCTGATAATTCTGCTGCAAACATTGCTAATAAATGAATTAAATAAAGGTGAAGTATATAATAGAAAAAGGGCACTCTGCCAAAAACACTCAAGAAATTGACGACCTTACCTTTTAGTTTCTCTGTATTCGCAAGAAATAGCATCGATGGGCCTAGCGTAATCAATAAATACAATAGGGATGGTGGATACTTTGTCACATTTAATATGGACATCATTGTTTTAATGGTTAAGCCGTAATTCGTCCATTTTACAGGATCACCATAGAAATTGAAAGCAGATAAAATAATGAAAAGGCCAATACTTCCCAAGCCTATTCCATTTAATATTCTTTTCCTTCTGTCGGCATTAAACGTAGAATTATACAGTGGTCCAAAACAGTAACCTAAAGACATTACAGCGACCCATGGAATCAGTGCAAACGCAGTACCGAAATAATGTGTTTCATCAATGAAATGGGTATTGCGTTGATGTAGGATAGACCAAAAAATGTTGTCTTTTATGTCTATCCCATCTAGTAGGTTATGCCCAAAAATGAGCACAAGGCTAAACAGAAGAATGAATTTAATCGGCAAATGGATTAATCCTGCTAAAACAATCATGCTCACACCCAATGACCAGATGACCAATAATCCCGTGCGGGTAAAAGATGGGTCAAAGTGCCAGGCAAAGGAAACAATAGTTAATTCTATAAAAATTAACCATAGTCCACGTTTTAACAAAAAACGTGATAATTCGGAACGGGATTTTCTTTTACTAATCATAAAAGCTGAAAGACCCGCTAAAAAACTAAAAGCTGGAGCACAAAAGTGTGTGATGAATCTGGTGAAATAAATAGGTATCGTTGTTTGTTCCAAGTCCGTGGGGTCAAACATAAAAGCCGAAAAATGAAAATAATCTCTCACATGGTCGAGCGCCATAATGACCATAACCAGACCCTTTAGAAGGTCAATAGATTCGATTCTGATTTTTGCATTAACTTGATTATCAGAGTTTAAACTTTTAGAATTTTCTAATGCAATGAAATTTGTAATTAGTTTCATGAGATTAAATGGGCTCGTTATTAATATTTCAAAAACTTAAGACCAGAATAAGTCTTGGACTTCGTTGAGATATTGGCCTTTACACTTCCATCTTTGAGGAGCTCAAAATGGACTTTTGGAAAGCTGGTCCCTCCACCTTCAAATGTGTTGTTTCCAACATAATTCAAATTTGCAACGAGTTGACCATTTCGCTTCATGAACAGTGCATCGTCACTTTTTATAAACTCAACCGTAAAATCGTCAACCTCGTAAAGTCCGGTGATTTTCTCATAAACTTTTGCATCAAGCGGTATTTCTTTTCCCAAAATGACATTAAATAAAACCTCACTTTCGCCAGATTTCATTTGAGTGATTTTTAAAATTCTATTTACAGCACTTGGTGCAGATGCCCACGGATCAGATTCTACATATTTTCCATTTTCAAAATAAATTTGAGTGATTAAATCTTGTTGATTAGGCGCAGAAATCCGCATGTGAATGTGGGCAGGTCTCCAAGACGATTCATCGGCTTGATCAGCTTTATAAGGTACTGGTAGTATGGTTTTAAATTCATATTTACCTTTGGAATTAGTAGTTTGACCACCACGGTATTTATAATCATCAGTGGCATTGTCATACACTTCATTTTCATCACAGTGCCAAATTTCTACCAATGCATTTTTTAAAGGCGTTTTTCCATCTTCTTTCAAAATATTACCTTTCAGAATTATGGGTGTTCCTTTGGTATTTGGCAGTCTTAAATTATTGCGAATGGGAGCTCCAGGACGGTAAAATGGCCCTAAAATATCAGTTGTAGTTGGTGTGTCACCTACAAAGTGTACGCCATCCCAAATCAAGTTTCCAAAAGCACTCATGCTCAACGCTGTCAAGGATGCATTTCTGATAAAATCTCTTCTTTCCATGATTTTTTATTTAGGTTAATTAGGTTAATTAGTTCAATTAGTTCAATTAGTTCAATTAGTTTTTTAATATTCTGCTACTAATGATAGTTTTCTATTTAAATTACATTGTAACCCATCTAAAAGGGTCCATTCATCACTTCATAAATTTGTAGTTGGGATTTTATCATGATTTTGGAATCTTCGCCAAAAATCCCGCCAAAATCATTTTCACTTTTCATTTTTCGCCATGGACTTCATCCATGGTTATTAATATTTAACCCCTCTGGGGTATTTAAAAACGAAGTGATGAAATGTACTCCATCTAAAATCATTTTAATTTTCAGCCATTCTAACCAAACTTCTTTCCTGATCAATGTCCTTATTTTCTAAAGTAGCTACACTTTTTATTTGCTTCTCAATATTTAAAAACTGCAATAAAAACCAAGCAAAAGCAATGGAAATTGCAAATGCCATAAGCGTAAATTGCCAATTGAAGTTTGCTTTAATTGGCCCAATGAGCGCACCCAAAGCTATTTGGCCCATATTTGCAATGGTCATATATAAAGTGAATTGACTAGCAGAAACTTTTTTCCAACAACACTGCATGGCAATCGCAAAAAGGCCAATACACGTAAAGGTATAAATGATATTATAAATAATCATGAAACCATAAATAAATGCTGTACTTCCCCAATACAATTTAAAAAAGGATAAGACGGAAATAATCAGAATCAAACTGAAAAGATAAACATTCATCATTTTTATTTTTCCATGTTTTTCGATTAAAATGCCACCAAGTAACATACCAATTATGCCACCAATTAATTTTGCTGTTGCATAATACTGGGAATAGTCTCCATTTGTCCAGCCCAATTCCTTAACTGTAAACATGGGAAGAAGTGTTCCAATGTATTTGAAACTTCCTTGACAAATAAATAATATGACAGCAATAAGTAATGAATTGCGCAATGTGAAAACACTAAACAATGATTTAAATAGGGAATTCCAATTCGTGACTTGCAATTTTTTTGTTTCTGGTGAAGCTTTGCCGATAGTCCACGGGGCAATTTTTTCACCTTTGCGCTCTCTTAGAAATAATGGAAAAAACATGATGAGTCCGATTACAGCTGCAAGCGCTAATATGGACACCGTAAAATTGTATTTATTGATTAGCAAAGTGCCCACAGCTAGTGATGCTGAAATGCCAACAATTTTTGATCCCCACATCAAGCCATTTGCTCTCGCTTGTTGGTCCTCAGGAATGATGTCTATAGCCATTCCATCAGTTGCCACATCTTGAAAAGCTCCAAAAAATGAAACAATAAAGCCTGCGGCAATAAATGTATTCAGATTATTTAATGGATCGGGGACGTATGCCAGATAAATACAACTGATTACCAGACCTAATTGGCCCAATATGATCCATGGTCTTTTACGTCCCATAGATAAAATGGTATATCTATCCATCATTGGTGCAACTAGAAATTTTAAACTCCAAGGCAACAAGGTAATGACAGCAAAACTGGCAATCTCTCCTGGTGTTTTTCCATTCATAGCCATCCATGCAGGAATGCCAAATGCGAGCATTCCTTCCGGGATTCCTTGTGCAAAATACAATACCACAAAGGTTATATAACGCAACGTGGTGTGCTCAGCAAGCACAGGAAAACCTTTAATTTTTGGCAGTGAACTAACGTTTGTTGGCACGGACATGGAAATAAAACTATTCATTTTGGACATGTTTATTAAGGTATTTTGAAAATTGGCTTTACTTCTTAATCTTTGGTTTCTATGATGTTGCAGCATACATTTCCACCGATTTTTTTTATTGGTGTTGTCAGTCCAATTTTGATAATGTGCCATTGAGGAATATTTTTACTTTCGTAAAGATTGTGTAGGCATCAAACGCAAAGTATATTGACCAAAACTGAAAGTTTTGTGATAGAGAGTGGGGAGGCAGATAGATAAGTAATAACAATATTTATGGCAAAGGTCAATTTTTCAAGAATATAACTATATGCTACAACCTTCTGTATTGTACAAGTTATATGACCTCCTGATCTCTTTCCATTATATCGCTCATTTCAATGACAAATATAGCTCATATTTGACACGTTGTGAGCCGTATTATCATGATTCATGAGCCGAATGAGATTTCTATAGGATTACAATCACCTCAGCTGGGGTTTTAAAGACAAAGGCAAGTCTTTTCTAATTACTTGGGTTCCAACCTGATATTTGTCCTGAGAAGCCATGGCATGCCATGGATCAACATGTGGCACTATCTGACATTTCACATTTCACATCTCACACCATTCACAATTCACCATTCACACCCTACAATATACATTTCGTTTGGGAAAGGCACGCAGGCCTTCCAAATAGAAAGGGGAAGCCCTTTCTCTACAAGTGGTTCCATTTTATATTTTCGAATTATTAACCATTAACCATTAACCATTCACCATTCACCATTCACCATTCACCATTCACCATTCACCATTCATCATCATCCATTATAAGACCATTCCTTACACTTATTAAAGCAAAGGTTGCAGTCGTGAAAGACCAAACCCATATCCATTTTCTAGAACCGACATTTGAAAAAAAATTATCATATTATGAAATTGAAATTATTTACACTTTTAGTTTTTTTCCTTGCTGCTCTCCAGCAAGGAAAAACAACCTGTACCAGTGCTCCTACAAATTTAGTTGCTAGCCAAAACGGATCCCAAATGTTGTTCTCCTGGAGTGATGTTGGCGCTTCCTCGTACATCATTGAAATCATAGACCCATCCATCAATTATCCTTGGGAAGACCTTTATACCACTTACAGAGACACGATTTCGACAGCCAGTTATTCTCCTGATTTTGGTGTACAGGGTTATCAACTAGAATGGCGAATCAGGGCTATTTGCGCCGCGGGTGAACAAATTTCCACGCCAGTTTTTTTCAACACAGTATGTGCAGTAGCCAGTTCAGCCCAAACGCAAGACATCGGTTTTGATACAGTGAGATTGGTTTGGAATTTTAATGGTATACCAACCGAAAACTATTTTTGGTCGCTTGGATATAGAGTATTAGGGGCATCTAGTTGGATATCCATTCCATTTTCATCAACAAATTATACTCCAGTATATTCAACCATACTGAGAAACTTATTGCCGAATACCACTTATGAATGGTGCGTGAATCAAGTTTGTTCTTACACCAATACAATAGGTGACCCAGTAATTTCCCAATTCACAACTACTTCCTCACCTACTTGTCCTAATCCTTCCATATTACCAGCATCAAATATTACCTCTACATCGGCAACGCTCAACTGGGGTACAGTGCCACAAGCCAGTAATTATTACGTGCAATGGTTCATCAACAATGCACCACTGCCTTCTGGCACTGCAACGGTGTCTGGAAATTCTTATTTACTCAGTGGATTGCAACCTGGAAATTCTGTTGTATACAGGGTATCTGCCGTTTGTCCTTTTGTAAGCGGTTATAATTTTTCCACTTTTGCATCATTTATCACTTTGATACCGCCACCCCAAGGTCAAACATTTTTCATTGATTACTTCAAAGTGGGAGGTATAGAAAGAACCTCTGTGGCTGAAGCTGGTAATTATATAAATACTGGACTATCTACACCAGTAATTGCAGGTCAGACGTATCAATTCAAGATCAGCATGGGTAGCACAGGCGCTTATGCAAAGCAAAATTACGCGATTTATCTGGATGTAAATGGAAACGGTACTTTAGAAAACAATGAAAGATTGTTTGGTGTAGGCGCTGCTTTCAATGCAAATATCATCAACCTGAACATCAAAATTCCTTCAACTGCTACAACAGGTTTGTCTCGACTAAGGGTTATTATGAAAACTGCAAATGGAGGAATTTCGCCCAACATCACACCAGAACCAGGAGTCGAAATAGAAGATTATTGGCTAGATGTCCAGACCAGTGCTTCATTTGTTGGCCAAACAGGACAAAGCCAACTTTTGAAACACCATGATCTAAGTTTTGAAAATCCAAGTGCAGGCTATTTAAACATTCGCAATTTGCAAAATGTAAGTAGCATCAGAGTCATCAACGAAGTCGGTCAGCTTATTTTTGATAAATCATATGATGGCAATGAAGCTCAAGATTTACTTGATCTTACTACGGCCAGAAATGGAATTTATTTTGTTGAATTCACGGATAAGGTCGGTGCCAGAATGGTTGAGAAATTAATCATTCAAAATCAATAGGAATTCAATAGGAGTTCAATCGGAGTTCAATGGGAGTTCAATGTCCTGCGGACCCAATGCCAGGGGCGCAATTGGCAATAGAGGTCAATTAGATTTCAATGAGAGTTCAATCCCTTGCAGAAGCAGGGACACGTGGGAGTTCAATCCCTTGCAGAAGCAGGGACATGTGGGAATTCAATGGGAGTTCAATAGGAATCCAATGGGAATTCAATGGGAATTCAATGTCCTGCGGACCCAATGCCTGCAACCTGTCCCTTCTTTTGCAAGGGGGCGCAATGGGCAATAGGGGGTCAATGAGAATCCAATCCCTTGCAGAAGCAGGGACACGTGGGAGTTCAATCCCTTGCAGAAGCAGGGACAGGTGGGAATTCAAATTAATTTGTAAATGGATTCTAAAGAAAAAATTGTAGCAAGCTCGAAGCTCGATGCTCGAAGCTCGCCACCCTCGTGGCTTGTGACCCAGTGTTCAGGCCACGAGGTTTTTTCTTGTGGAAGTAATTTTTGAAGTGGTAAATTACTTTTGGAACAATGGAAACATTAATTTCACATAAAAATCACACTGTTGAAAACGAAAATTCTGGTCATAGACAACGAACTCCCTATCAGGAAAGCCATGGTGAAAATGATTGAACATTTCACTACGCCAGAACAATATGAGATTTTTGAGGCAGAGGGCGTCCGTACTGGGATAGATGCCATTCAAAAATTAGAACCAGATATCCTTTTTCTCGATATTGAATTGGATGACGGATTGGCTTTTGATATTTTTAAAGAAATAAAAGACATCGAAACTCAATTGATTTTCACAACTGCGCACAATCACTATGCATTGAAGGCTTTTGAGTGCAGTGCTTTGGATTATCTTTTAAAACCAGTGAGCCCTTCATTGTTGAACAATGCTTTGCAAAAGGCCAAAGAAAATATCCATAAAATTAACTTAAGAGGTCAAATCCAAATCCTGATGGATTCGATCAATAAAAATCAATCGCAAGATCAAAAAATTGCCCTGAAAGACATCAATGGAATTAAAATAACAAAAATTAAAGATATTTTATACTGCGAAGCCAATGGGCCTTACACCACGTTTTTCATAGAAAATGATAAGGAAATTACCGTTTCCAAAAACTTAAAAGAATATGAGGAATTATTGGGTGTTTTTAATTTCGTAAGGTGTCATCATAGTTTCTTAGTCAATTTGGGTAAAATTAAATCCATCGATAAAACAGAAGGTTTGATTATCCATCTTGAAAACAATGTACAAATTCCTATCTCGTTCAGAAAAAAAGATGAAATTCTTACTGCTATTGAAAAACTCTATCTTAGTTGATAGGTGCATTCCATGAATTCTTAAATTGGGTGTTGGGATTTTTTAAAACCTAGGCCAAAAAATCCCGCCAAAATCATATGCTAGTTTCATTATTGTCATGGACTTCATCCATGGCTATAATATTTAACGCCTCTGCGGTATTTAACACGAAATTGTGGATGGCCGCAAAAAATTGGCATGAAATAAATGGGATCAATTATAAATTAAATTAATTGTAACTAGTATTAATTGAAATCATACACTTATAAATCCACACCTACCTAGCACATTGGAATCATTCAAATTTGCATTGAAATTATTTTAAACTTTTTAATTAAATCAAAATGCAAATTACAAAATCATTAGTTTTATTGTTGATCAGTTTGGTGCTCATTTCATGTGGCAAAGACGATGAGGCAGGAGGAGATAGCGGAGGAGGTGGTGACACTTTTGAATGTACCATTGATGGGGCAGCTCACAAAATAAGCGGGCAATTCGCTTTTGCCCAGAAAGTAGCTTCAGACATATTTGCCATCTACGGCAGCGAAGATCAAACCAAAAGCGGATTTAAAAATGTCTATATTTCTCTAAGTGCGGAGCCAACAGTAGGCAAGTACGATCTCGGAACAGACAAAGCTGGTAGTGGAAATATTCTTGAAACTGGAACGGGAAAATTATTCAATTCAAACTTTCCAGGTGGTAGTGGAAGTCTAGAAATTACCGAAAAAACTAGTTCAAAGATCAAAGGTACTTTTTCATTCGTTGCGGTAGATGCTACTGGTAACAAGAAAACTGTAAGCAATGGCAAGTTTGATATAAAAATAAAATAAAAATCCCATAAGTATTTACATAAAGATTGATTTTGAATGACCCCGTTTCGCCCTTACTGACTTGATCGGTAAGGGTTTTTGTTTTTAACTAGCATGCATTTATTAAAGTGATAAGCAAAGTTGTGTCTAGAAGCAATACACTTATTAAACTCCAACAATTGTATTTGAAAGTGGCGACTATTTTTACCTTAAATATTAATTTAATAAAATGAAAAATCTAAAGTTTTTATCGCTTTTTATTTTGCTGATCGCCTTGCATAACCCTATGTATTGCCAATTGGGTAATTTGGTAAAAAAGGCAAAGGAAGCTACTAAAAAGGAAGCAGAGCCTACTAAACCCCAATCAACTCCGGAGCCAACCAAGGCAATTCCTGTTCCCAGTGAAAAACCAGCAGCCAATGAAACTAGAAATTCGCCTAGCACCGAGCGAACAAGAGATCGAAATATTCCTGCGCCCACAACAAAGGATAAAAATGCAAAGCCAGAGTCAACGATACAAATTGCGGACATGAGCAGTGCTGTGCTGTCTCCTGCCATTGCTTGGTATAGTTTATTGGATCAAGATTATTTGTATTATGATGCTTCTTCGGGTTACTTCAGACCTCATGGTTTGTTTGCTTTGTTTTTACCAGAAAGAGACGTCAAAGGACAAGCGATGAACTACAATAAATATGATTCTTATTATCCACCCCCGCTTCGTTTGGATGTAATTGATAAACAAAATGGAGAGAAAAAAGGGGCTTTTTATTTTCGTGCCGAGCCAGAATTGCTACCTGCTTTCAGAATGAAATTGGATGATAGAGGGACTGATCCTTTGTATCCTTCCTTCATTAAACTTTTTGAGGGTAGTTATGATTTGAAATTTTACATCAACGAAAACCACTTTTACACTTTTCCAATAACCATTGAAAAAGTGAGCAACAAAGATCCATACGCACCGCTCAAGCAACTTTATTTTATGAGAAGCGCTTGGGAAGATTGGGGTAGGGTGGAATATAATAGTGATGGCGATTTTATTTTTAGTCATTATTTGCCAGAAAGGGATGCCAAAATTACCAATCAAACCAAGTGGGATGAAAGAATGGAATATCCATACACGGCAAGGTTGATGCGCAACGGAAAAGTTATTGGAAATTTTGATGCACAAACCCCACAGATGACGCTGATAAAAGGTTCTGTTTTTACAGAAAATGGGCGTTGGGTAAGAAATCAGAATCCTTTTTATGCCTTTCCGCCTGTCAATAGAAGGATCAATGAAAATCATGCTCACGACTATGTATATACCAATGATATGACAGACGGCAATTATTCTGTGGTCACAGAAATTTTCAAACCTGGTGGTGTCATTAAAAATAAATATGATTTTACCATCAAAAATGGGAAGTTTGTACCTGATCCAAGGGCTGACAGATCGCAACACAGTGATCCGTTCACGTTACTGGAGCAAGGGCCAAATTATCACTACATCAAAAAATCCAAAATGTAAAAAAAACTCACTGCTACTTTATAGTTAATTTTTATTAACCCCAAATTTCCATTTCAATAATTTAATCACATACAAGTGTATTTTTGTATCTGCATACATTTTCAATTTTATGAATAAGGCTGTACTAATTATGTTCTTTTTTTTGTTGCATTTCCTGGCCATTGGTCAAGATAAATGTAGCTGTGAAGTAATAGACACCATCAGAACGACCAATGCATTTACGCATTTTGAAAAATCCAAAGATGAAATTTGTCAGATATATTATTTATTAGAGGTTTATAATTTGAAAATAAAAGATCGGAACTATGCAGCAGCCGAAAATCAAATTAAAAGTGCAATTAATTTGTATAAAAAAAGTAAGTGTAATGAGCCAATCAACGTCACTTTGTTAAGCAGATTGGATCAGGCTTACACTTTTCAATCCAAATTTGACGAATCACTAGAAATAAATATTTCACTCAGAGATTTCTATGAAAGTAAAAAAGATAGTACCAAACTGGTGAAATCTATCCTGCAAATTGCCAAGATTTATGATAGAATGGTCTTAAGGGAGCAAAAACTGGAAAAGATTGAGGAGGCAAAAATCTTGATTCCGAAATTGAAAAATGATGAAGAAAAAGTTTTGTTGTATACCAGATTGGCACAGTTGTTTTTACATGAATATGAAGACACTGGTGACAAAAAATACTTAGATACATTCGAAAGTTTATGCAACGAAACCCTAAGGTTGAGTCAAATCATTCCTACCCCCAGAAAGACGCAATTTTTGGTCAATACAAGATTAGCTAGTCTTCACATTCATAAAGCGGAGTGGGAAGCAGCAAAAAAATATCTATATGAGAATTTGTCTAATTGTCTGGAGGAAGATCTTCCAGAGTTGGGAATTAATCACCAGGATTTAGGTGAAATATTCTTGAGGACAAACGAATTGAAGTCGGCAAAAATGCATTTAGATAGTTCCATTTTTTATCATGAAAAATTGGGTGCCATTCCGCAGATGATGAATGGTTATAAAATCCAATCAGAAATATTAGAAAAAATGGGTGATTACCAAGGTGCATTCACTTTTTCTAAAAAATATTACACCTTTAAAGACAGCTTGAATGATATTGATAATATTTCCAAAATTGCCAGTTTGGAATCAAAAGCTGCCCAAGCCAAAAGTAATTTAACCATTTCTGATTTACGGAGAAATCAACTGTTTTATTTATTGTTACTGGCATTATCGTTGGGAGCATTGGTCATTGCTTATTTGTTTTTCCGACACAAAGATTTAAAAAACAAAAAATTGATTTTGGAAACCGAGCAAAGACTCAATAGAGCTCGTATGAATCCACATTTCTTTTTCAATGCACTTGCATCTTTGCAAAGTTTTGCACTCAATGAAACAGATAATATGTCGATCGCCGAAAACCTGTCCAAATTTTCTTACATAATGCGCGAAACTCTGGAAAATTCCTATCGAGAATACGTCACTATTCACCAGGAAATTGATTTTCTAGAAGAATATCTCAAGCTGCAAGTCATGCGTTTTCCAGATAAATTCAACTATCAAATTCAAAATTTAATTGAAAATCCAGACGATGTCCTCATGCCTTCAATGATCATCCAACCTTTTATTGAAAACTCCATAGAACACGGTTTTGCCAACATTGATTACAAAGGAGATCTGAAAATTACTTTCAAGACCGTCCAAAACAGAACTGAAATAGAAATCAAAGACAATGGCCGTGGTCTCAACAATCAGATAGAAAAATCAAAACCCTACATCAGCCGAGCCAAACAAATAGTCACCGACAGAATTTATTTGCTGAATCTCAAATTAAAATCGGATGCCACTTTCAGCATTGAAAATGATGGGCAAGGAAAGGGTGTAATGGTGAAGATTGTGTTGCCGGTTATTTATTGATTTCCAATTTAGGAAGTTGGATTAAAGAGAAACTATTTGCTTATTAGTTTATATGGTGCCTAAATGTTTGACTAATGCTTTAACACTTACAATAAGACTACTTATTTTTACTTGACTTTTTAAATTAATAGTTCTTAAATTTCAAACAATATTTATATTTGTTATTGTTAAGAAGACCAACGGAGAATGAAGAATTGCTGAAAATCAACCTTAAAGAGGGAAACAAATCTTCTTATTACTATAAAATTATATGCCAATGTTAATCAATAGTATATATATGTTATAAATATAAATTCAACTAATAATTAATTTATAAGTTAATTATTTCAATTAAACCTGAGAAAAATGAGTACTTTTGCTACTATTATAGAGTTTTACAAGTTTCAGAAAGTGATATTCTATACAATTAGAATAAATGGTGAAATTGCATCCTTAGGAACTCAATTCATTGAAAACAATAAGAAGCACAAGCACATGGTGATTTTAAAAACTTGGATTCAGAATATTGGAAACAAAAGAGGTGCCCGATCTTATTTGTTTAGGCCGGAAAGGAAGGCGAATGCATTACCTCCACCAATTGAAATTTCCCATAAATCATGTAGTTTGAGATGGTATTGCCTACACCTGAGTGAAAGTGTTGTTATTCTCTTTAATGGAGGTGAGAAAACAAAAAATATTCACGCAGCCCAAGATTGCCCAATAGTAAGACCACACTTTGAATTGGCTAATATATTGAGCGAAGCAATCTTAAAAGCTTATGACCAAAAGGTGTTTAGTTTTAATAAAAGTGGGAGATTGGTACCTGAAAATATAATTATCCAATTTTAATTTTCGAATATAAAATTCATAAAATATGAATACTGAAAGTAGCATAGTTGCATCATTTTTTGAAGAACCTTCATCTCCAGAAATTGAAAGATATATTGACTTAAATCTTGATATTTCAGAACAAGTCATACATCTTTTAGATAAAAAGGGATGGACTCAAAAAGAACTGGCAACCAGGTTAAATAAATCAGAAGCTGAAATCAGTAAATGGCTTTCGGGGATGCACAATCTTACCCTCAAAAGTATCGCAAAAATGGAAGCAGTATTGGGTGAACATATAATTATGACTCCTCAAGTTGCCAAAAGGGAATTTTCATCAATTGGAGATCCTGAGCCGATTTTATAATTTGAAAAATTGGCGAAGTTTTTATTTCTAAAAAACACCTTTTCTAACTCCTTCCCATCTCTCTCCCTTCTTTCCTTATTACCTTTTTGCTCTCCTCACCCTTAATAGCCCCAAAGCGATCGTCGAGGTAAACAATGGCACCAGTTGGGCATCTTTGGATGGGCACCATAGTGTCGTGTTTGCAGTGATAGTCTATAACTGGCAAATTATAAGCCATTGAAATGAGTCCTCCAGGCGCATCCATGGCACAACGTCCACATGCTGTACAGGCCACTTCACATTCTTCCAGAATGCCATCGCCTTTTTCCTGATTTTTGCAATTGACCCATAATTTGTGGCTGATTGGGTGGATGGAAAACAAGTCTTTGGGGCAAGTTTCTACGCAGTCACCGCATGCTGTGCATTTGTCAACGTCCACTACTGGCAAGCCAAATTCATTCATGGTGATCGCGTGGAAGTCACAAACTACCGCACAATCGCCAATGCACAAACAACCCCAAAAGCAACCTTTCCCACCGCCAGAAACCAAACTTGCTGCTTTGCAACTTTGCAAACCGCTGTATGCTGCTCGATTGATGGCCACATTACTTCCACCTGCACAGGCTAGTCGAGCAACTCTTTTTTCTTCAGAACCAGCATCCACACCAAGGAAAGCAGCAATTTTATTTCGTCCTTCTTCTGTGCTCACTGAACATTTTCCTGGCAGCACTTTCCCAGCGACTAAAGCTTCGGCAAAAGGACGACAACCCGGATGGCCACAAGCACCACAATTGGCATGCGGCAACATGTCTTCCACTTGATCAATGCGAGGATCTTCAAAAACATACAGCTTTTTTTGACCCACAGCAAGTAGCGTTGTCAGAAAGAAGGTAAGTATGCCCAAAGCAGCTAAAGAAATCCAAATCATGATGCAGTTTTTAGTAGATAATTTCTGCCCATTTTTTTCCTGCAATTAGCTCCGCCTTTCTGGTTTCCCACTGTTCTTTCGATCCTAAAATTTTGGAAAAAGTCAGGTCGAGTTTGTTTTTGATATCCTTGAAACCAGCTACGTAAACATAAGTATTGGCTTTTGATAATAATTGGACAATTTCAAAGGCTCTCAAGATTAGAGCTTGGTCTAGTGCAATTGGATCGTCCATGTGCGGTCTTGGACTCAAAGCATGGAAAGCCTCGAAGGTTTCGTTGTCGTAATAATTGGTAAGGTCACCGTCGTGATCGTTGAGGTACAATAATTCTAAGCCACTTTTAGCGCCATAAAAAAGTCTGATCTGACCCTTCCAATCTGGAATGTTTTGATAGATGTGTTTGATGAAAGCCCTAAAAGGTGCAATACCTGTGCCCATGCCAATCAAAATGAGATTTGCCGTATGATCTGCCGGAACTTCAAAAGGAAGACTGTGTGGACCAGTAATGGTAATGACATCACCCTTTTGCCGATCACATAAGTAATTGGACGCCAATCCAGAATACTTTTCCCCATTGAATTCATCGATGTAAAAACAACGTTTTACTAACATGGTCAGAATGGTCTTGTTGTGACCAGTTTCTGGAATATCAGCGACACTGTAAAGTCTGTGATGATAAGCGTTGCCAAAGTCTCCATTCGCTGCAACAAGCACTCCGAAACTTTGATTGACAGCACATTGAAATGCTGGATCGTGTACTTCTATGACGAGTTCTCTCACTTCTTCTGCATCCGAAGGTGTGAGCCGCGATGTTTTTTTAACGATTGCGTTGTATTTTTTTTCATTTGAAAAATCTGCTAGTGTTGCCATGATTTATGTTTTGAATGGACGATTATTTATTTGATTCTTTGTTGGTACATTGATTGGTGCATTTTCCACAACCGTGACAGTCAGACCGTTGTGCAAGCACGTCTTCATCTTTGTATTCTTCAGAGAAAGCAATTTTCCATTTGCTTTGAATGAATGCCCAAATAGCCATCACACCGATGATGAATACAAATCCGAGTAAAAAATTATACCACATGTCTTTTCTTTTATTGAGTTCCAAGGCCTGCAAAGCCCATGAATGTGAGTGATAATATGCCTGCTATAAACAGCGTGAGAATGGTTCCTTTTACGATGTTTGGCACAGTAGAGAGATCAGCTCTTTCCCTTACTCCAGCCATCAAAACCAACGCCAGCGTAAAGCCAATTCCTGCACCGAGCGCATACACTACGCTTTCCAGAAAACCATAACCTTTATTGGTTTGAAACAAGGCGACTGCAAGGATGGCACAGTTGGTTGTGATCAAAGGCAGAAAGATGCCCAAAGCTTTAAACAGCGTTGGACTGGCTTTTTTAATGAACATTTCTACCAATTGAACGGTGGCTGCAATGACGACGATGTAACTGATTAATTCTAAAAAAGGTGCTTGAATGATGGTAAGCACTTTGTGAATGCCATAGGCACAAACGGCACTGATGACCATGACAAAAGTAACAGCAGCGCCCATTTTAGAAGCGGTTTCTATCTTCCCAGAAACTCCAAGAAAAGGACAAATGCCCAAGAAATATGCAAGCACAAAGTTGTTGACTAAGCTGGCGTTGATGAATATTTGGAATAGAGATTCGTTTGTCATTTTGAACTTTTCTTTTTCAAAAGATTAAAAAAAAGTAACCAAATGGCGAGGGTAAAAAATCCTCCTGCGGGAAGAATCATCACAACCCATTCTTGGTAAGCAGGTCCAAAAATTGGAAAATTAAATAGGCTGCCATTTCCCATGATTTCTCTCAATGTTCCCAAGCAGGAGAGGGCAAAAGTGAAGCCCAAACCCATTCCCAATCCGTCTAACAAGGAAAGCCCAATGCTATTTTTGGATGCAAATGCTTCTGCTCTTCCCAAGATCACGCAGTTGACCACAATCAGCGAAATGAATGCACCTAAACTTTTGTGTAGGGAAACACTTGTTGCCTGAATACTATAATCTATTAGAGTGACGAAGGTGGCTATGATGAGAATATAAGTTGCTATCCGCACTTGTTTGGGTATGAAATTTCTCAGAGAGGAAATCAATCCATTGGAGGCCACCAAAACAAAAGCGGTCGCCAATCCCATTGCCAAGGCATTGGTTAACGAGTTGGTTACAGCCAACGTTGGGCACATTCCTAATACTTGAACAAAGGTGGGATTCTCCCTCCACAAACCTTTGATAAACTCGTCGGTTGATGGAGCGGAAGCCAAACTTTGGAAAAAGCCCACTTTAGTCGGTGTTGTTTTTTTAATGGCCATGCGTCAAGGTTGTATCATTGGAAAAAATATTTGAATGGACCACAATGGTTGGCATCCATTTCTGGGTACTCTCTTTGAAAATAGCCCCAATTGCCCTCGAAGAAATGGTTGCACCAGTTATGCCATTTATCTCCCATTCGTGTTTTTTTTGACCTTGTTTGACTGCCTTTATTTCATTCTGCAATGTTTTTCCATCGGCAGCCAAAGCAACGTCTAAGGCTTTAAAATTGGTTAAGAAGTGTTCGTCCTTTTCTATTTTATCCCCTAATCCAGGCGTTTCTTTACTATCCAAAACTTTAAATCCAATGACCTTTTGAGTGGTTGGGCGATACCCGTAAATGACCTTAATTACGTCGGCAAATCCCATTCCACTTGCTTGAATGGCTAATCCGAGTAGTTTTCCGTCATTGTCATATCCTGCATAGATCAATTCCCCAGCTGTAACACCTTCTTTAGCAATTTGGATATTTCCTTTCTCATCCAATAAATAAGTTTTCTTTTGGACCATTCCTGGAATGACTTGGAATACCGCTTCCTCCAACGCTGCAGCCTTTAGTTTTTTAATTCTAGGTTGGGTCGTTTGAAAAACAAAGGCGATCAATGCAGCGCAAATGAGTCCTATTCCAACCATGGATTTAAACAATTGGAAGACGTCAGAGCCTTTATCTTTTGATATATTTTGATCGCTCATGCCCTGTTTTTATTTTGATTTTTGGAAGACATGCCATAAATTCTATGGGGAATGGATTTATCAAGAATCGGAGCAAGTGCATTGCCAAAAAGGATGGCGTACATGACGCCTTCAGGAAGTCCGCCCCAAATCCTTATCAAAACCACCAAAAGCCCGATTACAAAACTGTAAATCCAAATACCAATCGTAGAGAGTGGACTGGAGACCATATCAGTTGCCATATAAACTGCACCCAACATCAATCCTCCTGAAAACAACATCATCAGGGGCGATGGATATTTTACAGGATCGAGGTAAAACAAGATTCCAGTAAGTGTGGCCACAGTACCCAAGATGCCGACAGGTATTCGCCAATTCAACATTTTTCTAAAACCTAGGTAGACTCCGCCTAATACGATCAAAAATGCACACGTTTCGCCTAGAGATCCAGAAGTAAAACCAAAAGCCAAGTCTTGTACATCAGTACTTATTTTATCAAATTTGAATGCTGATAAAGGGGTTGCTCCGGAAACTGCATCCGCTTTTATAGGTTCTAAAAATGGGATGGTCAAACTTGATGGAATGATATGAGAAAATCTACCATTTACCAAGGTTTCTGTCCAGGTGGTTATAGCCACTGGAAACGCAGCTTGTAACATGGCGCGACCGACCAAAGCAGGATTGAATAAATTTTGGCCCAAGCCTCCAAAAACAAATTTTCCAAGTGCAATGGCAATCATTCCACCGACAAAAGCCATCCATAAAGGAAAACCTGGCGGCAATGTCAATGCGAGTAAAACGCCTGTAAGTACGGCTGACCAATCTTTGATGTTTTGTTTGCCTTTTACTTTGCCATTGAGCACATATTCTGTCCCAACGCATGCAATTGTTGTCGTGCTGATGAGAAAAAGTGCTGTAATTCCAAACGCGTAAACAGCAAAGGCCATCACAGGTATCAGGGACAATACCACGTGTAACATGATGGTATTGGTAGCCAAGGGTCGTTTGAGGTGTGGAGACGTCCGAATTTGTAAGGTTTGATCTTTCATGACTTGGCTTTGGCTTGTCTTTTTCTTACAATTGATTTCGAAACCCTGAAATATTGAACCAGAGGAATATTTGACGGACATACGTAAGAGCATGATCCACATTCAAAACAATCCAATAAATGATGATCACTGGCCATAAGGTCATAGGCCTCATTTTTTGCCAGAATGCCCAATTGTGATGGGTTGAGCGACAAGGGGCAAGCATCCAGACAAGCACCACACCTGATGCAAGCATATTCCGATTGGTTTTCCAATGATTGTTGCGGTTTGAAAGCGACGATACCAGAGGTTCCTTTGGTAATGGGAATGTCCAAATTAGATACAGATACTCCCATCATTGGGCCACCCATAAAAACCTCTTTGATGTTTTCACCACTAACTTGCTCCAAAATAAATCGCAAAGGCGTGCCTATGGTAATGAGATAATTCCCCTTTTTGGCAATTCCTGGACCAGTGATGGTGATGACCCTTTCTTGAATGCCCCGGCCATGGGGAAGTAAACGACCAATCTCTGCTGTTGTAGCCACGTTGATGACCACAGCACCCACTTCAATGGGAAGTTTGCCCGATGGAACTTCTAAACCAGTAATTGCAGTCACTAGCATTTTCTCTGCACCTTGGGGATATTTGACAGGCAACAGAACCATTTCAACAGCTAAGTCAAGTGGTTTGTATTGCTCAAGTTTTTCAAAAGCATCGCGCTTATTGTCTTCAATGCCGATGTATACTTTTTGTGGATTAAGTGCTTTGATGAGGTATCGCAAACCCATAAAAATATCCTCATGTTGTTCGAGCATGACACGATGGTCAGTTGTCAAATAGGGTTCGCATTCTACTCCGTTGATGATCAAATATTTACAGGTCTTTCCTTCAGGTATTGATAATTTGACGTGAGTAGGAAATGCAGCGCCTCCCAAGCCAACTATACCTGCCTGCTGAATGCCAGAAAGAATTTCGCCAGGACTAGCATTGGCAAGATCAATAGCATGCCCTTCGATGACTTCCTGACTAGACGAAGGAAAGCTTTCAATGTAAATGCCCATATTCTTTTTGCCAGAAATAGATGGCACATAGTCTATTTTTTTAACCTTACCCGATACCGGTGCATGCAAGGGAACAGACATATAACCATTGGCTTTGGCAACCAATTGCCCCCTAGCTACAACATCCCCTTCTTTCACAACTGGTTCCGACGGTGCTCCAATATGTTGTGCAAGAGGCAGCACTATCATGGGCGAGAAGGGAAATTGTCTGATGGGTAAACCTTTGGTATCATCCTTCATTTCAGGAGGGTGAATGCCATGGTTGAAAGTTCCTGCTTTGTATTTGAAAAAGTTCATCATAAGTTGACCTTAATTGAACTTTTCAGCCCTTTTTACCCATTTATCGTAGTCTTTCATCCCCGTATCTGTAGGCAAACCCGGATGGATTACTCTTGCCGTGCACTTTTCCGCAGCCTTTACAATGTCTTCAAATGGACCCGCTTCTGCGTCCTTGATGAATGCTTTATTGTCTTCGTTGTAAGCAAATATTTTTGAATTGATTTTGATACATTCGTTGCAAGAAGAGCATTCCTGAGTTTCCAACCATGGTCCCATTGATTGGCCGGCAGAACCATTAGTCGATGGAGTCGGTTCATTTGGAATTGATTCAGAAGTCAACAGCGTCAGGGACTCTGACGCATTGCCATTGGAAGCCATTTTCATGAGCCCTTGTGCAATTTTATTAACCACTTCAACCCTCACTTTTTGTTCGATTTCAGCATTGGAAGTGCTTTTATCTATTGGAGAAGCTGCCAAGTCCTTGAGTAAAATCCAGAAATCTCGTCTTTCCTCGCAAGAATCTACGATGGTGCTGTCTACCATTACTCTATTGAGTGATTGTTGCCTATTGATCGCCCAGATGTAAGGGAATTTATCAACTCTATCGTCTTCAGAAAGTGTGAGGAATTCTGCCAATGGTACCATTTTATCATTCCATGCATCGCGTGGCACTTGGCGGAAGTGTTTTCTGAATCTTGCTTCTGTGATTGCAAAATCTGCAAAAGTCATCGGCAATTCCATTTTTTTCTGCCTGCCATTTTCCAAATATTTTAGCGTATATGTTGGCCAGATTTTATCCATGTCAGGATTGCCAGAAAGATCCAACGATTCTTTGATGGTCACTCCAGCCTCTGGATTATATTTGAATATTGGATATGCTCTGGATTCCATTGCCAGTTTTGCCTGGTGTGCTCCAAGGTCATCCGCAACGCCGTGTTCTGGTTGACAAGTTGTGTAAACATTGAATAAAGCGGGTCTTTTAGCCATTAAACCATCAATAAATCCTTCTATGAGGTGGCTGGTGTTGGCTAATGTGGCTTGCATTACAAAGGTATTTCTGTGTGCCATGGCAATGAGGCCAATCTCTTTTCTCGGTTCTGATTTACCTTTCCAAACCTTGCCATATTGAGCCATATCTGAAATTTGGCCAATGAATCCTGAAGTACAAGCCTGACCGCCAGTATTAGAATAAACTTGAGTGTCCACAACGATGACTTTGATCGGCTTGCCAGAAGCCATCATTCTGGATAAGTTTTGGAATCCTATGTCGTACATGGCACCGTCACCACCCAATGCTACCACAGGAGGGCACAAATACCATTCTTCATCTGTAAAATGATGCCAATTGAAATAAGTGAAAAATTCTTTTGATTTTGAGGCTTGATATTCATCTTTGAGAATGAGTTCTGCTTTTCTGATCGCTTTGAATCCTTCAGCCATTTTTGCCATGTGTCCTTCGAAAATACCCATGGCCATTGAAGTAGAATCCTGGAATAGGTGATTGGCCCATGGGAATGGATATGGATTGTAAGGCCAGGTACTTCCCCAGACCGAAGTACATCCAGTTGCATTACACATTCCCATCGTTGATCTTCCTTTTCCGGTGGTTCCAGTAGTGTATTTCCAATGTAATTTTTTGAGTTGTGCCAATACTTGACTGACTTCACGTAGCCATTCTTGATCGATTGGAGTTTTACCTTTGCTTGTTTCAAACCTGCTCGCAATCTCAGAAACAGTAAGATCAGAATTTTTTGCCTGGTCCAAAATGCGGCTCATCATGTCTGTGTCTGTAACATCCACTTGCTGAAGCAGTTTTCTTTGTAAGTATGATTCAAGTTCACTTGTCAGCTGCTCCAATTTAGCAACATGCGTTTTGATGCGTGGTTGCATGAGTGATTCTACGGTTGCAGTAAATAAGTGTACTACAGATTTCTCGGAGCAACCCAAACAAGCTCCATCTCCACTTGCAAATTGTGAATAAGCTTTTTTGTCGAGTAAAATCGTTTCAAGTGGCCCGATTTTTTCTTCCAAACTTTCAATTCTGTTGAATTTTTGAGGAGTAGTTGGCAAATCATTCCAAAAATCCCATTCATTTCTAAGTTTTAAAACTGATTCCTCTGATTGAGTCACAACATGTAAGGCCTCGTCTTCACAAACTTCCACGCACGCCATACATCCTTTACAGGTAGTGGGGTTGACCGTGATGCTAAATAAACCACCAGAATTGGCTTGGTCTTTTTCAAACAAATCATAATAAGGTCTGGTAAGTGCAAATTTGAAGTCTCCTAAAGCTTCTTTGAACCATTCAAATTCTGTGGCTAAACCATTGGTGTTCCCGCTTTCCGCTACCAATTCGTCTATTGCGTCATGGACTAAATCATTGACGGTGGTTTCCTTACCTTCTGTCGCAAACAATGCCCTCGTTTTTGATTCCAGTTGTTTGGTATACTTAGGAAGATAATCCAATTTATCATGGGATTTTCTCACGCGTTTTATAGCAGTGTCAAAGATATCTGAGAGTTCGCTGACCAATCCAGGAATAGCAGTGTCTGGACAAATGGTATAACATTTTCCGCAGGCAGTACAATTTTTGGGAATCCACTCGGGGTGTTCAAATCTGATGCCAGTCATATCTCTGAAAACTGAGCTCACAGCGGGCATAAGACTCAGACCAATGAAAGGATCAGTGATGTTGTCATTTCCCATACCTTGTTGATAAAATGAACCTGTCTGTTCCCAAAAACGGTGAATGTCGCTGAGTTTTGATTCGCTTACTGGGGTAGATCTCAACATAGAAGGAATCGGAATTTCTGCTTTTAAAACTTCCTTCTCTTCTTTGGCGTCGAGTATTTTTTTGTTTTTGATTTCAACCACTTCGGTAAATCCTCGCTTTACAACCCGCATATTGTCTTCTACCACGCGTTGGCCTTTACCACCAAACTTATGTTGCAACTGGTCTTCAATAGCCTTGAGTAAAGTTTCTTCATTAAGGCCAGCATTGGCCATAACAGGAGAAGAGGCAAAAAATGCTCCCTGGAAAGCAATTCCTTGCATCCTGAGTTGTAATTCGGGATCTGTTGCCTCTTCCCTTGCTATCTTAAATCCATCAATGTAGCAAATGTGAATGTCTTGGTCGATGATGACTTTTTGATATGGTTTTGGAATTTCTGCCCAAACCTCTTCTGGTTTCAATTTGTCACTTTGGATGATGAAGTATCCACCTTTTTTCAAACCAGCAAGCGCATTGGTGTGTTTGAATACATTGGGATCTGGTGACAATACCACATCTACAAAGAAGAATTCACAATTGATGCGGATAGGCTCTGGTGCCGCTGCCAGATAGTAAGTCGTTGGTTGACCTTTCTTTTCTGAACCGTATTTTGGATTGGCTTTGATGTCGTAATTGAGCAAATCAAACAAAGTCATGGCCAAGTTTTTACCTGTGGTAATGGCACCCCAGCCACCAATCGAGTGAAACCGTACTGTTATGGCACCTTTGGGCATTAAGTCGGGATTTTCAGATCCCCTTACAGCCAGTTCTTTTACATTAGGATAGGCTTCACTGATGGATTCCTGATGCAAACGTTGCTTAGGATTGTGTGGAGCATCCCTTATAAAATCAATAGACAAATAAAATTGCTTTTTATGTTTGCCTCCTGGCATCATGTTTTCGATGGCTCCGATGATACCTTCTGGTTGTAGATCCCGACTACCCATTCCAAAAGAACCTGAATAAATGGGAGAAACATCCCCACTTTTATAGGTTTCTAGTTCTGGATATGGCTTATACTCAGAAACTAAACCATTTTCAACACACTTATTGATGATGGCTCTTACTTCTCTGGTGATTGGAGCATCGGCTGCCAAAGGTTGGTCCAATCTTTCTAAAATGGTAATGCCTTTTCTTCCTTTCAGAATTTTACTCAATAAATCTGCTGGGAAAGGCCTGAACATTACCAAGTCAACAACACCAACTTTGATGCCTCTTTTCTCCCGCAAATAATCAGCTACCACTTCTGCGCTGGTTACTACACTGCCTTGGCCAAGGATCAAATAATCTGCATCTTCGGTTCGGTAGGTCATCACCCGAGCATATTTTCTGCCTGTCAATTCAGCATAATCTTCAAATGCTTGATCGGTTAATGCCTGAATATGGTCAAAGAAATAAGGCCTTTGGGCTGCAACACTTTGCATGTAGGAGTCCTGATTTTGGACAATGCCGGCCATCAAAGGGTTGTCTACGTCCCATAATTCAGGAATCCTTCTTCTGGTATCTCCATAGATCAGTTTCTGTGCGGGAGTTGGCGTAGGAATGATGTCATCAGGTCGTCCCAGAAATTCGTAAATCAAAGCTCTTTCAGGTAAATTGAGGGATTCTATGAGGTGAGTGGTGAGGAAACCATCTTGGGCAATTACCCCTGGAGTAAGCGCAAGTTCAGCAATTTTATGCGCCAAAATGTTGAGGTCGGCAACATATTGCGCATTTTTTGCAAACAATTGGAAAAACCCAGTATCATCAATGGCGTGGTAATCATCATGCCCTGCGTGGACATTCAAGGTTGATTTGGTCATCGCTCTTGCTCCAATATTGAGCACATAGGTCAACCTTTTACCTACAGCTGCATATAAAGATTCATGCATGTAAGCAATGCCTTGGCCTGAAGAAAAGTTTGCCGCTCGGAGGCCTGTCATAGATAATCCCGCGGTTACAGCCGCAGCAGCATGTTCACCTTCTGGTTCTATAAAAATAAGCGGTCGGTCAGATATGTTGAGGTGACCGGCCGCTGCTGCTTCTGCCCAATATTCTCCCATCTGCGTCGAGGGCGTGATCGGATATGCCCCTGCTGCATCTGTAGATTCTCTTTCGCACATGATTGCCGCTGTGTTTCCATCCAGAGCCATGCGTTTGCCAGGATATTTTACGGTTGGTTGTTCTTTTTTGCCAAACATTGATGTAGGTTTTACCATGAAAGAATTGGGCCCATCAGGCTTATTTTCACTGTTATTTTTTATTATTTTATTGATCCAATTCATAAAACTGGGCTATGCGTGATGTGGTGACGCACAGATTTTGCAGTCATAAGGCATCCATTGATTTTATCATCATCTAGGCAAAACTCTCCATCGTCTTGATGAGAAACACAAACCATGTTACGGATATTGATGTCTTTGAATGCAGGGTCATATTTTGCACATTCTTGGATAAGTTCTATGATGGATAGATTTGCATTTCCTTCATATTCATTGGCTGCTAAAAAGCCTTGGAGAAAAGATAAAATTGATTTTCTGGCATGATCACAAATGAGAAAGGAGACTTTGTCTTCATTTGCACGATTGGCTTCTTCTTCCGCTCCGTGAAGCAAGGCATGCGCATCTTTTAGTAACTGATTGGCCTGAAATTTATCCATGTTTTTACTGTTTTGTGCTTTACGAAATATAAAAATAAACACAGTAAAAGGTAGATCAAGATGACTGGCATCATCTGCAATAGTGATGTTGATTAGTTGTGGATTTTCACTAAAGGAAAGGTACTGTTTGAATATATTTATGCAAGCCTAAACCAATTTTCTGGAAAGGAATTTTTCTAAAGGAATGAAAGGCGACAAGGTATTTACTTTGAAATTATTTTTACCACGTCATTCAAAACATTGTCCTCAAGTGTAAAATGAGCTGGTTTTATTTCGTAGTTTGGTTTGACTCCATATCCAAATTCGCTTTTAGTAGAATTTGAAAGGACTTGATAATATGGTATAGTAATTTTTAATCCTGAGTTTGGTAAGACGAGTTGGTAATTGAGCATACAATTAGTTCCTTGTTCTGTTCCGCCAGTTTCCATTCCATATATAGTTGCTCCGTATTCTTTTAGTTGAGAGGCAACAAGAGCGGCTTGAGAAAAGGTGTTTCCATTGGTAAGTAAATGAACGTCGCCTTTGTAATTCAATTTATTGGGCTTGAATTTGAAAGTAATTGTTTTCACACCTTTGGTGCGTTGTTTACTTGGTTTTAATGAAAAAGCAACCTTAGTCCATTTGGTTGATTTATTCATTTTCGTGTATTTATTTTTCTCCAATTTGCGCTTGGGTCTGTGCATATTGAAATCAAATTTATTTGGCGTGAAATAGGTTAATAATTTATTTCCGTTTTTAAAGAAACCACCTCCATTATCTCTGATATCTACAATGAGTTTTGCTTGGGGTTGTTGAGCTAACCATTTAAATACTTTTTCATAATAATCCTTGTATTCATTCCTGTCACTGAAACTTTTGATTTTTAAATATGCAAGGTGATTGGTGCTATCATAAGCAAATAAGCTCCATTTATGCTCATATATTTTATAGAAATTATCAGTTAATTCTTGCTGTTTAGTTTCAATTATTTTTTTATTTGTTGGTTGTACAATTGTGCTATTAATTTCTCCTGTCTTTGTCTTGTAATCAATGTGAAATTCTTTTTGAATTCCGTATAAGAATAAGTAATAAGTACGAAAACTAGCATATATTGCCTTATCCACAAATGATTGCGTTAACCCATCTCTTTGTTGATTTTCTGCCATTTGCATTAGTATTTCTTCAATTGGAATATGATTGATGGCCAGAATTTTATCATTTATTTGAAAATCAAATTCCTCGTCTACAATACCACTGATGTATACATCATCATCAGTTTTTTGAACAGTAAAGGGTAATAATACATTTTGCCCGGTTACTGCTTTAAACCATTCGTCAGAAGGTTTTCCTGAAGTGTGGCCACAGCCAATTTTTGCAATTAAATTTCTTGATAACTTATTAAACTCCAATTCGGTCAAACTTTCGGGAAATTGCGATTTTTGCCTATTGTAGAAAGTTTTGAGATCTTCTTCATTTATGTATTGAAAGGGGACAGGATGATAATTGACCAAAGTGGAGTATAATATGTCATAGTCCTCAATTATTTGATTTTTTGTGAGCATCTTGCCATTCAGTGTACTGGAATTTTGGGCGTTGGCATGGCTAAAAACAAATAATACAACAATTATAATAAGTAATAATGGGCTGTTTGTCTTCATTTTCAATAGCTTATATCCCAAATATAAGTTAAGTTGTTTATTTCAACAGAATGAGCTAGGAATATTTTTGATATGGTCTTAACTCGTTTTTTAAAAATGTGGATTAAACCAAATGGTGAATTTGATTGGAAGCAAAGTCATTGTATAATTTATCGAAATTAAATAAATAAAAAATGGCGTGTTGTGCACACGCCATGAAACCAAAATGTGTAATTATTAACCCACCAAATTATTAGGTGCTCTACTGTGGACAATTTTGCTAATCTAGCCTGATTATTTTTACATGAATCAGAAATTATGTGCTAGTTTGCCATCGTCATTTAGCTCTACTTCTGAGCTTTCAATTCTAATTTATATAAACAAATAACCCAACGAATCTTCATAAACTTCTTCCGCATTATTTTCCCAACTCACTTCTTGCAGAGGCATATTGGAATTTTTTATTGCTGGAATAGGATCAAATCCATTCTTAAGAGGATTGAGTTTATAACTCTTTGGTACAAAAATGAGGTCAATTTCTCTAGCTTCTGCAAAGTTTTGTAATGCTGTTGCATTGTTGTAATGAAAAAGCTCAATGTTTACACTCAAGCATAATTTCTCATATCTATTTACTAGGATAGTCAATGCTTCTTCAAAAACCGGAGTGATTAGTTCATTGAGTCTTTTTTCTGGATTATAAAATAACATATCGGTAATTGAATCAGATAAATATTCTGAATAAAACAAAACTGCCTCCACTTCTCCATCATCAAAACTCTCTAAGGCTCTTTTCAGGGTGTTTAATGATTCAACATTAAAGTCTGTTGGAATAAGAATTCTCTTTTGCATACTCTTTTTTATTTTTTTGATTTAGTACTACAAAGGTTCGCTCTGGCTTTAAGAATGAAATAATAATGAGATTAGAATGCGATTAGAATTTATTTTATTGGAGGAAGCAAGCTTATTTTTTTATTGCTATAGATATTTAACCCCTTTGGGCCCAGTCGGGGTTGGCAAATCTTTTTTATCATTTACCCCGATCTTATTGCATGCGATTGGGCTATTCATATTCAACCCTTTCAGGGTTATTTTAAACTCTCAGATTGTTTTAATATGAAATTATTCCCATTTAAAAGGCATTGGGGCTTTATTCAACCCCAGTCGGGCCCAGTCTGGGTTGGTGGACTTAATTTTTTTCAATAGCCCCGATCCTATTGCATACGATCGGGGCTATTCATATTCAACCCTTTCAGGGTTGTTTGAAACTCTCAGATCGTTTTAATATGAATAAATTATTCTCATTTAAAAGGCATTGGGGCTTTATTCAACCCCAGTCGGGGTTGGTGGACTTTTTTATTTTCTTTTACCCCGATCTTATTGCATGCGATCGGGGCTATTCATATTCAACCCTTTCAGGGTTGTAGGTCTAAATCCTTAAGATAGTTGTCAATTTTCAGTTTCCAGAACTCGAAAAGGGTTCATTTTCATTAGCTCAGAGTGAAACTCGGGGTATCTAAAAACAGACATACCACAACCCCGAATGGCCTTTCAGGGTTGTAGGTTTAATTTGCCTAGTAAATCTGAAAAGTGTAATATTACTAAAGCCAGAACCCGAATAGGGTTCAATTTCATTAGCCCCGAGTGAAACTCGGGGTATCTAAAAACAGACAAACCACAACCCCGAATGGGGTTGAATTTGGACGTAATTTTGATTTATTCCCAGATAGAAAATATCAGACTTATAAGACATAGACCATTCTAATTAAAATTCAATGCCTTTTATGAATGCTAGAATCGAATTCAGAGAATATTTGCATGTGGTATTTTGATTTCTACAGTGGTTCCCACATCTACCGTAGAAAATAAGGATAGCTGACCTTTATGTATTTTGATGATGTTACGGCAAAGTGGTAAACCAATGCCATAACCTTCAAATGTCTGAGTATTGGATGCTCGAAAAAAGGGATCAAAGATGAATGGGAGCTCTGATGGAGGAATACCTATGCCTTTATCTGTTACGATGATGACTACATTTTCGGCACTAGATGCAATACTGATGTTTACAGGTTTGTTATTGGAGTATTTGGATGCATTGGTCAGGATATTGGTGATTGCTATCAACAAAAGCGATTTGTTTCCATAAATTTTTAATTTTTTTGGATTTTCAGGAAGTAAACTTATATCGATTTGAATTTTGTTATGTGGGTTAAGTTTGTCAATGATGGCTTTAGCCTCCCAAACTAGTTCATCTGTTCTGAGAAGTTGGGTTTCTATCCCTTTGTTTCGATAGCCAGTTTCAGCTAAAAACAATAATGTTTGAGTAATTTCGGTGAGACGATCACTTTGCTCTAAGATACTTTTTAAAGATTGTTTGTACTCTTCAGGGCTTCGTTCTTTCATCAACATCACTTCTGCTTCGCCCATGATTGCGGTGAGGGGAGTAGCAAATTCATGAGAGGCATTGCCAATAAAATTTTTTTGCACTTCAAATGCAGTTTCCAATCTATTAAGCAAATCATTAAAAGTTGAGATCAATCGATTTATTTCATTGTCGTCGTATCTTTCTTCAATCCTCAAGTGCATACTTTCCGAACCAATTTCTTTTACCTTATCTGTGATATTTTTAATGGGATCAAATATGTGTTTTGAAAAGTACAGAGATAAATAACTTACAATGGCAAAGACTAATAAAATGGCCGCCAATATGATATTGCGCATATAATATAGGTGGTCAAAGGCATAATGGTTTTTTGCAGAAACGATGACTATGTAATCTCGATCCGCGTCTTGGTATTTTATGCCAGTATAAAAGGTTTCCTCTTTTTGTAGATTATCAATACCTTTTTTAAAGACATTATTGATGAAGGATAGCGGGAGATTTGTAAGTTTGGCAGCATCCGATAGGGTGGTGTCAGCATTGATGGCAATAACCAATTCCTTTTCTTCATCGAGTTTTTCTAAATGTTTTTCCCTCAATAGTTTGAAAGATTCCGTATTGATATTGTCGCCATCAAATCTATATTGTGCCGCAATGGTTGCTCTGGTTTTCAATCGTTTATAAAAATCTGCAAAAGAATAATTATAAAGGAAATAATAAATACTGCCTCCAAAAAACAGCAACATGATCAAACTCGTCAGAATGAGCATTAAGGCAATCTTGAATTGTGTTTTCATGCTTCTTTGAGTATATATCCCATGCCAATTACAGTGTGTATGAGTTTGGGTTCATAATTTGCGTCTATCTTTTTTCGCAAGTAGTTGATGTAAACATCTACCACGTTGGTACCCAAGTTAAAATTGATGTCCCAAGCACTTTCTAGTAGGTCTGCTCGAGATAAAACACGTCCTCTATTTTTCACCAAAACCATCAATAAGCGATATTCCGTGGCTGTTAAATTTATTTTTTCATTGTTGCGTTCTACCGATTTACCGCTGTCGTTGATGGTGAGATTGGCAACGGTATACGTGTTTTTGATATTGAATTCTGTTTCTTCTGTTGGATTGCTGCGTCTGAGTAAGGCGTTGATTCGAGCGAGTAATTCAACAAACTTAAAGGGTTTTGCAAGGTAATCGTCACCTCCAACATTGAGGCCTAAGGCTATGTTATCAGGGGTGTTCAGGGCAGTTAAGAATAAAATGGGTGTTTGATTGTCAGTCTTACGGATCTCTCTGCATATGTCAATGCCGTTGATGTCTGGCAACATGATGTCCAATAAAATAAGGTTGTAATGGTTCATGGAGATCATTTCTAAGGACATTTCGCCGTTTAATGCAACGGAAACGTCAAAGTTTTCTTCTGATAGTCCTTTCTTTATGAAGTTGATGAGGTTGACTTCGTCTTCTATGAGTAATATTTTTCGCATGTTGTGCTTACCGTTTTTTGCGTTTGCACTTTCTTTTACGCGTTTTTTGTTTTTTGGTTCTGTTGGAAGCAAATAATTTAAGTTTGAACTAGTTGGACTGTGTGTATGGTCCAATAGTTTGTGGATTAATGATCAACTTTTATCATGGAATTATTCGGAATTAGAGGATTCAATTCCATGGGAAAGGTATATGATAGCTTGTTGACAGCTCTTCGTGTCTTATATGGATCGTTCCTATGGAACTCCATGACTAGGATTATTTTGGTCCCCAGGATTGAAATCCTAGGATACGACATGGGTCGAGCCGGTGGCTCTTGTAAATCTTGTAATTATTAGGAGATGCGTATATTGCTACTTTCAACCAAGATAATTTCAATTACTGCCACTCTTTAAATTAAAATAACAATCATCAATTTCACTCATAAAGCAAAAGAGGCAGCGCCTCGATCAATGCGGTTACTTTAAGGGTCGAGCCGATGGCTCTTGTTAAACTTGCAATTAGAAGATGCGAATATTGCTACATACAACTAAGGTAATTTCAATAACAGCCACACTTTAATTTAAAATAACAATCATCAATTTCACTCATAAACCAAAGAGGCAGCGCCTCGGCTCATATCGTAACCCGGGATTTCAATCCTGGGTAAGACTAAACTGAGAAAGAGTTCCATAGGAACGGCTCATGTGAACACAGAGAACTGACCACAAGCCTATATGTGCCGTTCCGCTGGAACTCTGTTTACTTTTTACTGCCTGGCCATGGATTGAAATCCATGGTTACTATATGGGTCGAGCCAACGGTTCTTGTTA